>NZ_LR134173.1:2561428-2899285 GCF_900635815.1 Legionella cherrii
ACCTTCTTTTATTGCGCTGCCTATTTCTTTTTGGCTTCCCTGATACAATTCACCATTTCCAGAAGAATACACATAATCATCTTTAGGGACAAAGGCAATGTCACTTATAAATGCAGCACTCAATGGGTTCATACCACCACAACAAAATTGTTGACATTTTTTTGCCTCATCATCATAGAATTTTTTTTTCTGTTGCTCATCGCGAAAAGAAAGAATAGGAGGGAACTCCATCAGTAACGCATTTCGCTGCTGTTTTATATTCTCATCTTTTTCCTCATCAAGAACATTGGAACGATAATGATCAATTAAAGGAGATTGCTGTTTGCCGGGAACTAGATTTTGAAAAAAAATCATTTCATTAAATTGGATAGGTTGTTCCTGCTTATTTTGTGTCATAGTATATTATTCCAATAAGCTCTTAATAATTTAAAGGTTAGCATTTATCGGATGAAATGCGAGCTCAAACTCTAATTAACTCCTGTTAATTTAATTTGAACAGTGTCCCTTTATTTTTGTATACTTCGCTTTGTCATAAGAACAGGTTAATTTTATGAATAAAAAAACAATATTCAGAGTCACTTTTGCTAATCAAGAAGCAATTTATGAAATTTATGCACGCTCCATTAAAGAAAGTGAAATGTTTGGGTTTCTCGAGGTTGAAGAACTGGTGTTTGGTGAACAAACTGCATTGGTTGTTGACCCTTCTGAAGAACGATTAAAAATTGAATTTAACGGCGTAAAGCGGACATTCATCCCCATGCATTCAATTTATCGTATTGATGAAGTGACAAAACAAGGAACAGCTAAAGTTAAAGATAATCCAGGTTATGGAAGTAAAGTTAGCCCTTTTCCAGGCACAGGAAAAATAAAAGATTAAATGAACGCTCCCTTATATCCCACTCTTTGTCCCAAGGATTCAAATAATGACTATTCCAGATAAAATTAAAAAAGTGTATGAGAAGTCAACTTGCTTGTTTACTACAAATGAAGTTGAAGCCGCTCTTGATCGTATGGCGATAAATATACATAAAGAATTGCAAGAGCAAAATCCAGTCCTTCTTTGTGTTATGGTAGGGGGCTTAGTTCTTTTAGGCAATTTATTGCCACGCTTGGACTTTCCGTTAGAAGTAGACTATGTCCATGCAACCCGTTATCAGGGCGAGACAACGGGAGGCGATATCGTGTGGAAAGCAAAGCCTTCGGCTAATTTAAAGGGAAGAACTGTTCTTGTAGTTGATGATATTCTCGACGGTGGCATCACATTAGCTGCAATTATTGATGAAGTAAAAAAACTTGGCGCGGAAAAAGTATATAGTGCAGTTTTGGTTGATAAATATAGGAAGCGTGTTGTAAATGGTCTTCAAAAGGCTGATTTTGTAGGTTTACAAGTAGAAGATCATTATATTTTTGGTTATGGAATGGATTATAACGAATACTTGCGGAACGCACCGGGTATTTTTGTTGTGCACCCTGACCATGAATAGCTAAAACTGCAAAAGAACTACATATTCGAGCTCGCATAGGGCTCGATTTTCTCATACTGAACTCTTAATTTTCTTTTAGATAACAAAGTCATAAATATCAACTATACTCATCTTATATGTAATGTATGGGCATGTGACATGTGATGAAGACTGTATTCACAGAACACCCGTATTCTGTTAACAAAGTTTATGTTCAACTTGTATTCTTTGCAGCAAAAACAGCCTGCAAATTAATATTCAGAGGTTGTACTGTTTTTTTCCATAAGATTTATTCTTTTATTTTGAATAGGTCCGCCTCCTTATTTTTAAAGGGAGATAATTATGGGCCAATTTAAGTTAGCCAGAGTCCAGACCACTAAAGATGCCAAGGATTTTATTCGAGTCAATGTCAAAATAAACAAAAATAATGCTGATTACATCCGTCCCTTGAATAAAGACATCGATGATGTATTTGATCCACAACGGAATAATACATTTCGACATGGGTGGATTCAACGTTGGATTTTACGTGATACACGGGGTGAGCTAGTGGGCCGAATTGCAGCGTTTATTAATTTACAATATCAAGTTATTGCGGATAATTATTTAGTAGGGGGAATAGGTTTTTTTGACTGCATTTACGATCATCAAGCTGCAAAAATACTTTTTGATGCGGCAAAAGACTGGCTTCAATTCCAAGGAATTGAAGCCATGGATGGGCCGATAAATTTCGGAGAACAAGACCGATGGTGGGGATTACTGGTTGAGGGTTTTCAGAACCCACCGTACCTTACGAATTATAATTTACCTTATTATCAAGAATTGTTTGAAGCCTACGGATTTCAAGAGTTTTATCATCAATTAGGTTATAGCATCGCTTTAGATACATCCTTAAAACCCATCTGGTATAAAATCCATTCTGAATATGAAAATAATCCTGACTTTTCGATTCAACATATTGATACAAATAACTTCAAAAAATTTTCTTATGATTTTACAGAGATGCTATATATAGATAAACTGGATTTAGGGCCTAATGGACAAGTTGAGTTTGATCTAGTAGTTGATCTGCTAAGAAAAATGCTGCTATTGGGCGATAATCCAATGGTTTTATTAGCTCAATATCAACAGCGTCCAATAGCTGCATTGTTTTCTATTCCAGATTTAAATCAATTAATTAAATATTTAAATGGGAAGTTTGGTATTGTGCAAATTGTGAAACTGTTTTGTTTGAAACATTTTAAACCCTGTAACAAAATAATGGGTTTAATTTATGCTATCATCCCAGAGTTTCAAAAAACAGGAATTACTGTTTACTTAACTATCGAATTATTAAAGAAAATAAATAAATCTCCAAAATTTAGGTATACGGAGTATGAAATGAAATGGATTGGTGAAGTTAATCCTAAAATGCATCAGCAGATGGAAAAAATTGGTTTAATGCATAAAAATAGAGTGCTTACAACATACAGATATTTCTTCGATAAAAGCAAAACGCTTAAATCTTCCCCACTAATCATTTAATTGAGATTAAAGCAAGCAAAGGAGCTTAAAAGATGCGATCTGCTCTGATTACTGGTGTTTCATCTGGAATTGGATTTGCCATTGCTCAAGAGTTAGTTACTCACAATATTCGTGTTTTTGGAAGTGTTCGCAATGAAGATGATGCATTAAGGATTAAAGAAGAGCTGGGTACTCTTTTTGTTCCTCTTTTGTTTGATATAACCGATGAATTGGCAGTAAAAAAAGCAGCACAAGAAGTTCGTAAACAGTTACGAGGAAAAAAACTTTGGGGATTAATTAATAATGCAGGAATTGCTGTTGTTGGTCCTTTGACCGAAATGCCGCTTGATGAGTTTCGTCGTCAATTTGAAGTAAATGTGATTGGGCAAATTAGGGTAACTCAAGAGTTCATCTCTTTGCTTGGAGGCGATAAAACGCTGGATGGAGCCCCGGGTAAAATCATCAACATAGGATCTATATCCGGTAAAATTTGCAGACCTTTTTTTGGTCCCTATTCTATTTCAAAATATGGAGTGGAAGCATTTTCAGATACTTTGCGTATTGAGCTGATGATTTCTGGTATTGATGTAGTACTGATTAGACCGGGAATGGTTGACACTCCCATTTGGCATAAAAATGAAGATCAAGTCAATGAGGATAAGCTGAGTCAGTCTATTTATGCGAAGTCTCTTCTAAAATTTAAAAGCTATATTTATCATAAACTGGAACTATCTGCTTTACCTGCCAAAAAAGTAGGTGAGCTTGTAAATAAAATTTTATCTAACCCACATCCTAAATCGAGTTATGTTTTGGTTCCTAATCTCTTCACCGATTGGATATTGCCCATGTTATTACCTAAACGTTTTATGAATAAAAAAATTGCAAATGCACTTGGTTTTTTTAAAGACAATTGAATTAAATGATACTTTGTCCCCTGGGTATGCTTAAGTGCCGAAAACTTGACTAGTTCAACTCATTGACGCAAATACAAGCTCAGATTAAGGACTTTCAAACTATTATTTGATATCATTGTTCATTTAATATCCTAATCAACAAACGATATGAAACTTGCTTTTTTTATTAGTAGTGCTGGAGATACTGATTTAGCATTAAATACGATCAGAGTCCTAGAGTCTCACGGTAAGCATGAGGTTTTACTGATTTCATTAACTAAAACAGCACAGGATCGAGTCGCTGTCTTTAATTCAAATTTAGTATCCACTAAAATATCATTGCCCGAATTAATTACTACTGAAAATAACTCTTTTGCAGTAAGTTCCTGCAATGAAGAGCAACTTAATAGGATAATAAAATACTTGCAAACAGAGAAGGTTCAGCAAGTATATTGTGGTGTTCCCTCGGTGAGCAATAAAGTTCCTTTTCAAATCGCAGCGGCATTAGAGGATGTGCCTGTACTTATGGCTTATGAGTTTATGTTTAAGCCTGATAACCATAACTTATGGGATTTTTTACCTACTCTAAAAAACAAGCCAAATGTACAATGGGCTTTGCCATTGGAGAAGGCTGTAGCAGACTTCGAAATTAAAGATAAAAGTAAAATACATATTATTGGTCATCTAAGTATTGACAATGCGCTTGCCATAAAACCGGAAGTGAATGATACAGAACTTGCACAGAGATTCGATGCAGAACGAGATCGGATCCAGAAGACGCGAAAAACTTTGCAAATTACTGAAGGAAATTCATTCGCTTTTGTGAGTAGTACCACCCAGCCTGTGGCAATTGATAGTACTTTTGTAAATGGTTTACTTGATGTACTTCCCAAGCATCCTAATATGGAAGTACGTCTTGGTCTACACCCTGGTATTGAAAATCTCGATGCTTATTTAATAGAAATACTTGAGGTTTGTAAAAAACATCAAGATGCATGTAAGAATCAATTTAAAATTATTTTGACGAGTAGTTTATTTGAAAAACTTAAAAAACCTGAATTGACTGTAATTAATCCTGAATTTGAGCATCTTTTTATACGGGCCAATGTCAATGGTAATGAAGCTGCCGCAGCTGCTGAGTATGTAGCTCAGGCTGTTCCTGGAGCTTTATTAAATCAGGGGGTATTAGAGGGAAAACCAGCTTATACTCATTTTGGGAAACCATATCTTCCGGAAAAATATTTTTCTAGCAGTATATCGGCTTTTTTTACTGCAAAACGGCAACAAGAGCGAAGTAAAGATGAATTGGGATTAGATAAGAAAACTGCCCCTGAGTGTTGTGCCGAAGTTCTTTTAAAATTATAAGATCTTCAAAGGAGTCCCCTCCGGCTTGTAGGAGGGGTGCTTTGGTGAGGGTGACACAATCATCCCCGTTATCTGTCTTGCGGATTGTTTCTCCCCTGCAGAGAGAAGTTAAGGTAAAGAGTGTTTTTTACTCACAGCTAATTATCGTACGAATAAGTTTTTTCTTCTTCTTTATTCAAAGTCCCTGGATTTGCTGAGGTTGAAGAACAAAAAAACATATGTTGTATGGGAATAGGTGGATCAGCTTTCCGCTTGTCCAACCCCTTTTTTGCCATGTTTCTCACATCATCAGTTGTTGCATTAATGCTCATGAATTCCAATTGACTTAACATCATTTGTTGTCTTTTCTTATCGTACTTCTCCCAACCATTGAATTCTTCAGCTACGCGAGCAGCTAATGTTGGATTAATTTTTTCCAATTTTAGGATGACGTCAACGATTAATTGATAGCCTTTTCCCGAAGTTGCATGAAAACCATAAGGATTTTTAATAAATGTGCCCAGTAAAGCATATACTTTATTGGGATTAGATAAATCAAAAGCGGGATGTTGCATTAACTGTTCCACAAGTTTTACAACATGCTCCGAATGTGCTGCTGTCTGCACATTAAACCAATAATTAACAGCTCCCGCATCACCTTGCCAGTAATCATAAAAACGTTGTAAGAGGGCGCTTGATTGGCTGCAATTATTGTTTACAAGCAAAATAAGTGCAGAGAGGCAATCAGTCATGTTTTTACCTAAGGAACTATTGAATTGTTCTATTAAAGAACTCTCTGTTTTTTCAGGCTGTACAGAAATTAAATAAGTATGACAAACATGCTTTAAGCGTCGTATCCCCGCAGAGACGATATCAAATGATTTAAAAGGTGAGTTGTTGGATGCAGGTAATTTATCTAGATTTTTTTGCATTAACAAAATATCGTTCTTTAATTCTTTTGCAAGCTGGACTTGAATAAGTCGACGTGCTTCTGCAATTTTTTCAAAATCCTGGTCTTGCAGATTGGAAAATAAAATTTCTTCTGGAGGTATGGATATGAGTTCGGCCAAAACCCAATGATTTAATGAACTAGATGCCTCCAGGATTAATTTTCGATAGGTGTTAAAAAATTCAGGGGTGAATTTAAGAGAATTACCCAAGCAATATTCCTTAACCATCTTGGTGATCAATTTATTTGCTGCCTCGCAACGATTATATAAATTGCTGTCATGTTGCATTAATTGAAGTAACTGTTCTGAATCATATGCAAATTCAAGTTGAACTGGAGCCGAAAAGCTGCGTAATAATGACGGAGTAGGGCGTGAATCAAGATGATTGAAGTGAAATTTCATTTCAGGCTTATCAATTATTATCGTTGTATCACCTTGAATTTCTTTTCCATCTTTAGCCAGTAATCCGAACACAACAGGTATCGGCCTACCTTTCCCATCTTGGGTTTTAAATTTCAAAGTATAACATTTTGCTTTCTCATCATATTCATCAGTAACCATTAATTGAGGAATACCGGATTCAGTAAACCAGGACAAGAAAGAGCGCATATCTTTACCTGTTGATTCACTCAATGACTCCAATACATCTTCCAAAGTTACGGCACCACCATCATTAGTTTTTAAAAATTGGGTCATTCCTTCATAAAAACTTTTTTCACCAAGAAATAGCATCATCATGCGAAAAATATCAGCACTTTTTTCATAAGCAGCGGCAGTATATAGACTTCTAACATTGGTGTATGTATTTTGCCTTGGGGCACGCTCATCAAAATTTTTTCCGTCTAACATCCGAATTAAGTCGGTTCCAAATAAGCGCTCCCGAAACATCGCTGCTCTAAACGTAGTTAAACCTTCTTTAAATGGCAAGTTAAACCACTCGCGTATGGTTACTCGATCACCTGACCAATAATGAAAATATTCATGAGCAACAACCTCTAAGACACGGAGAAAATCAGCATCAGTTCGAGTTTCGGGTGTGGCAAATAAATTTGCAGTATTGAATAAGTTTAATCCAGTCGGTTCTGAAGCACCTGAAGCATATTTATCGACTCCAGCTACCATATGTTGTGGTAACTCACATTCCAGATCAAAGACCTCTTCTTCCCAACGCATTGCTTCTTTTAAAACTTCTTTAGCGAAATCACATTTTGCGGTAGCTGCAGGGGGCACATAAAATTCAATCGGTAATTCACGCTGAGAGCGGGTTTTGAAATAAGCCACTGATTTTTGTAATTTTCCCGCAACCAAGGCAAAAAGATAACTCGGTTTAGGCACTTTATCCAGCCAGGTTACGCTGTGTAACCCATTATCGAGATTCTTTTGTTCAATAAGTGAACCATTGGAAAGTAATACGGGATAGTCTTCCTTTTTAGCAATAATTGTTGTTTTGTAGGTGGCTAAATTATCAGGCCGATCATGACAATAAAGGACACGACGTAGTCCTTCGGTTTCAGCTTTAACGAGAATTGTTCCCTCTGTTTCATATAAGCCGAAAAGATCCGTATTTTCTCCTAAACGAGTCACTGTTTCGAGTGTAAAAGCGCGGCCTTGGGGGATGTTTTTGATGATTATAGAGTCTTTTGTTATTTCATACTCTTCTTGAGATAGTTTTTTACCATCGAGTAAAACTGATTCTAAGAGCATATTTTCTCCATCCAACTCAAGATCAACCGAGTGAGATGAAGATTTGGGGTTTGGCTCAATAGTCAATAATGCTTTGGATTGAATCGGTTTTTTAGAGAGATCAATCTCCAAATCTACATGTTTTACGAGATACTCAAGAACCTCATAATCACTTAACCTAAATATCCCAGAATGATTTTTCATGAAAACTCCCTAATTCATGGTATTAGGAAGCAACAATATAAGATCAAAATGTTTATTTCAACAGAAATGATTTTTAGGTGGAACAACTCGTCTCATGTAGCGCTTCTTTTTGAAGATATTCTGTACTCTGTTCATTAATTTGCAGGTAATCGGGTACATGTTGTTTGGATTGGGTAAATGGATTATGTTCTGCATCCCAAGGAATAAAAGCCTTCATATCATTAAAATAGCAAAGTTTGGCTTCAGCAATTTTTAATGGAAGTATCGTTTTTTCGAGAATTACATTGAGTTCTCTAGTTATCTCCGCTTTAAGTTGTTCCGAAACTTCTATAGAAATTATCTTATTAGATCGTGAATAGGCCAATGTAATGTGAAAGATCTTGGGAATTGTTTCTTCAATACTCAAAGCTTCTGCTATTTCTTGAATTTGTGCTACATGCTCTCTGAATAAATTTAAAGCAAGGGATATAGTCCGACCAATGTTGACTTGCATCTTTTCAATAGAAGGGGTAATGGGTGTTTTTTGAAGAGCTTGTTTTATTTTTTTGTAGTGAGGTAAGTTATGAGTAATAAATTGGTCCCATATGGCGCCTACTTGATGCTCCGTTTCTAAACTCATTGTGGTCATATGATAACTATTGGCAGGTAGGGGAGAAAAATGCTGCATAATCAAAGGATTATTTTTTAAGGCTTTATGGATAGTTTCACAAAATTCTTTATGTTCAGGATAGCAGGCGGATACCACCGTAACTCCTGGAAATAGTGCATATTCACCATGGTCGTCAACTTTACTTAATCGTCTATGCTCCTGCTTATTTTTCATTGTGAACATTTTAATAAGCCCAAAATTAGGTTTAATGGATAGTATCATGAATTATGTCCAATGCAAAAAATGTGGTTCATATTTAATCTATAATGATTATATAGAGAACTAGTACCGTACATCTAATATGATATTAGATAATAGAAACAGAGAGTTACTATGGCATCGAAATTGAAAGAAATAGAAAATACCAAAGAATATGAGAATAAACGCCTTGATGCACTTCAGTCATTAAAAATTATGGATACAGGTCCCGAAGAAAGTTATGATCGATTGGTGCGTCTTGCAATTGATTTATTTAATATCCCCATTTGTTATATCGCGTTTCTTGATGAAAAAAGGCAATGGCTTAAATCACACCACGGTTTAAAGGTAAAACAAACCCCAAGAAACATCTCTTTTTGTAATGTAACAATAAAAAAACATGAACCATTAATTATTAACGATGCATTAAATGATGAACGATTTGCCAATAGCCCTCTAGTACAACAGGCCCCTCATATTCGTTTTTATGCAGGCGTTCCTCTGACCGATCCACAGGGTTATAATGTGGGTACATTTTGTTTGGCTGATACTTCTCCAAAACAATTAGACTCAAAACAATTAGAGCTTTTATTAAATTTAGCTCATATAGCCAAAGATCAGTTAAGCCTCCGTAAGACAAACTTTTTATTACAAAAAATAAAAAGCCAACTTGAAGTACGAAATAAGTTAATTCGTAAAGTATTTAGTTTTTATATGTCAGATGAGGTAGTAAATACCATTCTTAAATCCCCTCATCATCAAAAATTGGGAGGATATGAAAATAAAATAACAGTTATGTTTAGCGATTTAAGAAATTTTACTCCTTTATCTGAAGCAATTCCTGGTGAAACGTTGGTTTCTCTTTTAAATAACTATTTCAGTAAAATGGTTCCGGTCATAGAAAAATATCAAGGAATTGTTGATGCGTTTATTGGTGATGCCATTATGGTCATTTTTGGCGCACCATATTCCTCCGGAAATGATTCCCTTCGTGCGATAGCCTGTGCTTTAGAAATGCAACAGGTCCTAAAAAAATTGAATCAGGCTAATAAAAAGAAAAATTTGCCGCAGTTAGAAATGGGAATAGGGATTAATACCGGGGTTGCCGTTGTGGGGAATGTGGGTTCCAAAAAACGAATGCAATACAGCGCGATAGGATCATCCGTTAATTTATCATCACGAATTCAAGATCTCAGTCTTGGCGGTCAAATATTGATTTCTGAGTCTACTTATAAGGAAGTTGTAAATGATATCGAAATTAATGGGCATCTGCGAGTCAAAGTTAAAGGAATCCAGTCACCGATTACAATTTACGATGTATCACATTTAAAATTGCAAGAATAGAGGCTTTAAGTGATTGATTAAAGTTATATGAATGTAATAGCTCACTTTATCACCGCAAACAAACTCAGTGATCTCCTGGATGTAATATAGGAAGCCTCTGAAACAGGTACCATATTCAGGAGATCCCTTGGTCGCAAATTCCCCAGGATTCTGGGACTCTAAGTGGTTTCCAGTTAATGTATGGAAAACCCTTTGTGAACATATTAAATTTTGGGACCCTGACTGCTTTCTGATGAGTCGCTAAGTTCACTTGATAATCCATTTGGAGTAATTCCCCATGGTTTTACACTAGAGTGACTGACGGGTAACCCACCTTTATTTAAAATCTCACTAACCAGTGTGGTACAGTTATATACTGGATTATTAGTGGTTTCCTGCATAACTCTTCTGCGATACAATTCAACGTCAATTGGATCTTGATTGACAAAAGCAGAGCTGTCTTTAAAAAATTTAACAAGATTAATATTGGGTAGTAGTTGATAGCCTACTTCACCTGCTTTTACTTTTTCTTCGGTTTTCTTAATATGTTCACTCATTACCGGAGTATTTAAATTCTTATATTGATAAACATGATCTGGGGGTAATGGTTTTGCATCTTGGCTTGGATTTACCTGCACCGGTCTATCTGTATCTAAGTTTGTGTTATTAGATGTGCCCAAGGTTTCCATATCATCGGATAAATTGGTAGCAATGTGCGCTGGCAAGGGAAGTACAGCAGTCAATCCTGTGGATGGGATAGTATCAGGATGAATACTCGCATATTCGCCGGGATCTTCATCTTTCATTTTTGGTTTTGAGCCGCCTACTTGTATTGCAGCATGGCCAACTTTATTTGCTGTCATATCCCAAATAAATACCCAAGTATTTTTTGGGGGTTCCGTTGATTTCGTTTCTTTTATTGGAGTAACAGGGTTTAAGTTTGTAGTACTACTTTCCATATCTTTTTGGGGATTTGAATTAGAGAGGGAAGTATTTGCACTATCAACTTTTTTAGATCTGAGAAATGAAAACATAACAATCCTTTTATTAGATAAATTACCTATTCGGCACAGAGATTATAGGCAGGTATTAAATTTTAAATCAAGTGGGTATTAATTGCGCACCATATTTAATGTTTTACTAAATATGGTGTGCATCGATTTGATATTATAATTTGAAGTCGCTGCAATGTTCTTTTATAAATGTTGCTTTATCTACTTTTGTAAAACCGTGTTTTTCTAACGCCGGAGTAAATAAAGTTGGGATTGTAGGATTTTCAAAATTATAACCTGCACTTTTGATAACATGGGTTACCGAACTAGCGCAATTATCTACTTTAATTTTGGGAACTTCTGGATGATTGTCATCATACACATGGAAACCACATATATCTTCTGAGGGATAACTACCCGTTTCCTTCTTAGATTTTTCTATTACTCTTTGTGAGCCTGCACCTCCGTGAAGTAGATGTTTAAATCCATTCACTAATGGATTGGCATCACCAAAAACAGAGTAGGTCGAATGACCATTTGTTACATCTTTACTAAATTCATTTTGACCCTTTTTTGCACTTTTAAATTGTTCTTTACTTACTGAAGTAGTCAAAATATGAGTTGCTTCTTCTACATCTTGCTTATGATCTGGGGCAAGTTGTCCTGACACAGGGATCGAGCCGAAGCTCATTCCATTTATAATACTTCCGAAGAATCCAGGATAAAAACTCGTAGTACGAATTTCTGTCTTACCTTCTTTTTTCTTAATAAGCATTGCTGTTACGTGTCCTGGGCCATTTTCTTGATTAGTATCTTTGACACAGACTGCAACATGATATTCTGTTTTAACTTGATCGGATTTAACTTGCGGTGTTGTAGTAGTTTGTTGTTGTGTTTCTTTTTTAGAGAACATTTAAATAACCTCATATTTTCTGACATACGAGGCATCCATACCAAATTATAAAATCACTTTTATCCTGCATTATACGCATCAATTATTAACAAAATATTAATTAATTGAATAAAATATGAGCATGATTGCAATTTAAGCAATAGAGCGTTTGGGCGCTACTCAGTACTGTATGAGCAATTGGAATGAAGAGCAATTAATGTACTCTACACAGCAAGTTAGGAGGCAACAGCGGTGGCATTTGCGCGCAATGTGGCAGAGAGAGCACCTCTTGCATCAAGAGAAAAACTTATCAGAGTACTTTCTCATCATCTGCAAATTATTAATATAGGTCGTGGTTCTCTAAAGGATAAGCAGATTTTTTTAAGCAGGGGCGCACAAGTTTTAGGAATTGATTTATGCGAAAACGTACTTGATTTTGCCCAGGATGCTCTTCTGAACATATAACGTATGCTGAATTAAAGAATTTCAAGTATCAAGCGACAAGTTTATCTATTAATGTGTTTTGCTTGTCGCCAGCATTTTATTGGTTAATGCAATTGCTAAGGCTGAAACAAGTAATGTTAAATGAATGATAACTTGCCACATTACTGAGAAGTTACTGAGTTTATTGGGATCAATAAATGTTCTCAATAGATGAATCGATGATATGCCAATTAATGAAAGAGCAAGCTTTACTTTCATAGCTCCTGCATCAAGATGATCGAGCCATTCGGGTTGGTCCGGATGTGAGTCAAGAGCAAGGGGCGAAACAAAGGTTTCATATCCCCCCAAAACAACCATAATGAGAAGATTGGCAATCATCACTACATCAATTAAGTCCAGCACACCAAGCATAATGAGTGTATCATTAATGTTATTGAGATGGATTATTAATTCAAATAATTCATGGACAAAACGATATACATAAACAGCCAGTATTAGAATAAGGCCTAAATATAAAGGAAGTTGTAACCATCTTCCCATAAAGATAAACTTACTTATGCCTTTTTTTAGATTATTCATAAAACGTACACCATTTTTTTATTAAAAACTTTTTTTTACCACCACGCGCGTCATCCCACGTGAAATGAGAGATCCCCATGATATAGCACGGCATTATAGTGGAAGATCCCTCGCTTCACTCGGGATGACGACAAAAAATCCCCAGCTTTCGTAGCGTTAATCCGGGCTACAATTCAATAATGCAAATGTTAAGGTGCCTCAGTAACCGTAATTACTGAAGAAACACCTTGTGCTTTCGTATTTGGATTATACATTGCTTCCGCATAAGCAGGGGGAACAATGTATTTTCCAATATTCACTGCTTTTATTTTATAAACAATTTCTTTTGCAACAGACTCAACTCCACCAAAGAAATTTACTCTATCTTCACGTACATCAACAAAATCCATTGTCGTATTTTTTACAGAGTCGGTTACGACTTCAAAACCGCCTGGCAACAGATCTTCAATCGCAATATTAGACAAATAATCATTACCTAATGCACGAATTTGAATATGTACTTCAATTTCACTTCCTAGGGTAGTTGTACTGATCGTATTTCCTTTAGCATCTCTATATTCTCGGAAAATTTCCAGGCCTTGTTTTAAAGGAGTTTTTGGAATTTCGCGATTAAAACCTGATTGCATTAATTGATAGAAAAATGTTTTCTTATCAGGGTTGTTAAAACGTATCTTTAGGACATCAGGATTAATATCCGTTTTTTGATAATTTGCATTTGTCGATGGAACAGCGACTTCCTTATTATTAGCCATGATCTTGGTCATCGATAAGGCTGATACTGATTCATTAGGAAGATTTGGATGATAGGCACCCAAGGCCAGACTGGTAAATCCAGATAAAACAGTATTAATTTGATCATTATTGACTGCTTGAATTAAGCGATTGAGTAGCTCATCACCCACCTGTGGCAATAGATTGGGGAAGTGCTTCGCTACGAGATATAAATATTGAGCATCGGCAATTGCGCTACTATAAAAATCAGTAATATAAGCCTGATTATTTTGTGGCTTATACAGACCAATTAATTGATTTGCCTCATCATGACTCTGTAGCAGTTGATACGATGCAGCAATATATGCTGACGCAATATCATTCTTCCACGCATTCGTCTTATCCTTTTCCAGATACAATTGCAGGTTCCCAAGATAATTGGTTGTAACGATTTCGTTGCGGGTTAAAATATAAATGGCATATGCCTGAATTCTTGCTGCATCCATATCAGATACATTTTGACTTGCCAAGGTTTTAAGATAGTTAATTCCGTTAAAGAACAGATCATTTGGAATATTAAATCCTTGAACTCTTGCTTCAGTTAAGAAATGCATTGCATAAACTGTTGCGAAATCATTACCTTGGTTATCACCAAGCCCTGGCCAATAACTAAAACCGCCATTGGACATCTGGCGCTGGCTTAGCATTTGAATTGCAGCGTTTACTTTTTCATTCACTTGCTTTGTTTCTTCACCAAAACCAGTTTGGTTGTTCATTACCAATAAGGGTAACGCTTTACTGGTTAATTGCTCAGTACAACCATAAGGATAATTATCCAAATAACGTTGTAAACCAAATACCAGAATCATCGGGCTAGTAGAAACAGTGGCGCTCACTTTGCGATATTCTGGATATAGTGTTTGCATAATGTCCAGAGTTTTTTGGGCGTCTTCTGATTTCCCACTATTGATGTAGGTGCTAAGCGGCGTAGCGGGTCTGACACTCAGTGTAGAATCCATTGTACTTGATTTATCACCCATGCTGGCTTTGAAGGTTAATTTAGCCGCTCCTAAAAGAGATTTAGCCTTTAATTTAAAGTGAACCGTCTGTTCGCGCCCTTCAGCAATTTCTAAT
Organism: Legionella cherrii; assembly: GCF_900635815.1. Classification (NCBI taxonomy): domain Bacteria; kingdom Pseudomonadati; phylum Pseudomonadota; class Gammaproteobacteria; order Legionellales; family Legionellaceae; genus Legionella; species Legionella cherrii. The sequence goes on from NZ_LR134173.1 coordinate 2,576,391, forward strand.
GTTTGTGTAGCAGATCCGACGATTTCAATTTCAGGAGAAGCGGCCAAATCTACATTGATCAGTGCATGTTCCCCAGAGTCTTTTATGTTATTTGCAATTGAAGCAGATATTTCAAATTCATCACCAGGGGCAACAAAAGTTGGAACATTGGGATTAATAATAAAATCTCCACGAATTTCGGCAGAAGTCTCTTTTGAACCAACAGAATCAGATGATACTGCTACTGCCATGACTCGTAATGTTCCATTAAAATAATCAGGAACTTGATAGACTAATTGATGATTATTTGAATCGGTATCAACAATTCCTGACCAATAAGCCACAGGTAATTCGGTTTTCCGCTTGAAAGGATTAAGGCGGCTTGCCATTCCTTCTTCACCATTATCACCCCCAATTGCAGAAAGCTCACGATCTTGAATAAATTTTGGCATGATTTGATCCACAGTTTGCTGGGTCAATACTTCAAGAGCATGCTTTTGGAAGAAGAATGATAAAGGATCTGGGGTTGTATAGCGTGCAACTTGCAGAATGCCTTCATCGACTGCAAAGACAATTATCTTTCCAGGTTTATCTGTATGATAATCTATAGTGAAAGGTTGGCCTGGACGTGCGACTGCTGCAGTGTGCAGATCAATCTTTATGTTGTGATTCTCATGGTTCACTGTGAAAGGAACAACGCTATAGCTGAGCGGGCTGATGAATATTTCAGGTGAGCTCCAATCACGTATAAAAGCAACATTGATGTACCCATCTCCTTGAAAATCAGCAGGTATATGGATGGTTTGAACGGAGTTAGTAGTATCTGTTTTAAACCATTGTGCTGCATAAACTTTATCACGTTCTATAGTTATTAAACCGGAGCCTGTATAGGGTGCGGTAATTTGGATTTCAATATCCTCATTCGCTTGATATTCCGTTTTATTGAGTTTAATTGATAATTCAGCATTTTTAGCTAAGGGCTGTTGGCTTGCACCGACTACACTGAATTTTAGCTGATTAAGTACTGTATTATCCTTCCCAAGAATACTTAAAGAATAATCACCAATTTGTTGGGTTGGTAACGTGTAATCAGTGCCTTGTTCGGAAATATTAAAAGGTGCAGTGCTAACTATTGTGGATTGAATAACGGACTGATATTGGTAGGTTCCATCCGCTTTTTTAACCAGAGTTGTAACCGGGTGTAACGAAACCAGTTGTATCTTTAAATCACTGACTGCTTGTTTGTCCAATCCAGGATTAATCGCAAGGTAATTAATACTTCGGGCACTGTTTTGCTTAATAAACGATAAATCACCATCCGGCTTATATCCTATAAAGTAGGGCAGTGGGCTAATTAGAGTTTTACTTTGGCTTGTTACACTGCGGCCACCATCAGACTCAAAACCTTCAGCAAAAAATGTTAATTGATAGGTCGCTTTTTCAAAACGATCAAGATTTAAATCAAACTCTGCTTCGCCTTTATCATTTGTTTTTGCGTCATTTAATGTTTCAGTGAAAACCTTTGGCGGCTTTTTTGGATCCAGCAAAGGATCTACAAAGACATAGTCCGGATATTTATCGAATTGAACCTTTTGGGGTACTAATAAAATCTTGGCACTAACTTTTCGATCAGCGGCAGGAGCGCCATATAAGTTCCAAAGACTTACTTCACCTTTCAAGCCAGTTGGAGCACTCCACCCAGTCGATGGTTTTGGGGACAGGCTGGTAGTGATTCTCATTCGATCAGGTAAAAATTCAGAAACGCGAATGGTTGTAGAGCCAAGTAGATTTTGCGGATATCCATCCTTCACCAAGTACAGATTGACCATGTACTGACCAGTCGGTGAACTGGTATTTGTTGCAAAATCTAGTTCCATGTAGCCTAGATCATTAAGAGTAATTTTCTCATCTTTGATTGTCGTCCCTCTTGAGTCAACCACAGTTGCTTGCAAAGGTAAGCCACCGGGTTGGGGTTGGGCATAGGCTTGTTTGACAATCATGCCGACATGAACTGCATCTCCTGGTCTATAAATCCCTCTATCAGAGAAAAGATAAGCACTTAAACTGTGTAATTCTTGATTGTTAGTGTAAAGCCCACCAATATCAAACTTGGAAAAATTTAGTTGTCTATTTGCATTATTGAATGGAATAAATGACACATCATTGTTCAATTGTGCCAAATATACGATAGGTTCTCTATCATCAACAAAGTCTTTTAACGGTGGGAATGTAACGCGTCCTTGAACATCACTAACACGCGATAAAATGGGCAAGCCATTTTTTCCCAAAACAGTTACTGTTGCATTGGCAACAGGGGTTCCCTGGGTTATGGAGTTAACGAACAGGTCATGACTACCATCTTGATTGTCTTTTACCAACAAAGCCATATCGGTGATTAATATCATACGACTTGCTTTTACATCCAATGCTGATTTATTGTGGACGTCCCAACCAGTAGCTTGCAATAAAAATAACCCTTGTGGTCCCAAGGTATTTGTATTCATAGTTAAATACTTGCTGAAGTCAAGCGCAGTATACTGTTGCTTGGCTAAATCAGAAATATCGAACTCTTGGACCTCTGAAGAGATTTGACTGATATTCTGTTGATTAAATGTAGGATTAATAAAATAAGGATTATTAAAATCACCTTGAGTTTGGGTTACTAATTGATTGATGTTTTCCGGCAACACACGTGCAAAATCAAACTTGACTGCTGGTACGCCTCGAACGAGTACAGAAAGTTTTTTCTCTCCACTTAAAGCCAGCAGTGATCCTTTATGTAAGAAGCTGATCTCTTTAGGGATTGCAGGAACAGGAATCACCGCTGCATATTCATTGCCTAGTGTAAAATCGCCAAAACTGTGCATTCCTTTATCAATTTTAATGTATATATATCGAGGAGCCTCGGTTTTAAATTTAAAACTGTGTAAGGTGGAATAGTTTTGCTCTGTAGGAATCGCTTCTTTTGTCAAGGGTGTTGATAGCGAAAGAACTGCTGCTGTTACTTCACCTGGATTTTGCCATTGATAATTCTCTTTGGCAGCTTCAGCTGTAGTTGCTGGGCGATCTTTAGGCAGCAAATAAATATGTACTGCCTTATTAAACTCATTCTCATTTACCCCCAAAGAGGTTTCGATAGTAAGGACTTGTTCGGGCCTGTCTTTATCATTGCGAACGATGGACGCTGAAGCAGAAAGAACTTTAAGGAAGTCTTTGGCGCTAGGAATCAGTAAATTTTGTGATTGTTCCTGGAGTAAATGACCAGAATTGGTTGATGAAGTAACATTTTGGCTTAAGGTTAAACGTATAAAGCGGGCTACATCACTTATCTTTATTGTTTCTGAATGTAGGTATGCTACACGCTTATTTTTATCATAAGTAAAGGTAAACGGGAGATTTTCACCGGTAGACCCTGATTTTGTTTGATACACTAAAGAGGTATGTTGTTCTAAAGTTTGGGGATTAACTGGAAAATTGAACTCTATTGTTGCTACAGCATTTCTTACCTCAGCATGGACTGGATCTTGATAGAGCTTAAACTCAGTAATTTTGGCACTAAAAGGATGAGTAGAAAAAGTAAACTGATGACTTTCCATATTGGCATTAGGAGCAAAAGCACTCTTAGCAAAAAGGATTGTATATTTTTTTCCTGCAGGCCAATCCTCTGAAGGAGTAAAAACTAATTGACTGTCGGTATTCCATGTCCATGTCCCAGGAATTTTGGGGGTTATTACTATGCCTTCGCTAACTGTTTTTCCAATCAGATTAAGTGGGGCAACTGATTGATTAATAAATCCATTATTTTTTATACCAAAATCAATAATCAAGTTGTTAGGAACTAATTGTTCTTCAGTATTTGGTGTAATGTCTGGGACTGTGATTTGTGCGGTGGTATAAATTGGTTTAGGTAAATTTTTATACCAATATAAGGAGTATCCTGCTGAAATTAAAATAAGAATTATTAATAAGCTGCTTCCCCAAAACTTTTTGGGAGATGATTTTGATTTATTACACAAGTAATTTACCCAAGGAGGGCTTCGCCAGTTTAATTTGCCAAATACAGATGAAAACGCATTTAGTAATATAGATAGCGGATTTTTATTCATCATTTATCCCAAGAGGTGGAAAGGAGTGAAAAATTTTGCATATATTTTATTCTATTTAGTGCATAATAGCGACTATGAACAAAATATTTAAATTTCTAAGCATAATCCTTATTACGCTACTTGTCAGCGCCTATCTGATATTATTTTTTTTACCTAAACCCATCTTACTGGAGGGAACAAGTTTTTCTAAAGCAGTTTATGACGAACATAATAAATTACTAAGGTTAACATTGAGTCAGGATGAGAAATACCGACTGTTTACACCTTTGTCACGCATATCAAAGCAGCTTGTTGAAGCAACCTTATTACAAGAGGACCAATATTTTTATTGGCATTATGGCGTGAATCCTTGGGCAACAATGAAAGCCATATGGCAAACCTATGGTGCACAATCACGAAGGGTAGGTGCTTCAACAATTACCATGCAAGTGGCGCGGATGCGTTATGGTATGAATTCAAAAAAAATCTCAGGAAAGTTATTACAAATCATTCGTGCGATACAAATTGAAATGCATTATAGCAAAGAGCAAATTCTGGAAGCTTATTTAAATTTGGCACCCTATGGGGGCAATGTTGAAGGAGTAGGGGCTGCAAGTTTGGTTTATTTTGGAACACCAGTACATAAAATTACTTTGCCCCAATCCTTGACCTTAAGCATCATTCCTCAAAATCCTGGCAAAAGGACACCAAACAATAAAGAGTTAAAAAAAATTCGGGAACACTTGTTAGGTCGCTGGTTAAACAAGCATCCAGAAGATCTTAACAAAAAAGCGATGTTTGCATTGCCTTTAGTGATGCAAGACACTCATATGCTCCCTTTTAGTGCGCCACATTTTGTAAATAAAATTTTATCTGAAGCACCAACCAAACAACAAAGCATTGATACAACCTTGGATTATCGTACACAAACGATTATTGAACGTATTACGCATCATTATCTTGCGAGAAAGAAGGGAATTGGAGTAAATAACGCAGCTGTTTTACTTATAGATACTCGCGATATGGGTATTAAGGGTATGTTGGGATCCGCTGATTTTTTTAATACCAGTATCAGCGGACAAATTAACGGTACGGAAGTCAAGCGATCACCAGGGTCAACGCTAAAGCCATTTATCTATGGATTGGCTTTGGATCAAGGCCTAATTCATCCAAATACTGTTTTAAAAGATGTACCCCACAGTTTTAATGGCTACAATCCTGAAAACTTTGATTACGATTTTATGGGCCCTATTAAAGCTAAAGATGCCTTGGTTTTGAGCCGTAATATCCCAGCAATTTATCTCGCTAGCCAGCTCACTAGCCCAACCTTACATCAACTGCTAGAAAAAGCACAAATTAGTCAATTACGATCAGAGTCATACTATGGACTGTCATTGAGTTTGGGTGGTGCTGAATTAACAATGGATGAGCTTGTCAGCTTATATGCGATGCTGGCCAATGATGGGATTTGGTTTCCCATTCAAGCATTTAAAAATACAGTAAAACCAAAGGGAATACGCTTGCTTAGTCCAGAAGCAAGCTACCTCGTATTGGATATGTTAAAAAATACGCCCCGCCTGGATGAGAACTCCAAGAGCTGGTCACGTTTGCAAGTTGCTTGGAAAACTGGAACTTCTTCAGGCTATCGGGATGCTTGGACTGTAGGAGTATTTGGTCCTTATGTATTAGCTGTATGGGTGGGAAATTTTGATAATAAGGCTAATCCTGCATTTATAGGCAAAGACATTGCTGCGCCTTTATTTTTTGAGTTGATTGATGCATTAAATCATGAGCGAGGGCCAATACATGCGTTGGAAAAACATCCAGAGCAAATGAATTTGAGAAAAGTAGAAGTATGTAAATCCTCCGGTATGTTGCCTACACGTTATTGTAAAGACACAGAGTGGAGTTGGTTTATTCCCGGGAAGTCCCCGATCAAAACAGATACAATTTATCGTGAGGTTGCTATTAATAGTAAAACAGGCTTACGGACCTGCCACATGGATGAATATACTCGTTTTGAGATTTTTGAGTTTTGGCCTTCTGATTTGTTGAGTATTTTTAAGAAAGCTGGGATACAAAGACATACACCTCCTTTTTTTGAACCTGATTGTAGCTTGTCTGGAAATTCGGGTATCGATCCACACATTACTTCGCCACAAAACGGGATCAGTTATATTATTCGCGCGAATTCTCCACAAAATAATACCATACCGCTCACTGCCGTCACGGACGCTGGTATTGCTTATGTATACTGGTTTATTAACGAAACATTTATTGCCAAGACTAAAGCTGGAGAGTCTTATTTATGGAAAGCAAAGCCGGGAAAATTTGTAGTTAGGGTAGTAGATGATCATGGTCAATCTGATGCTCGTGATATTCATGTACAATTGGACAGTTAATCCCGATTAAGCGGTAAAGCTCAATAATCCGCAACCTACTAATAATTTTGAAAGATTTGTAGATTCTTAATAAATACAGCAGACTATGAGGCAAAACAACCCACTCATTTTTAGCGCACTACCATGCCTCGCCAAATGGACGTATCTCTACTTCAAATGACCAAGTAGATGGAGCTTGCTGAGTAAGCCAGAATACAGTATCTGCAACATCATTAGGCTTAACAAAAAAATTATCTGGCTTATCAGGCATATATTCTCGTGTTTTGGGTAAATCAACAATGCCGTCGATAATAACCAGGGCAACATGAATTCCCATGGGGCCAAGATACTTGGCCATTGATTCGGCAAGACTTCGTTGAGCCGCTTTAGCAGGGCCAAATGCAGCAGTTTTGATTCCTCCTCTTTTGGAGGCTGTTGCACCAATGATTATCAAGTTTCCCTTGCGATTTTGTTTCATGCTGGAGAGTACATATTGACTAACCATCATTAATCCAAATGCATTAACACGCCAACTTGCTTCGAAATCCTGTGGTGTTATTTGTTCAATAGTACCCCATGAGCTTGAACCTGCATTGTACACAACGACATCAATTGTTCCTAAATCGCGCTGAATTTGGGTAAAAGTACTTTGAATTGAATCACTATGACTTACATCGCACTCATAGGGATATGCATTTACTAGTTTATTTGCAAGTTCAGTAGTAAAAGATTTTGAACGAGCTAATAAAGCCAAATGATATCCTTCTTTGGAAAAACGAGAGGCAAAAGCAGCACCATTTCCTGGTCCAACACCGACAATCACACATACTTTTTTTCCCACGATTTTATCTCCTTTAAAATACTATCTGCTTTGGCCTTTAGCTGACTATTGGAACATGAATTGAAACATAATGGATTTATAATAGAACAAAAACATTTACTTATGTGAACAATAAGCACATAATTAATTCTATTTTTTCTCATTCTACCCATGAAACGATTTTTTAAACCCGCTAAACGTCATATTTCTTTTAAAGAGTACATGGAAGATACCTTAATTACAGCAAAACGAATTACTGAAACTTCTCCTGGCCTGCAACGATATAGCAGTGCTCAATTTGAAATAGCACTTATATCTTTTGCTGATCTTGAGACGCTAAAAAAAGAGATGGATGCTGATCTTGAGGTCGAATTTCCTGATTTATTAGAGATAGATTGGCAAGCGGGTTTTGATTGGCTTGATCTCGCTGTGCACTATGGAGATGAGGACGCAATAGAATATTTTAAGCAGAATATGCAAAAGGAGGTTTTTGCCACGAATTACCTTTTATACAAAAGCGAATGTCGTCCTTACACTGTCTTACAACTCCATGAACAGGTAAGTAAACCTGAACAGATGAAGTTTTAGTATACGAATTAGTTCCGGCTATAATGAACTACTTTATTCTTGTTCATTTCCTAATCCCCTACGTCCCGAGGGAAAACCTCGAGACGCTATAGTCTTGAGGGACTGAATCAGGAAGCAATCTTTAAAGGGATTGCTTTCAAAGACAAAATTTACATTTTTTATTTAGTAGGTAGTACTGGTGTTGTCGGTATTGTTATTTGTACCAGTTCCATTATCTGTCCCAGTGCTGGTTCCAGTATTAGCTCCGTTGTTGGTACCATTATCGGTGCCCGTACCCGTATTAGCTCCGGAATTCATGCCAGGATTGGTTCCGGTGTTGGTTCCTTCAGTACCAGTAGTACTTGTTCCTCCACTACCCGGTGATGCAATAATGGTGTTTATTATCCCTGAAGCATAAGTTGAGGAAAAAGTCGCAGTTATTAATAGAACAGAAAGTATTTTTCTCATGATTTTCTCCTGAAAAAGTTAAAAATCACTACAACAATATCATTATTCACATCAAAACGAACAGCATTTTTAATGACTCTATTCTCTTCTTATTTTACAGCTATTACTTAGGAATAGCCAAAAATCCAATTTATGCAAGATTAAATCCCCGCTTTTTTAATTAACCCTTTGAATTGCTTGCGGATATTTTTTATACGATTTTTTAGAACAATTTTATAGTTTTTGATAGTGCCCAGTATTAAAAACCAGGTAAGCCTCACCATTATCGGTGAGTAACGTATCAAAAGGGAAAAGATGTTTTATCTCTGTGGTATCAAGATCGTTTCCAAGCCATTCAATCGATTGAACTTCTGTAAAATCAAAACCAAAGTGCAAATTTTTTAATCTCATAGTAAATGCCTGTTTCATTGAGCCGGGTAGCTTCTGAATGAGTTGAAGTACCTCAGTAATAGTGAATTTATTGTGTCTAAAAACCAGTTTTATATGAGCAATCGAGTCTGTCTTGTTAGGAATAAAAATGGCTACACTTTCTTGTTTGAGATGTTTTGCCAAAATTGTAGCTACCAGGAATGCTTTTTTTTGAGATAATTTTTGTAACGGTGAAACAAAAAAAATCTCTGAGTTCTCCGCGGTAAATAGTTTTTTTTCTTGTACAGTATACGTTCCAAGAGCATTTTTAAATTCTCCTAACTCCATATGTTGTCTTTGTAGTATACGAGTGGCGTCTTTTTTGAGCTGGTGTTGCTCTTTACCGATTAAACACTGAAATGCTTTTTCCATGTCCAGAATTTGAGTATTGTTTGAGTAGAAAAATTGTATATTATTTGTTTTTGTATAACCTGCAGCGCTCAATAGGAAAAAGCTGGTTATTAAAAAAAGATACACTGGTTTTTTAGTATTCATAATCTTCCCTCACCATTTTGCAATCTGAGAAGATTAGACCATATTCGGATAGGTGTTTCAGGTCGCTTAAACTTGTAATTAATTGAGCCGCTTTATTGACTCACTCTATAATTTCTTTATAGCGCAATATGCCCTCAGTCGTCCAGCATGTTTGTCCTTTGCGCAATACACATTGAAAGAATTCAATGAAAATAGACAAATGGGGCGTATATTGTATTTACTGGTATGCATACACATTGATTGTGATTTCTATTTGAAGATAATCAATTTCAGACACTCGCATACAAAAAGACTGATTACCAATTTTGTTAGAGATAAATTGAGGCTAAAATGGGTATCCCTTTCGATATGAAATACATAAGACACAATGATGTTGAGCTAATCTTATTGAGGCGGTTTACACTAATTCTTACGAAGATGTAGATGAGGGGCTTAGCCGTTTGCACAGGACAATTTTTGAAGAAGAACGAACAAATAAGGAATAACCCACTGATTTTAAATGTATTTTATATAATCCGCTTCACCTAAAAAAAAGGGGGGTATGGATAAAATAAACGAGTTGAAGAGAATATTAGGTGAAAATCTCCGTTGGAACATGGCAAGATTAGATTGTTTTGTGCGGATGTTACGGCTTTATTTATCGTTCATACGGTCAATTTAAGTGAAATGGCGGTGGCGTTTTCATCTAAGGCTGAGAAAAATTCTCGTTATAAACGGCTGCAACGTTTTTTTTTGCAAAATTTGAGATTGATTACACGTTGATTACACGATTGGGCAATCCGTTTTTCTAACCGGTTCACGTTTCTAAAAAGGTGAGCTAATGATTGTCCCAACAAACCAACATCCCAAAAATGCTATCCCAATTTATCTTCGAAGATGGGAAGTAGAATGTCTTTTGTCAGCATTAAAAGGATGTAGATTTCGTTTTGAAGAAACCCACATCACAACACTCGAACGAGTAGTGCCATTGGATTTTGTTGGGCCCATAAAGTCGGCGAATGGAAAGCTAATTCGAAAAAAGCAATTAGACTCAATAAGTATCGTGATAGCCACCGACCTCAGAATAGTTTTTTTCGTTATGGCTTTGATTGGATTCGACAGCTCATCATTAATTCCTATAAAAAATCATCTCAATTTGTAAAAACGTTAGACATATTTTTCAATGGTTACCCGCAAAAGGAACTTTCTTCATGATTTTTGTCCTGTGCAAAGAGACGATGCCTATGGATTCGTTGGCTTAATACTGTCTTAATGAATTATATGTACACTTAGTATTCATAATGAGCAATTATGAGGCCTTAATATGACAGACTTACTTCAAATAGCATTACATAAAACGAGTAATTTATTATTAAAAGCTACTTCAGATAAAGAGAGACATAATCTTGATAATGTCATTGATATTCTTAAGTTTATTAAGCATGAAAAACACTATGAAGGGGATAAGTTAGAGTTATCCCAAGAAATGTTCGATAAATTAATCGGTGGCACAGTAAATACCGAAAGTGTATTAGAAGCATTAGAAACGCTACATATTAACGGGTCAAATGGTAAAAATGGAAGACCAGAACAAAAATGTAATAAGGGGCAAAAAAGAGCGGGTATAGCTATCACCACAAATATGTTGGAGATGTTAATTGAACATTCAGAGTCAGCAGAGCTTTTGGTGAGTGCGATGCAAATGCTCGATGCAGTAAAATTTTCGCCTGTGATGAAAAATAGGATTTTGGATGCTATCAAACTATATCCAGACCATATAAATGGAATTGTACATGGTGTAAGCTTATTGGCTGACGATGATGACTTAGCAATGGAATATTTATCTCGATTAAATTCAGGAAATGTGAAAAATGCTTTCACCTTAGCGAACAAAATTTCTGAGTTAGAGATAGAGGATCAATTAACTCCTGGTAATATTGACATGATATTTTCCGGGTCTTTGAATGACTTAGCAACGAAAGCCAAAGAGCAGTCAGAGACTGATGATAAAACTAAGATGACTAATTGTGTCTCTTCGTCAGAATCAGTACTTAGTAAAGCAGTTCCATTACTTGCAAAAAGTGAAAAATTCAATACCCGAACTGACGTTGCAGGTACTCTGATTAATAATTCATTTTTTAAAGCAATAAAACCTGCTAAAGCCCAATTGATGCCTTCGATGAATCAAAGTGAAGACAATTTGTATTCATTAGATTAATGCTGCTTTTCCGCAAGCGCGGTTGCTTTTATTAGGGGCTATTGTTTAGCCTCTAATCTCGATGATTTTAAGAAGCAGCTATTATGGTAAATAGCAAATAAACTACATTCTACCAAAAAACGTTTAAACCCTCCTGCCTGAAGAAAAAACGTGGACAAATTCCAGATGCTCGTGTACCACAGGTTTGTATGAATCGGGATATGGTGTCTTAGAAGGCTTCCTCACCTTTTTCGGAACGTGAACCGGCTAGAAAAACGGATTGCTCGAATATTTTGACAGCCATATTAAATACTTTGTGTTGCTTAGGTTGTCACCCATTTTTGATTCTTGTTTATACTAGTTTTAGATAAGGGTACTGTTCGAATAACAGAATAAATTAGTTATGTTGAACTTTGAGTATCATCGATTCCAAGGTTAATCCGGGTCCAAAAGCACAACTAAAAATATGTTTCCCCTCATCTTGAGCACCTAATTTATCCCATATTTTTTTTAATACAAATAATACGGTTACAGAGGACATATTCCCATAACTTCTTAAAACGTCATAAGAATATTGATTGTCATCCGCCGTAATCTTTAATGCCTTTTCGCATGCTTGTAGAATTTTAATGCCACCTGGGTGAATTGCGTAATAATCTATATCATTAGACGAATAATTTAATTGTCTTAACAGTTTTTCAACAAACATAAAAATACCCGATTGAATTGCCTCCGGCACATAAGAGCTCAGTATAATATCAAATCCGTAATTGGTAATGGTCCATGCCATATCCTGGCTGGTTTGAGGTACTAAATCACAATAGAATGACTCCAGAGCAAAACGTTTTTGACTCGCGCTTTCTCCCTGAATCAAGGCTGTTGCAGCTCCATCAGCAAAAATAGCATTTGAGACGATGTTTTCTATGTTAAAAGCATTCTGAAAATGTATCGTACAAAGCTCAACACAAACCAGAAGCACATTACTGCTAGGTTCTGATTGACAAAATGCATTGGCTACCTTTAAACCATTAAAGGCACCATAACACCCCATAAAATTAATCGCAGTGCGCTTAATGGAAGGGGATAAATCAAGCTTTTGAACAATTTCTATATCAATCCCGGGAGCATACATACCAGTGCAGCTCACTGTAATTAGATGAGTAATTTTCCTTCGGTCAAAATCAATGCTATTTAGACAATTTTCAATGGATGCTATGGCCAAATTGAGGGCATTTTCTTTATATATAGCCATTCTCTGTGATGTTGATGGAAAACTTTCTAGAGGTGTATTAGGAAAAAATTCAAATTGACCCGGTTGTTTACAATAATCAGTTAACACACTATATCGAGTCTCTATTCCTGAGGATTTATAGATTTTTTTTAAAATTTTTGTTTGTGATACATCAAGATGGAACCCTACAGAAATGAGATCGGCAATCTCATCTTGTGTTCGCATAAACGGAGGGGTTGCTATACCAATCGCGGTGATATTTGATTGCATTTTATCCCTTTGTGAATTTTTTCCCTATATAGACACGCTGATGTTGCTTACGAGCCATCAATACATTAAATCATTATTGTAATATTGAAGTATACAATGCAGAATGAAAATTTATCATTAGTTATAATGATCATGCCCAAATTCAAAACACGATCAAGGGAAAAGGAAATCATTGATCTCGGTCCAGATTTCTATACATCACAAGAGTACGAACACTCTTTAAAAAAACTATTTAAAATCAATAGAATTATGGGTATTTTTAAAAATACTGTTAATTTACTTCAACGGTTTTCTGAGCGTTCCGTACTGGCTGATGTGGGCTGTGGCGGAGGATTACTCTTGCTTCATCTTAGTAAATATTACCCTCGAATGAAAATGCTTGGATTAGACATTTCAACAGAGGCTATTGAACTTGCAGAAAAAGAATTGGATGAATGGCAACAAAAAAATGGAAGCATTTCAGTTGAGTTTAAAATACAACCGCAACCAGAACTTGACATAACACCAAATAGTGTAGATATCATTTTAATCAATTTAGTATGTCATCATCTGGATGATGACGAGTTAATTAAATTTTTAATCAAAGCCAATCATACAGCTCGTAAAGCTGTAGTTATTAATGACTTGCACCGTAATTTCGTTGCGTATTGGCTTTATAAAATAATTAGTCCTATATTGTTCAATAACCGGCTGATTACTCATGATGGTCTGCTTTCGATTCAAAAAAGTTTTACCAGAAAAGAATTAGAGTTTTTATTACACAAGGCAGGTATCAAAAATTATCAAATCAAATGGCACTTCCCATTTTGGTGGAGTATTCTTATTTTGAAATAGGGTCTTTTGGTCAAGAAAATAAAAAAGACTTTAGTATTACGGATAAAAACCTATGACTTTGGATGCACTGATTATTGGAGGTGGACCAGCTGGTGCAACCACCGCATTACTTCTTGCCGAAGCGGGTTGGACGGTTGGCTTGGTCGAAAAGAAAAAGTTTCCTCGAAGAAAAGTCTGTGGTGAGTTTATATCGGCTACCAGTTTATCTCTTCTTCAGAAGCTGGGATTGGAAGAGTTTTATTTAGCAAATGGGGGGCCAGAAGTAAAAAAAGTCGGTTTGTATGCTGATGAGGTCATATTGACAGCAAAGATGCCGTATTCTACTGCTTCAAAAGGCCTTTGGGGTAGGGCATTAGCGCGAGAGTATCTCGATACAGAGCTCATAGAAAAAGCCAAATTAAAAGGAGTGCAAGTTTGGCAACCTTGTGAAGCAATTAATGTACATCGTCGTCAGGAAGATGGTTTATTTATCTGTACTGTAAAAGAAAATAATAACATAGGTGAGATAATTGCTCCTCTCATTGTTATTGCTAATGGTTCGTGGGAGAAAAGAATTACGCAATCAGAAACTAAAGCCCATCAATCTTCTGATCTGTTAGCATTTAAAGCACACTTTAAAAATGCCAATTTGCCTACAAATCTGATGCCCTTACTTGCTTTTCCTGGGGGGTATGGAGGAATTGTTCATAGTAGTATGCAGAAAGTAACCCTTTCTTGTTGTATTCGTCGTCATGTATTGGATGATTTACGCTTAGAAAATCCAGGTATCCAAGCAGGGGAAACCGTTTTTCAATATCTATTGACGCAGTGTCGCGGAGTTAGGCAGGCTCTTGGCTGTGCCGAACGCGAGGGAAGCTGGCTGGCAGCAGGACCAATTAGGCCTGGCATTCGTTCTTGTTATAGAGAGGGTATCTTTTTTGTAGGTAATATTGCAGGTGAAGCCCATCCTATTGTTGCTGAGGGAATCAGTATGGCCATGCAATCAGCTTGGTTATTGTCAAACAGTTTGATTCAATTTAGATCAAAGCTTAAAGGCACTAATAGTTTGGATGATATAGGTATTTATTATACGAAGCACTGGCGTAAACATTTTAGTAGCCGCATTTATTGTTCTTCATTTTTTGCACAACTTGCCATGATGAACTCTTGGCCACGATCTTGGGTTTTGCATATGATTAAAAAATTTCCTGCTATTTTAACTTTAGGTGCGCGATTTAGCGGTAAGGTGCAACACGTTGTTCCGACTAATAAAGAATAAAATAGCAGTATAAGCGTTACTTTTTTCAAAAATAGCAATCGCAACTTGTTCTCATGTATTATCTGCTTATACACTAGTAAGTAAACATGAAATTGATAATTAAAAAATGAGTCATCTCGATATAAATGTTGAAACGTTGATTATAGTGGCCATTTGGAATCAACCCGCTATTTTTCAGGGATGCTTTAAAGTTTCTGCTCTTTATTCGCAACATGAAGAGTATTTTCTTTTCCGATGTGAAGTACGTAACGCTCAACCACAGGACTTCATTGATAGCGAATTTTGTCCTGATAACTATTATTTCACCCATTTTTACGCTCAAGAACAGCTGGTTCAGTTGGATATGAACAATGAATCTCTGGAATATGCTTTATATCTATTAAAATACTCGCTTTATACCACAGTGAAAGAAATGCTGATTAATAACTCTCAAAAGCAGCATTTTCTTTCTATGGACGATATGTTTGTGGACTCTTTATTTGAGAAAATTAAACCCATCTTGAATCAAGATCCATTATGGGATGAGTCCATGAAAGAGATAGGTTTTGCTGTAGCGATGGATTTTTGTCCCAGCGAAAAAATGGGCGAGACTGCAGTACAACTCCTTTTAAGTGGTTTAGTTAATCATCAGTTTACAGAGAAGAAGGTTCACTAATTAAAATTGAATGGAATTTAGAACAAATTATCTATGTAAAATAAAAATTTCATTCCAATGAGAATAGTAGGGGAGACTCATGGCGCAAAAACCCAGGCTAAACATTCTAATCTGGGTTTTTTCTTCTTCTTAGACAACCTCAACATGAATCATGTCATTATCAATACGAACAGGATAAATCTTTAAGTTTTTGGGTTTGCTCAGCTTACCAAGTACCGTTCCGACAGCTGGTGGCCAGGGCGACCAACATTCGGGAGAACCCGTTGTGAGATTGAATGCACTTTTATGAAAGGGGCACACGATAGTATTTTCATCAGTAATTGTCCCTTTGGTTAGAGGCAATTTAAAATGAGGGCATTGGGAGGCAATAGCATGTACTTTATCATTGTGCCAAATCAATAAAATTTTATGGTCATCTATGGTTTCACAGTGACGTCCTTTTTGTTGCAGTTGACTTAATGTAATTGTTTGTTTCCAAGACATAGGATTAGATCTCTTGTTATTTAAATTATTTTTTCTTTTGGAACTATCACAAATTTCTTTGTTAATAATATCTTAATCAAGAAATTATATAATTTAAACATTTATTAATCTCGTCTACATTAACTATGTTTAAAAAAACCGAATCAAAATTATCGACCTCTAATGTTGTTCTATTTATTCCGTTTACAGTCAGTGAAAATAATTTCTCTTTATATATCAGAGCATTGAACTGGAGAAATAATTTACGCTCTTCAGAAAAGACGAGCACTATAATTCCAAGTGTAGTAATTTATCGTCATCCTGATGAAAATGAAGAAGATTATGAGTTGTATGATACAGCCCAATTTAAATTCACCCCGGAAAACTTACCTGCTAATACGGTCATTTACATTCTTGCTGATGGGACAGGCGATCCTGATTACGTTGTAAATGTTAATCAAATCGATTATGAACATTTAGGACTAGAACTCTATCAATTATCAATTGATGCAGTAGCTTGGCGGATGAAACAATGTGGCCTTACACCCAAATTAGCACAAAATCTTAAGGAAATTAACTTATATATATGTGACGAAAGGATGACTAATGATCGATTAGCTACTTATTTTGCGCAAGAGTTAGGTGAGCAGTATAAAGATCTAACCGTTAATTATTATTCTGCGACAGTTTCTGTCCCTCGACTCATAGTCACTGAAGAAGGCGAAAAACGAATAAAAAAAACAGCTTGCTTTAATATTGAGCTTAAAAACGGCAAAACACAATTAGTTAAGGCTGGTTATGCTCATGAACATAAACACTCAATAAAAGTTATCGATGTTTTAGCTCTAGAGAGAAGCACCAACTATTCAGCTGAGTCAAAAGAAGCTAAAGCGCTTTCGCTTCCAACTTTTAGAGAGCTCTCACATACATCTTCCTCAGTTACATCTTCCTCACTCGTCATCGAAGAAATTTCTGATACCGGGATGATGCCAATTGATTGGGACCAAAAGGCTCAATCAGGAAAGGTCACTTTACCTGACGATAATAAAGCTCATCAAGCAGATATTGTGAGTGAAGTAGACTTTTCAAGACTTACATTGGAGGCCTCTCAAAGTAAATATCAAATCATCAAGACAAATCAATGTAAGACTATTTTAGTATGGCAAGATAAAACCATTTTCTCCTTTTTTAAATGTGCCGAGAAGGAAAACAAAAAAAATGACGGGGCCTTAAATCACGATTTATCGAACCAATAATCTTTTGAGATAAGAATTGAGAGGGGCTTCTTTCTGGATAGTGCAATACTCAATTAAGTCTGATTATTTTGATAATCAGACTTTACTTATAAAGTGTAGTTAATACAGTCAAAGTTAAATCACTGGCATATATTTGTCCATTAACGCCTGAGCTACACTATGTATTAGCCAAAATATGCCGTCTTTTTTTTAGGTTTTAAAAATAAAGAAATTGATATTCTTACTAAAGAAAAAAAATTGATTGCTAAAGGTCATATGTACGAAATAATCATCACATATCGTTTTTCAAGTCATTTAATTTCTGATTCTCCCGGTAAGCTCTCAAGTATTTGATTAAACAGCTCCAGGTGTTTCTCAATCACATTTCCATAAAGTCTGGAAGTAGTCAAGGCGCCAATATCAGTCTCAGTTAATCGCATTTCTTTCGGTCTTTGATCAAGCTTACCTTGCATATCTAAAGCATAAATCAGTTTATTTACTGCTGCTATTTTTTGTTCAGCACTATAACCAAATTTAAGCGTGATTATCATGGTCCGATGATGAGATGCAAAATCGTCACTACCTGCTTCGGACATGCGCATAAAAACATAATTTTGCAAATCGTTTTTAAATAGTTCCTTTGGATCCTTTGGGGCTATAGATGTCTGGGGTTGGCCTTCTTTCTGAGGTGTGCTTGTCCCCGCCCCTATACTATTCTCTTGACAATCGTTGACCTGCACATTAGTCGCTTCCTGTTCCTTTCCAGCGGTTGAATCCGGCTCAACTCGTTCTCTT
Source organism: Legionella cherrii (assembly GCF_900635815.1). NCBI lineage: Bacteria > Pseudomonadati > Pseudomonadota > Gammaproteobacteria > Legionellales > Legionellaceae > Legionella > Legionella cherrii. The sequence goes on from NZ_LR134173.1 coordinate 2,594,510, forward strand.
TTACGAGAAAGCACTAAATCTTTTAATCGTTTTGCAGCGTAAGCAAGATAGAGGTTATAGCTTGTCTTATCGTTATTATGAAACATAGCGTCCCTTTTTTTACAAGCCTCTTCACAGCCTCGCAACCATTTCTCGCTGAAAGCATCCAATTTATTGATTAAATTCTGATTGTGTTCAGCGGTCTTACGATCGCCTAACAAATACGCTCTTACTTTTGATTCCAGCAATAATTCTTTCAGATCATTAGGGGTTGGTTGACCTGAGGCAATCTCCACTTTTTTTCCCATCAGCTTTTGGTAAAATTTTATAAATTCATCGCTTGGTGCGTATTGCATCACATCGGGTGGAGGAATAAAAACATAATTTAGCTGATCCTTTTCATCATAAAGCGGAATTCTTAAACTGTCTTCAAAAAGCGCTTTGCCATTATTCTGCAATAGTTTTTTAAGATATAAAACGCCAAGCACACCGCGATGGCTTGGATCGACCTGCTGTTCAGGGGTTCCCTCTTTAGAGAGCAAGTCCCCTCTCGGTGATAAAAAGGCAGCCGAGTTTAATCCCTCATCAGTATGATATAAGATTGACTTTAAAGGTTGGTCCAGCCACTCTACTGGTTTAATAATTTCATGTTTGGTAATTATAACGGCCTCAAAATGTGTGTTACGTGTGATTCTTGTGCCACGCTCATTGTTTGTAAATACATATCCAACCATATCCTTTTCACCAAGTGACTTTTGGATAGCGAGAATTTCATCCATTGCTTGCTCTTTTGTTAAGCAACTAGTAAGCATTTTTACTTTAAAGTCTTTACTTAAACGTTCTCTTAGTTTTTCTAATTTAGCTTTAGCTTGAACAGATAAGTTTCTTTGGCAAAAAGTCTCTATCTCGTGTATTTGCTCTGAATTTAGATCTTTTTTTAATCGGTTGTTTTCCAGAAATCCTTTAGCCTTGAGAAAACTATAAAGATCATGTAAATCTTTAGTTGAAAGGTGTGTAGATGACTTTAAAACAGCAGAATCACTGAATTCGCATATTTTTAGTAAATTAAAGTACGGAAGCGTTTTAGCGGTAACTGCATCAAGTTGAGCAGCAAAGCCATTTATATTAGCTTGGAGAATGTGCTTATTAAAATCTCCATTCCTTATCAGACGAATACCAGGTTTTTCTCCATAATGAGCAAAAATCTCTCCCAGATCTTCAAAATTAAGTCGGGTTTCATGCGCATCGAAGTTGTCTGCTCCGATTGGCGAAGCCTGGAATTGTGCTTTTCGATTTGATTTTTCTCTCATGATAACTCCGTCGAAAGAAATACTTTGGAATGAGATATTTTTTGGGGATCATCCGAATTTTGGACTCATGCTAGTTATTATAGTATACCTGATCAAATTACGTATAAATCGCCTGAATTATAGGCTAATAGTGATGTTCAAAAATTTAAATGATGCCCGAGAGTAAAATCAGTTTTCAAACAATAGAATAACTAAAATTGAACAAAAGTGAGTAGCCTGTAGTCCAGGTTAAACAACTAGCATGTGCCTCTTAACGCGGGTACTACGTTTAGATTGCTGCGGATTTAGCGAAAGCAGATGCGCGCGATTTAGATTATGAGTAAAAGTACTCAGATTTTGGCTTTTGTTATAACATATGCAACATAATTCAAACCTACTTAAACTTTGTCTATGCCAGGTCAACCGATTCCCAAACAGCAGCTGATTGAGCTATTAAAAAATCACTACGCGATCAGCGCAAAAGATATTCTGCCGCTTCAATTAGGCGCTGACATGAGTGCATTGGTTTATAAAGTAAATGCTTCACCCAACTCTTATTTTTTAAAGCTTAAATACGGTAACCATGAAGAAACCCACATGGATGTTATTAAGTTGCTGCATGATTCACACGTCAAGGAAATTATTTTTCCTGTTTCTTCTATTGATGGCAAATTAATAAAACAATTAAACGACTTTAAAATGATTGTTTACCCTTTTATTGAGGGATTCGATGGATTCCAGCTAGTATTAACTAAAAATCAGTGGATCAAGTTAGGTAAAACATTAAAGCAAATTCATACATTATCCATACCGCTTGCACTTCGAAAATCACTAAGAAAAGAAATGTTTTCTCCAAAATGGCGCGAAATGGTTAAATCTTTATACTCTCAAATAGAATCGGATACATCCACCAATAAAATGACTATAGATTTTAAAAGGTATTATCGAAAACAATTCGCTTCGATTTATCGACTTGTTAATTCGGCAGAAGAATTGGTGAAAAAAATACAATTTGATGCACAGGATTACGTCCTGTGTCATGCAGATATACATGCCGGAAACATTTTAATGTCTTCGGATGAATCATTTTACATCATTGATTGGGATGACCCTATGATGGCTCCCAAAGAACGAGATCTTATGTTTATAGGCGGTGGCGTTGGCAATGTTTGGAATTTACCTGCAGAAGTAGCATATTTTTATGAGGGCTATGGTGAGGTTGTGATCAATAAGACGATTTTGTCGTATTACAGGCATGAACGTATTATCGAGGATATCGCTCTTTATGGACTCGATTTACTTTCATCCAATCAGAGCGATCACTCAAAACGAGTGAGTCTAGAGCATTTTAAATCGATGTTTGAACCCAATGGTGTTGTTGATATAGCATTTCAGGGCCTTGAATAAACTAAGTGATCTGTTGGGAATGGAATTATCTGATGTTGTTGTATTCGACCAAAGTGATGAGACTCCTGTTATGCAGTTAATCGAACAAATGAGAACGATTATTTTATAAAGTTTGGGGTCAACTCATTTGTTCCACAGAATGTTTCACCTCAGAATAGGCTGTATCTCTTAATACATTTCCATGAGCGCTAATAAGATGTTTGAATCTCAATTGTAACAAAGAGTTGAAATCAGCCTTATGAACCCCTGTGGCATTAAGCCATATAGGTGAAATTCGTGCTTTTGCTATTTCCCCATGAGTTAGAGCCATCTTTGCTGTATCTTCACTAAAGAATTCATCAATTTCAACCCAATTTTTTATGCTGTCACAGGTGATAATAATACCCTCATGATCTTCAATATAGATGAAGCCCTCAGAGGGAGATGAACTTTTGAACATGAAAAAATGGCTGTTTTTTATTGGCAGTTCATCCTGGTCGTGCAAATACCGTATACTATTAGCTTTTACTTCAGTAGGAACAGACCATAAGCTGGCGTGATATCTATCTACATAAAATGGATCATCTCTTCCATGAAATGCCCCAATGCTCAAAACGTGCCTTACGTTACCTAAATTATCAAGCGCTTGTAATCCAATCTCATTCAGTCGTACAGTATTGATGAGGGTTAAATCCCCGTTCGATTCAATAATTGTCATATTTCTACTGTGCTGAATCTTTGTATCATCAAAATGAGTAATATTAGTACCACGGACAACATAGATACCTGCAAATACTTCAATTATATCGCCATGAGGCCATGCTGGAGAGTATTTTGACATAATTGTACTCCTATCACTTCTATATAGTTATCTCTGCATTGAATGATACTTGAGTATCACCAGCTATACTATGTAATAGACAAAAAGGAACTATCAAAGAGAAATGAGATGATCTTTAAGTTAGAGAAGGAAGCAACATTACTCCTTATAGAAGGTTCTAAAAGAGCCATTCCTTTTAATGTTATTTTGGCCTCGTTGCTCGTTCTTATTTTATATCATCAGGTCCCCTTCTTACTCATTAGTGCTTGGTATTGCGGAATTTTAATCATTAGTATTATTAGATGGAATTTTTGTAGTCAAATCATTAAGAACGATTTATATCTAGTAGAAAAACAATCTATTTTAATCAAGTTTTTTTTACTCACTCTAGTCATGGGGATTGCATGGGGGGCTTGCTACTTAATTTCTTTAGCTTATGTCACTGAACGCTATGAATTCATTATTATTTTAGTATTTGGCGGAATGAGCGCTGGTTCAATTGCGACACTTTCTGTTTGTTTACCAGCATATTATGCCTATATAGTTCCCATGTTTTTACCTGTAATTGCCTATAATTATTCTGTTCTGGACATGGACAGAGCCCTTTTGGCAACTATGTTTTTATTGTTTGTTGTGATGCTACTTATTTCCGCAAAAATTAATATGAAACTATTGCATAAAACCTTTCAATTATCCCAAGAAAGAGAAACATTGATTTATGAGTTACAAATTATATCGATAACGGATCCTTTAACTGGGCTATATAACAGAAGACATTTTGAATTTCTATTCCCGCAGGAGCTTAAACGAGCCAAACGCAATAGATACCCTTTAAATCTTATATCTATGGATGTTGATAATTTTAAATTAATTAATGATAATTTTGGCCATCCTTTTGGTGATAAATTTTTAATCGGTCTTGCCGAACTTCTCAATAGTGTTTGTCAACGAACAAATGATTCGCTTTTTCGGCTAGGCGGCGATGAGTTTGCTGCAATTCTTGCCAATCAGCCTCTTGAAGAAGCTATCTCTGTATGTCAAAAAATAAACGGTTTATTTAAAAACAAACTAGTTCATGGTGATTCCAATATTAATGACCAGACCATTTTGGAGCAAGTGACATTAAGTATAGGGATTGTTAATATTCATTTTGATTATTCATCGAATATTGAAACCGTCATTAACCTTGCCGATAAGGCACTATATCAAGCTAAAAAAGGAGGCAAAAATCAAATAATAATTGAGCAGTTACATTAGTTGAAATTCGTCATAAAGTTCAAAAAAATATCAAAATATCGCTCGTTCTGGAATGCATTAGAGCAAGTTTTATTAATTCGCATTCTCTATTTATAAATGTCATTGTGCAAAATAGTAAAGCCACTCTTTTTTTAATAAAAAATAGAACTGAGTACTTGAAAAACAAATAGTTTAATATAAGATACAGATTGGACGTCGCTAAGTGTGTGATTTTTCACCTTTTTTTTTGATATAAAAGAAATAAGGCTTTTATGATTCAAGTAAATGTTTGGCTTTCAACAACGCAAATTTTTGGCAAACGGATTAAAAACCGATTCTTTGGTCCATTATTAGCCTCTGATGGAGATGAAAATATTGGCCACGCTAACTTTTACATGGAGCTTAATGAGCGCTCGCGCGGCTTCGCAAAACTAGAAGATAATCCAAGCCATTTTTTTGTAAAAAAAAGTCTTAGTTATGTACCTGAATTGGCTGAAGGTAAAGCGGGAAAATATTACAGGCGAAAAACCCTCAGAAGCGTTGAAGTAACCCATAGTTTCTGGCCCAAGATTACGCCATCAAGAAGTCAATTGGCTCAAGATTTTTTTCATTTTTTGCATCTTGCCCCGAAATGTAAGGGAGTTAAGCCAGAAATATCCGATCATGAATCCGATATGCAAAGAGAAGTAATGGGCAAAGGATCAACGCATCCCATTGAACATCCCTACTATCAAGAGGGAATACAAAAAGTAGATAAAGATAAAAAAGAAAACCTAAATAACATCGTTAAAACTTGGAACTTAGATAGTGATTTAGACAATAAAAAAAATATTGAAGCACAACTTAAAGCGTTAGTAGCAAAACAGCAAGATTTAATTACCTTACGAGATGACCTGAGTAAACGCTGTCAACAGGAACTGGATCAACTCAAGGAAAAAACAGATAATTTAACCAGAATGTTGGCTAAAAATAAGCAAAGAATTGCTTTTCTTTACAATAAATCAAGTTACTTAGAAAAAATTTGTAGTCCTGGGAACATTACATATAATGAAATGAAGTCTGTAATTCAAATGCTTGATAAGTTACAAAAGGAGAATTTAGAGCTGTCGCGGGAATTAGCTGAGCTTGAAAAAATGAGAATACAACAAGACAGTGCTTATCAAGATCAAATTCAAGAAAATCAAACAGAAATCGATCGAATTAATAAAGAAATGAGAAATCTTCAAGTCCAGCTTGGTGAACTCAGTGAAAAATTGCAAAATCTAGATGAAAAGAAGATGGAGGTATTAAAATCAGAGATCAATGAACGAGCAGATTTTCTTTCCCGTCAAGAAATGTTAATAAAAAAACTTTACAAAACTGATGGACGACACCCGGACCATTCGATCAATCTCCCTACCAGTGAGTGTGGATTACCTTATTTCGTTGATGAGTTAGAAGTGATTAAAGCCATGGAAAACGAACGAAATGAAAATTATACGCTAATTAAAAATAATTGTGCGAAAAGTGTCAAACGTTGTTTATTGGCTGGCATTGAACATTTACGAACAGTACTACCTAAGAGTTTCTTTAAGTATCAACCTATTGAAACCACTAACGGAGTTTATAAGTGGGCTAAAGCACTGGAACAAGAACTAAGAAAGCTAAATATGAAACTTGATGTAGATAAAACGCCTCCATGCATAGAAGTATATGAAGAAAACGCCGTTCAACGTTCACTGCCAGTATTTTAACAAAATATAAAGTAAGGTTGCCTAGAGCCTTGCATCCGGGATTTCTGCTCTATCCTGGATGCAAGCCGCTAATTGTAGATTTATTTTTTATACATGGCGAGACAGAACATGATCTTGATGGTGTTCATCATCATTAATAATAAGCGTGTTGTTTTTTTGTTCTCCAAGCATCAGCTTTTTAACAACTCGAAAGATAGAGTATGTATCATTGGAATACTCTAAAGAACGAAGAAAGCCTCTTTCTTTTTTTAAGAAATGGTTTGGATTATTTAAAATACAGAGCCCTAAGCTCTTTTTTTGTTCAGGTTTCAAATCGTTAATGATACATTCCAATCCTACAAGATATCCTTTTTTGCGTTCTTTAAGAGAAAGGTCTTGATACAATATATCTTGCAGCCATTGATCAATCTCGGCACCAGTTTTATTATTTAAAGTAAAATCGTTACATGAAAAATATCGAGCAGCTCTGTGCTGCCTATTTAAACTGCAAATCGCATTTTGTAATAAAGGCTCTATATCATCAACTATTGACTTTAAAGGAACTCGTCCTTTATCGATTAGAGTAGTCAATATTTCCAATTGAACCTCTTTTTTGTCAAATATATCTAAATTTTTACCTGTAACCTCCAGGTACTCCATCAAAACATCGCCAATTTCTTTCTCATTGATAGACAAATTATTTAAGGCAATCGCCCCTATTTTTGCTGATACTTCAAACAAAGTAGCAGGTTTTTTATGAGAATTAAGACCGAAGTATGTAATATCTTTTAAGGGTTGAAATAGAGTTTTTTTAATTGGTTCGTCAGGTTGCACTGAATTTCCTATAATATAAAGTTTCCTGTAATTTTCCTGGAATTTTCTCAGTTCATCTGCAGTAGGCGTTTCACCAAGAAGCAATTTGGTGAGAGTCATCTTCAGTTCATAAGCACAGCTTCTTTGCTCACGTGCAAAGCGGGCACTTCTCCTTGGATTACCTGTACGATCATAATAATAGGCATCTAAACTAAAGGGCAATAAATCTTCAAACTCAATATTTGAATGTCGTGGATTTTGTAAATTTAAAAATGACCTTAGGGTTCGATTTTGTTTATCTATAAATTTAATATTTAGACTAAAGCTTCCCTTCCCATCGGGTATCCATTCGAGATAAAGCTTTCCTATCTTTGCTTTGACCCAGTAGCGACCATTCTCTTTTGGCGGTACGACAAAATCTTCATCTAGAAATAATTTTGATGACAAATTCGTCTCATTTAATTGTGGAAGTTTGCGTATGTCATAGGAAATCATAGGGGCTTCTTCATAATTATTTCCAATCTTTCGAGAAGTTTTTGCACATTCAGAAATAATTACTCGCAAATCTTTAAGTTTGGTCATTTGTCACACCCTTCCTGCTTATGATGAGCATAATTTATTCTATTTGACCGATATTGATAATATAGAAAATTCGAAATTTAAATTTTCCAAAATGGAAATAATTTTAAAAAGACAAATGGATAAAATTACTTCAATCAACTCTCATTGTTGTTTATTTGAATTTCAAGCACTAATGCAATATGACGCAACCATTAATATCTTCAGGTAATTGTTTTATTTTATGACCAGAAAAATTTAAATACTTTAATCGAGGCAACTGAGTAACTACTTTTGGAATAATAGAGAATTCATTATCTGCCATATATAAATATTTTGTTAAATGAAACAGGAATGCTTAGAGTAAATTTTTTCTCAAAATGTAACTGGTATAACCCATAAAATTATCAGGTAATGTGGCAATTATCTGATACCCCAGCTTTTCATAGAATCCTTTTGCTTGGAATTCTGCTGTATCCAGTTGAATTATTTGGCAGTGATTCTCTTTTGCGAAAACATCTAATTGTCGAAACAATTCACGTCCTAATCCTTGGCGACGATACTGCTCATGGATCCAAACGGTAAATACTCGACACAGCTTACCCAATATATCTCCTTTAATGCCGCCAAGCACTTCCGATATCTCATTTTGTGCATGAATAATAAAAGGTTTTGCTTCATAATTGCCAATAATCGATTCATTAAATTTTTTTAAATTGTCATAAATGATTTTAGAAACAACATCATTTTCTTTAAAGTCAGTAATGATTTTAAATGGCTCGCTCATTCATATCTCCTACTCGATAAATTCGCAATTTTAAATCATCTTACAATGAAATGTGTTGTTTTATGTAGTAAATCGATTGGCACTAAACGGCAATGGATCAACGATTAAGTCCTCTTTGGTCATCATTTCAGCAAGCAAACGACCTGTAATAGGTCCTAAAGTCAAACCATGATGTGCGTGTCCGAATGCAAACCAAAGTCCCTTATGTCGGGGAGCTGGGCCAATAATGGGGAGCATATCAGGAGTACATGGCCTACAACCCATCCAAGGAGAATCATCAATTCGTGTGGTAATTGGGAAAAGCGTGCGCGCAATAGGTTCTACCAAATCAAGCTGCACCGGAGTCCTTTTCGAGTCGCGTGTGGCAAATTCTGCGCCTGTTGTAAGACGAATCCCGCGTGCCATAGGCGCGATTAAATAACCATTCTCTATATCAAGTACAGGATGATAAAGGTGTGCATTTTGCCCTATTGCATAATGCATATGATATCCACGTTTGACTGCCAGTGGAAAACGATATCCAAGCCTTGAGCATAAAACATCAGACCAGGGTCCTAATGCAATCACAGCAGCGTCGGCATGGATTAGCCCCTGCCCTGTTTGAACTGTCCATTGATTGGATAAAGTGAATGCATCGCCAAAAAAGAACTGGCCGCCAAGCTGTTCAAAATATTTTGCATAGGCAGATACCAGCGCACCAGGGTCGCTTACAGTTTCTGATTCTACATATCGAAGAGCGCTTAATAACGATTTATCGAGATCAGGTTCAACTTCTTGTAATGATGATGAATCAAGGAACTCAAATTGGATGCCATACTCCGTTTTGCACTGCTCAGCAAATTGAAGTTCAGTATCTTGTTTTTTTGAGGTTCTAAAAACTTTAATCCATCCTCCTGAGCGCAACAAATGTCGCGCTTCTGCAGCATCTGCAAGAAAGTGATGTTCATTGACACTATGCTGGATTAAAGTTGCATAAGATTTTGCAATCTTTGCATGACGAAAAGTATGAGAGTTAAGCCAATATTTCCACAAGAAAGGTGCAAGTTTGAGTATCGATTTTGGATGATATCTGACCTCAGGAGAGTAGTTCAAAGCATACTTAATTAGCGAAGCTATATCTCTTGGAAATGCATAGGGGTATACCCCTTCACGCTGAATTAAGCCTGCGTTACCAAAAGATGTTTCATTTCCTGGCGATTTCAAATCGATCAAAGCTACGGAACGTCCTCGCATTTGCAAATGAGTTGCGATCGATACTCCGACAATTCCACTGCCAAGGATAATGACATCAAATTTCATAAAACATAAACTCCATTTGCTGAGGAAAAAATAATATTATTGCGCTAGTTATACGAGCTTATAGCGTATTCATTATGAAAATTAAATAAGGGAGACCTAAATTTTAATAAGGGAAAATAACAAGTGTTGATCCCGCCTATATGCATTATAAAAGCACGATTCCAAGATAGGTTAGGTATAAAATTCCATTCAAAAGCAATGCACTCACTTTAATCCCATGTGCTGAAATATTAAACCTTAACCATGCTGTAGCCAGGTAAGTAATGAGGATGCCGGTGAGTACTATCCTGGAAGGTTGCCACGGTGTTAAAAGTATTCCTAATGCAGGTAATAATGTTCCCTGAAAAACCATCGCACCAGATATATTACCAAAGCCTAGAGTGTCTTGCCCTTTGCGTACCCAAATCACACTGTTTACCTTTTCCGGTAATTCTGTTGCTATAGGAATAATAAGCAACGATAAAAGCAAAACAGGTACACCAATAGAGTCTGCCACTTCATGTACGCCCTCAATGAATCCTTTTGCACTAAATACTAATAAAATCAAACCAAAAAGTAATTGAATCAGGATTGTTGTGAGGTTGGTTTTTAGGCCTAGCTGGTTTAGGATCAAGGGTTCATTCGTGATGACAGCATGCCCATCTTTGACTAAAGCTTTAGATGCACTAAATGTAAGTAATAAATAGATAAAATAGAGAGAAATCAGTGTAACACTAAATAAAATACGTATATAGTTTGGCTCTAGAGGAAGAAACATTGCTAAAGCACCGAATGTAAATGCTACTAGGAAAAAATTCAAATCTCTTTTAAATCCACTAACTTCTGGTGCTATATATCCCTTAATACCTCGCTTTTTAATTACTGAAAAAGCCATAATAAACGTTGATAAGGTAGATAACATTAATGGAGCACCTAAAATTGCTCCTACACTAATTTCTTCATTAATTTGTCGATCAGGAGTTCCTGCAATAATTGCTAAAAGTGGTACGGTTGTTTCTGGAAGTGCTGTAGAAATCGCTGCAAATATTGAACCGGTGACCCCAGTTGAAATATTTATTTTTTCACCAAAATATTCCAGCGCATTAGAGAATAATTGCGCTGATATTAAGATAAGAACGAGCATAACTAATAGTTCAAGCCACATGTACATAGATATCCCTAATAATCCACAGCTAAATTATCATCCTGAATAAGGAAAAAAAACATGGCATTCCTCCAGAGATAGATAGGATATTTTAAATCACGCTCTCTAGTATCCAAGTGCCGCCAATTATTCACGACATCCTGATGATCTTAATCAAATGCAAATTGCTTCATATAGATCGAAGCACAAAGCTATCAATATGCCCAGGATAATTGTAAAAAAAATTTAATGATCTTTATAATCCAAAGCAATTAAAATGCAAGGTCCGCCAGCTATGATATTGATTTTGTGTTGCTTACAGTGTTGAATGGCGTTATTACTTTCTGCACCTGGTTGCATCCAAATATTTTTAATGCCCTTTTGAATTGCATCTTCAACAACTTTCTCGGTAACGGCAGCTGGGGTGATGATGGAAATGCTTTCCACCTCGTCTGGCAAATCTCGTACTGAAGAGAAAACAGACAATCCTTCAATGTGATCTTCCTGAGGATTTACTGGATAAACCTTTTTACCATTTTGTAAATAACAACGTAAAACCTTATTTCCATATTTTCCCCGATTGGATGAGGCACCAACCACAGCAAATGCTTTTGACTTAAAAAATATATCAATTTGATCATTTATCATAGTGTCTTATTTAAAAAATTTGGCATTTAACTAGTTTAGCAGTGAATAGTGATTCATGGTATCTTTGATGACATATCCGTTTGATATGTTTAAAATTTTTACCAGCATTTTCTCTTACTTTTTAAAGGACTCATCTTCACCATCACGCAAAATTTTCTCAATCCAGGTTTTTAATTTAGTATAGTGCGAACCCTCCCAATAAATTTTTTTGCACGAACGGCATTGCATGAAGGTTTTATAATATTTTTGTGCTAATTTAGGAATATCTGCGATGATTTTAGTTTTTTCAATTTTTTTCAGCTTTCCATTACACGAGAGGCATCGAGTAAATGGATGGCACTGTTTTCCTAGCTGGAACTGATGCAACACTTCGTCTATTTGCTGTTGAGGATTGGTATGGTGTATCCAATGCCCATGGGTTATTCTTTTATTTTTTAAAATCCCGATATCACGTGTTAACACTATTCGATGTTCCTTAATACTGCATTGAATGATGAACTCATCCGTTAAATTATTTGCGTAAACCACATCAAATCCGAGTAAACGCAAATACTTAGCGAGTTTTCCAAGATGCACATCCAGAATAAAACGAGGTTTTCTCAGTGGTTCGGGGTGTAGTTGAATTATTTCACTTAAATCAAAAACCTCAAAAACAGGATATACGGAAATAAAATCTTTATCTTGGACAAGATAGTTGAAATCAACGGATATTCCATTGACTAATATCACTTCGATTTCAGTATGTGGAATCCCAAGAGATTCGATAAGATCTTTAATCGAGGTTTTTTGTGCTACGGTATGAATAAACTGCGTTTTACGCTTTTCTGGTGGGAGAAAATCATTTAATTCTTCATAAAACCGTAACTGAATGGAAATCATAGGCTGATCATATTATTCCCCTTGCTATAATATATGGCATAAAAATTTGAAAAATAAAAATGAGGAAAATAGCTTAGCTGAAGTGCAGCATGTCATTCTAGCATAGCGAGGGATCTCCATTCTGTAGCACGGTGTTACGATAGGAGATCGCTCGCTACGATCGCGATGACATGATTAGTTCCGTTCAGAGGACCAGGAATTAATGCAGAATCTTAAAAATAGAGTTGAGCCCTTTAAAAAAGCTGTACGGATGGATCTAATCGATCTAACGCTTGAAAAGGAAGCATCCATCCAGGATATTCTGGTGGTAACGCACTCACCTCATCTAACTGTTTTAATTCTTCAACTGATAATTTGAGTTTCACAGCCTCTAAATTATCTTCTAATTGTTCTATGTGTTTGGCACCAAGAATAACAGAAGTTACAGCAGGTCTGGTAAGTACCCATGCCAATGAAACACGAGCGACACTACAATTATGGTTTGCCGCTATTGGTCTGAGTACATCGAGAATTTTCCAAGCCCTTTCCTTATCGACAACGGGAAAATCAAAGCTGGAACGACGAGCGTGTTCTGGTGTTTGATTTTCACGGCTGAATTTACCTGAAAGTAAACCACCAGCAAGCGGGCTCCATACCAGAAGCCCCGTTTTTTCGGCTTCCAATAGAGGGATAATTTCTCGTTCCAAATCTCTCCCAGCCAACGAATAATAGGCTTGCAACGTATCAAAGCGGGCCAGGTTTTTAAATTGAGAAATTCCCAATGCTTTTGCAATTTTCCATGCTTGCCAATTAGAACACCCAATATAGCGAACTTTTCCTTGTTGGACTAACGTATCAAGTGCTCGCAGAGTTTCTTCGATTGGCGTAATGGGATCATTTCCATGGATTTGATACAAATCAATATACTCAGTATTCAGTCGACGAAGACTTGCATCCACAGCATCCATAATATGCCCCCGAGAGGCCCCTATATCATTGTACCCTTGCCCTACTCTTCCGTATACTTTGGTTGCGATCACTACGTCTTTGCGCGCAATATTAAGGTTTTTTAAAGAATTCCCTAAAAGACGCTCGCTTTCTCCTTCCGAATAAATATCCGCAGTGTCAAAAAAATTTATCCCTGCATCTATCGAAGCTTTGATGAGGTTATCTACACCTGCTTGGTCAACCGCACCAACTGTTTCCCAAAATCCTTTTCCCCCAAAAGTCATTGTTCCTAAACAAAGAGTAGAAACAAGCAAGCCTGTATTTCCTAAGGTTTTATATTCCATAGCCTTATCTCCAATCGAATAATTGATAAATTGATACTACACCAACTAATTGTGCCGCGCTCCAAATATTGCAAGCCCTTGAGTCCGAAACCAGTATTTGTCATCGCCCACAAAACAGGTTTTTAACTGGGGTATCTCTTGAATATCCGCATAACCTGTTGTTACAAAATAACTTTTCCCTAAAATAGAAAATTCTTTAGTATTTCGTGAAGGTGTTACCAAAATATGTCCCTCAGGAATAATTTTGATTAATTGTTCAATAAATCCGACTATCTCATTTTCTTTTTCTATCCCATTTTCAACACCAAGCAAATAGGGGACAAAAGCAGTATCAAACGTTTGAGCTCTATCATTCATCAGCAGTTGCTCTATTGTCCCTACATGGAATTGAATGTTTTTATCAAGTTCATAATTACTTTGGGTTTTGGATCGAACAGCATGTTGAACCAATGCCACCATGTAGTGAATATAGGTTCTTCTTAAGGAATTCGGTAGTATTAACCAGGATAGAAAATTAGTGAATTTTCCACTAGATAAAGTCATTAAAGGAGGATACCAGTAGGTCAGTGCAGCGAATAATTCACCGATTGAAGGAAGTGGATTTCCATGATTATCATATTCACGATAAAGGTAATATTTTTTAAATGCTTTCATCCAAGCAATTGTAACGGGATCTTTATCATAGGCAGTAACGGCTTTTGCACCTGCTTGAGCCAATAGAAAACTACTATTTCCATATCCAGGAATGACCAAGACATTTTTTCCGTCGATCTCTCCTCGAAGATCATATCTATCTTTTCGATCTCCTGCCAATGCGGATGCGAGATAGCGCTCAGCTCCCATCGGATAAATTTGAACTTCTTTATTATCAGAAAGTCTTGTTATACGCCTGTCTAAGATCCATTTTTCTTCTTGTTTACTTAAAATGGTTTCAGCAGCTGACATAAAATTCCTAAATTAATTTTGTGAGGGTTTTAATCTCGATGACTTTATCATTTTTTTTATAAACATGGGTGACTCTTTAAAATTATTGTTTAATTTTGCTGCGAGTTTTTTCCCTAATGTACGAGAAGGCTGCTCAATAAATACATGCAATAACCAAGATAATAATAAGGAAGCACTAATAACGATACTGAGTGATAGCCAAATTTTAAACTTCATCTCCAACATCATACGTAAGGCGATATAACCTGCGATACTATGAATGACATACAATGGGTAACTAATTCGTGCCAAAAAATTAAATACAGGATTTGCTTTAAAAAAATGTGGAAATATAGCAGCAAATAAAAAAGTTAATACAGCAAAAGCATAGCTCCATGCCAAGATTAAATTTCCTGAATAAGGCCCTGACCACCAAGCGATACAAAACATAGCAAATAAAGTACCGATTATGAAATATCCCAAATCAGGTTTCATTTTATGACAATATAAATAATGCAAAACAACACCAATGAATATAAAAATAATATATTGTGCTGACATCATATACGTTTCTGCCCAAATAAAAGCTACAAAATTACTTGTTGCCCACTCGGGAATCCTGTGCGACATATAGCAGGTCAAAAGAAAAAGTAATGTGGGTATAAAAAAAACCTTTAGAGAATAACGACGAAACCAGACAATGGATAGTGCTGCGATGAAATAGAATTTCATTTCTACTTCAAGAGTCCAGACAATAACATCAATATTTCTTGAAGCAAAAAGGTCTCGAATTCCGGGGAGATAGTGAATTATTATTTCCTGAAACGTATATGGCCATCCAGCAATAAAGAATTTTCCACCTAAAAATAGAGCCAATAAAGTGAAACTAAATCCAATGACATAAGTAGGAACTATACGAAAAAAACGATTCACGAAAAAACTAATGCTATTGGTCTTCCCAAGTGAAAAGGGAATAACAAATCCACTGATTATAAAAAATAATCCTACCCCATAAGCACCCCAGTCAAAAAGTGGAAATGGGTTAAGCCACATAACATAAATTGGTGTCGCGTGGGTTTCATGGGTTAATAGAGGTGCATTAATTAGATGAGAAATAGAGTCCCTCTTATACCAAAAAGCACTTAAATAATGAGAAACAACGACAAATAATGCAGCAAGACCTCGTAAGGTATTTGCAAATTCAATCTTAGAATCATCTCTCATGAGAGGCACCCAAACGGAATTATCCTAAGTTATCAATATGAGTCAGATCTCAATAACTAGAATTAGATTTTGTGATGCAGCAATCCTAATTCCTTTCTTCTCGGGAATAAAGTTTTTTATCTGAAAATAATAGTTAAATGTTTTGCCAGCAAATTATGCTAATATTATATACAAATAGGCCATAAAGTGAGAGAAACATGAAATACAAGACAACAGTTGAAGTTCAGCGCGATGGCTCTCTTGTTATGACAGATGGAACATTATCTGCTAACGGCGATATGACTTTTGCTTATCATGCACTTGTGACAATTTGCAATGATCAAGCTAACAAAGGAAACTCATTCCAAAGAGACCAGCAATTTCAAGTTCAACCTGTAGTACAGTCAAGTTCTGGTTTCCATTCAGATAGGCTTAAAGTAACGATTAATCCGGAATTTGCAAAAGACGCAATTGCAGTACTCAAAAAAGAATATCCAGGATTAACAATACAAAACGAAGAACAACTTGACCGAGCGAACGAACATAATTATAAATCCAATTAGGTATTATTGCGCTTTGGCAAATGGAGCTCCTTAATAGCTAATTATTTGCTTTAGTACTTGAAATAGCTCGTAGCATTTTAGATGATGCTACGAGCTATTTATCTTTATGAAATATCTCTACTGAACAAAAACAATTAATTCCGCATTAGTTTAAATTTTTTTTTATTGATAATAGTTTACAAGTTAACAGAATAAATTCATTATCTTGTTCCGAGAATTTAGCAAATAGGAGCCTGATGCTAAATTTGGCGTTCTGTCATCCTTTCACAACAGATGAAATAAAATTGAACGCCTTGCCTCAATTTAACCATTTTATTTAAGGAAAAATGTATGGCTAAAATTTTATGTGTTCTCTATGAGGATCCGATTAATGGATATCCCAAATATTATGCTCGAGACACACTTCCAAAAATAGAACACTATCCTGATGGACAAAGTGTCCCTACTCCTAAGCATTATGATTTTAAACCAGGAACTTTACTGGGATCTGTTTCTGGTGCATTGGGTTTACGCCAATTTCTTGAAGCACAGGGACACCAATTCATAGTGACTTCAGATAAGGAAGGCCCTAATTCAGTTTTTGAGAAAGAATTGCCCGACGCTGATGTGGTTATTTCCCAACCTTTTTGGCCGGCTTATTTAACTGCTGAACGAATTTCTAAAGCAAAAAAACTACAATTAGTCATTACTGCAGGTATCGGTTCGGACCATGTAGACTTGCAAGCTGCTCAGGAAAATAATGTTACTGTAGCTGAAGTCACTTATTCAAACAGTATCAGTGTTGCCGAGCATGTGGTGATGATGATTCTTTCTTTAGTACGTAATTATCTACCCTCCCATCAGTGGGTTGTTCAAAAAGGTTGGAATATTGCGGATTGCGTCGTGCGCTCCTATGATTTGGAAGGAATGACTGTAGGTTCTGTAGCATGCGGACGTATTGGTTTGGCGGTCATGAAACGTTTAAAACCATTTGACGTTAAGTTGCATTATACCGATCGTCATCGTTTACCAGAAAACACTGAAAAAGAATTGGGTCTTGTATTCCATCATGATGTGGAGTCTCTAGTACAAGCATGTGATGTAATTACTATTAACTGCCCTCTGACGCCTGAGACAGAAAATTTGTTTGATGCGCGATTGATTAATAAAATGAAGCGCGGCTCGTACTTAATTAATACTGCTCGAGGAAAAATATGCAATCGTGAGGCCATTGTCCAGGCTTGTGAAAATGGACAACTTGCAGGCTATGCGGGTGATGTATGGTTCCCACAACCTGCCCCTAAAGATCACCCTTGGCGCTCAATGCCTTACCAGGGCATGACTCCACACATTTCGGGAACTTCCTTGTCTGCTCAAGCGCGTTATGCTGCAGGTACTCGGGAGATTTTAGAGTGTTGGTTAGAAGGACGTCCTATCCGTGATGTTTATCTTATTGTAGATAAAGGCAGACTAGCCGGTACGGGAGCACACTCCTACACTATGGGAAATGTGACAGCCGGTGCTGAAGAAGCATAGATGATTTGATGTGACAATATGCACTGCGCTTCATGCGCGGTGCCTGCTTATTTTGCTTAACAAAGAATATTGATTAAAAGCTTATATATTAGTGGCAGGAGCCCAACTCGGATCATTCTCTTCTTGTTCTTCCAATCTGAGCTCACTATTGTATCCAAGTATGTGTCGTATGAACGTGATAAGTTTCATTAGAATATTTTGCTGATTTGCTTCAAGACGCTCAAAAGCCTTGGTTACATTTGGCATGTCTGACAATTTTGTAAGTTCAAAAGAAGTGATCGCTACAACATCGCGAGATATATTTATTTTAACACAGGTCTCAACCGCATCCACTGTTTCTCCTGTTTGGCTATCGGTAGCCAGAGTTTGCCAAATGCCTTTAAATATAAAATCCACACTATTGTTATTAACAACTTGTAATTCTATTTTGTACTCGGGTAAGTAAGGAGACATCCATATAGGATTTTCATTTTCTAAATACAGTAATGAGTCAACTATTTTGTTCATTGCATAGTGAATGCATGCTCTGCTTTGCAATGTCATATGTAAAATTTTATTTTGAAATGCAGCATCTTTAATGCCTCTATCCTCTAAACAACGACGAAAAACATCTAGGGTTATTTTAGTATTTTTGACTCTTAATTCTGGAAAAGCGGCATAGCTTGAGCTTCGGCCAATTTCATTCTCATCCTCAGCATTAAAAGTAGAAATTGAACCATTTTGCTTCGATTCACGAATAATTGAATTTGCACTTTGAATTTGAGTAAAGAACCTTAAACCATTTGTAGCATACTCTAAATTTAATTTAGTCATTTTGTTCTCAATAAAATCAAATAATATATTACATATTGAATTAAATTTAATCAAGTGATATTGGGGTAGTTCGGCTTTTTATACTGGCTGCCAGGATTATAACTTTATTTTATTAACATATGATTATGAGTGGTGATACCCCCACATCCCTCATATTCTAAGTTTGATTGAAAAATAATTAATAGAAAAGATGAATTTTGAGGTCATATGCATTTGTTTTTTAAGAGATATAAATACTTTGATTAACCGCCTTATTAAGCTTCAATATCTTCTATAATATAAAGAAGTATTGAACATCCTTTGTCTAACCAGTTGCTAAGGAAATAAATGATTTCTATAGACGGCTATGCATTACGAGAAAAAATGCGGCATAACCATAATATTGATACCTATTATGCCTTGCGACTAAGAGACAGTCGTAGAGTTCTTCTTAAAACACCAAGTAAGCCACACTCCAGTTCTGAGAACTTGGCTATTTTGCAGCATGAATATTATTTACTGAATATGATTGAAGCTCCGACAATTATTAAAGCTTATGATTTTTTGCAAAATTTAAAAACGCCTGTATTAATTCTTGAGGATGTCAAAGGGCAATTATTAACCTCATACCTTCTTATGCATCAATTGGATATTGAGAGTTTTTTAATTTTATCATTGCAACTTGTTGATATAGTTGGAGAATTACATCAGCGACATATTATTCACAAAGAAATTAAGCCATCTAATATTGTTATTGATCCAGACCAACTCAACCTTAAGCTGGTTGACTTAAGTACCTCTTCCAAGTTAACTGAAGAAACCTTTGATTATTTGAAATTAGAAACATTAGAAGAAGACTTGGCCTATATCTCCCCAGAGCAAACTGGACGTATTAACCGTCCAGTTGATTATCGCACTGACTTTTATTCACTGGGTATCACATTTTATGAAATGTTGACTAATCGATTACCCTTTCAAACAGTTGATACACTTGAATTAGTACATTGTCATATTGCCAAAAAGCCACCAACCATATTAAATGTTAGACCTGATGCGCCCAGAATGCTGGATGCAATTATCGAGAAATTGTTGTGCAAAATGCCTGAGGATCGTTATTCCAGTATTATTGGATTAAAATCGGATCTTAAGGAGTGCTTAAATCAATGGCAACAAAAAGGAGCGATTAGTGATTTTACCCTTGGTCGAAACGATATTCACGATCATTTAAGTATTTCTCGTAATTTATATGGCCGAGAACTACAAGTAGAAAAATTAATCAAAGCTTTTAATCGAATTAGCCACAGTGGTAAAGAAATTGTTTTAATTGCGGGTTATTCTGGCATCGGAAAAACCTCATTAGTGAAAGAAGTACATAAACCGATTATTCAACGTAGGGGTTATTATATTCAGGGAAAATTTGATCAATTACAACGAAGTATCCCTTATAGCGCCATTGTTGCTGCATTTAAAAATTTAGTAAAACAAGTCCTATCAGAGAGTGAAACCAAACTAGAGAAGCTAAAAAAATTGCTTATCCATTCTTTAGGTAATATAGGTCAGGTTGTCATTGATGTTATTCCAGATGTTGAGCTCATTATCGGCAAACAACCACCAGTACTCCCGTTGAGCCCTGCTGAAACTCAAATACGTTTTAATCTGGCCTTTCAAAATTTTGTACGAATCTTCGCTCAAGCAGAACATCCTCTCGTTATGTTTTTAGATGATTTACAATGGGCTGATAATTCTTCCCTAAATTTTATTGAAAACTTGTTACAGGATAGAGAAACGAATCATTTACTCATTATTGGCGCTTATCGTGATAATGAAATCAATGATAATCACCCGTTACAATTAAGTATTAACAACCTAGATAAAAATAAAGTGAACTTAAGTACTTTGACTCTACAGCCACTGCGCTTAAATAACATTCAAAGTCTTCTGGTCGATACATTATCCAGCTCACCCAAAAAAGTCCAAGATTTGGCCAAATGTGTTTTTTATAAAACTCAGGGTAACCCATTTTTTATTAATGAATTTCTAAAAATAATTTATGCACAAAACTTATTGGTTTTCTCTTATGAGCATGCTGCTTGGGAGTGGGACTTAAACAAAATTCAACAACAGAGTGCCACGGATAATGTCATTGATCTTTTGACTAGCAAAATTCACTTGCTCCCCAAAGCCACACAAGAAATCTTAAAATTAGGAGCATGTTTCGGCTATCAATTCAACTTTAAAACCTTACAAATAATTACCAATCAATCCATTAGCCAGATAGCGGAACACTTGTGGGAAGCGATGAAAGCAAATTTAATCTACCCGGTTGAGGAAGTTTATAAAACATCGGGTTTGATGGGTTTAAATGAAAAAATTACATGTCTTGGCAACACATCACTACATTATATTTTTGTTCATGACAGAGTTCAGCAAGCTGCTTATGAGTTAATTAATGAACACGAAAGACCGGATATTCATTTAAAGATAGGCAGATTATTATTAAAAGAAAATCCCCTTGTTGAATATGATGAGCGGCTTTTTGATGTATTAAAACATTTTAATCAAAGTATTTCATTAATTCATAAATCAAGCGAACGATTGAAGTTGGCTCAATATAATTTATGGGCAGGACAAAAAGCAAAATTGGCCTCAGCATATGATGTTGCAAATGAGCATCTAACTGTCGGTGTTGAACTATTAAAACCATATAATTGGAAAAAAAATTATAATCTGATGTTCCAGCTTTTTAAGGAGTTTGCAGTTTGCAGATATTTAATTGGTGATTTTAAAATTGCAGATGAGTATTTTAGCGAGCTATTAAACCACGCACACGATGCGCTGGATAAAATTGAAATTTATCGTTTGAAGATTGAAATGCTCTCGGCACTGGGAAAACATACTGAAGCACTACAGATAGGATTAAATGCATTACGAAGTTTTGGCATGAAGATACCAACGAAACCCAGTTCAATAAATATATTGGCCTCGATCTTTAGAATTAAATTTCAATTAAGACATACAAAAATTGAAAACCTACATTTACCTCTGATGAGTGACTTAAAGCAGATCGCGATAGTGAATCTAATTACTCAACTGCTCAATAGTGCATTTATCACGAATCAGCAATTGTTCGTGCTTCTGACCTGCAAAAATATTATCTTAAGCTTAAAGTACGGATATACTGAAAGTACATCGATGTCAATTCCGGTCTATGCATTCATTATTATGCATTCCTTAAATTTTTACGATGATGCCATTTCATTTGTAACGCTTTATAACCGGCTGAAGAAAGAATATGGTGCATCAAATTTTGAAGGTAAAAATCAATTTGTTCTAGGAACTTTTATTGAGCCCTATCAAAAATCACTTAATTTATGTAATAACACAGTGATTAAAGCATTTAAGTTGTGTTGTGAAGTAGGTGACTTAGTATACAGTAATTACAGTAACCTGCTTCTGATACTTCATTCATTTTCAGCGGGTAAAGAGTTAGATGAAAGTAAAAAATACATAAAATCGGCTTTATCGTTTATGTCACGCATGAACATTTCAGATTTTGTTAATGTAACCACTTTTTGGGATTATATGACGCAAGGTCTGGAGAAACCTGGCTTTACACAAATCAAACAATTATCTTTATTTGAAAAAAGTATCATTAGTGGAAAAAATAAAACCGAATTAAGCTTTTTCTATAGCTCTCTGACACAACTACACTTTCTCCTAGGGAATTTTGCTGAGGCAGTCAAAGCAGGAAGCAACCATGAGCTCTATTCGGAGTATGATAAAGGCATGATTATCCATTTCGATGGTAAATTTTTCTATGCGTTATCCCTTTTAAGCTTATTAGCTCAGTTACCCAAAAATAAACATCGTCGTTATTTAAAAAAATTAAAGGAACTCAAAGCATTTGTTAAAAAATATGAAACTTGGTGTCCTGGAAACTTTAAAGCTTATTCTTTACTTATAAATGCTGAATATATGAGTTTAAAGAAGCAAAATGAGAGTGTCCTGGTACTCTATGAGCAAGCGATCGAAGCAGCTCTTACAAGCGGACTAGTCTTAGTTGCGGCAATTGCTAGTGAACGAGCTGCTTACTTTTGCGATAAAATCAAAATAGATAATATCGCAAAAATTTATCTGTCTCATGCCCATCATTATTTCAAGGATTGGGGGGCACATACTAAAGTAAAACATTTAGAACAATCTTCTCAGACAACGGCATTAATTAACTACTATCCCGATCTGCAAGTTAAAACACCAACTATAGATATGTTGACTGTTTTAAAATTTAATCAGCTTATTTCGAGTGAAATTCGACTTGATAAATTACTCCAAAAACTTTTAGTTATTGTATTAGAAAATGCGGGTGCACAACGAGGTATTATTCTGACTCAGGATAATGATAAGTGGATGATTGAAGCAGAAGGAAATTTAGATCATCAAATGATCTACCTCAATAGCCCAATAGATCAGGAAAAGACTACAAGATACCCCACTTCCATCCTAAATTATGTTCAACGTACTCAAAAAGCCATTATTTTAAATGATGCAATTCAATCAGAACTCACTGTTCAAGATGAATATGTACAGCAAGAAAATCCAAGATCTCTTTTAATGATGCCGTTGTTCTATAAGAGTCAATTATGTCGAATGCTATATTTAGAGAACAACAGCAGTAGCTGTACCTTTACTCCAAGTCATTTGGATAACTTGCAATTACTCGCTTCCCAAGCAATGATTTCGCTTGAAAATGCCAAACTTTATTATCAAGCGACCCATGATCCATTAACCGGACTGGCCAATCGAAATTTACTCTATGAAATATTTCAACACAATACAAATCAGGTGACCCGATTTCAGGGGAAGATTGCTTTATTATTTTTGGATATTGATTATTTTAAGGTAATTAATGACACTTTGGGACATGATAATGGAGATAAGATGCTGATGCATGTCGCAAAAACAATTACTTCCTGTTTACGTGAGTTTGATATCGCTGCTCGAATAGGTGGTGATGAATTTGCAATAATCCTGTTTAATATCAATTCAAAAGAACAAATTACAACAATCGTTGAGCGATTGCTCGCTGATATTACCAAACCAGTTCCTATAGATGAACATTTAATTCAAATCGCATCCAGTATGGGTATAAGTATCTACCCTGATGATGGGAAAAATATAGAAACTCTACTTAAACAGGCTGATACAGCTCTTTATCAAGCAAAAGAGAAAGGAAGGAATCAATTTCATTATTACTCTAATGAACTCTATGAAGAGTACCAACAAACCCATGGGCTGGGTAAAGAATTACAGCGTGCCTATGATAGACAAGAGTTTTTCTTAAAGTATCAACCAGTTTGTGACGCACGCACAGGAAACATAGTTGGGCTTGAAGCTTTATTACGCTGGGCTCATCCAGAAAAAGGTGTCTTAGATGCAGGAAAGTTTATACCCAATTTAGAAAAAAGCCCATTAATCATTCCGGTTAGTGAATGGATTATTAAAAATGTATGCCGCCAGGCGAAAAAATGGCAAGATAAAAAAATGCTCCCTGGGCCTATTGCGATTAATATATCCACAGTTCAATTTATTCGACATTCACTGAGTAAAATCATTGCGGATGCATTGGCTGAAAATCAACTTGATACATCCTCTATTGAGTTGGAAATCACAGAATCAGTTTTCATTGAATATAGTGATAAGTTATACAAAGAAATTAATTTATTAAAAGAAATGGATATTAGTTTAGTGATTGATGATTTTGGTACTGGTTATTCGAGTTTATCTTATTTGAAACATTTACCCGTGAAAAAAATAAAAATCGATAAAGCATTTATTAATAATTGTCATAATGATTATTTAGATCAAACGATTATTAAAGCAATTGCAACAATTGCGCATAAGTTAAATATAAAGGTTGTTGCTGAAGGAGTTGAGAATGAATCACAACTTCACTTTTTACGGGAACAGGGTATTGATGGAATCCAAGGATTTTATTATTACCATCCATTATCAGTAGAAGAATGTAAAATATATTTACAAAACAAAAAATAGAAAATTTGAACGATTGATTCCTTATAGCTCAAAGAGTTTTTTTTTATTTCATTTAAATCTTATATTTTTTTACAAAAATCATTTAAAGCATCTATACTTACCTATGATTTTATCATTTTAACTAAGGAAGGGACTTATCATGTATAAGAAAATCATACAAGCAGCTGCATTTACTTTTACGTTAGCACTTAGCCCAGTAGTATTAGCCCATTCTTGGGGCTGCGGGGAAGGATTGAAAAATATGGTTGAATCATTAAAACTTGATGACAGCCAAAAATCTAAGATAAAACCTATTTTAGAGCAACTAAAATCAACAATACAAAATGATGCAGCTCAAATGAAGGGCTTACATGACCAACTCAATCAACAAGCTGAATCGGCCAATATGGATCAATCAACAGTTGACGGTTTAATTGATAAAAAGACAAAACTGATCGGCGACATGATGAAAGCTAAGATCACAGCTAAGAATCAAATTTATGCAGTACTTAACCCACAACAAAAAACAGAACTTCAAAATAGAATGAAAAAAATGGAAGAAAAAATGAAAGAAAAATTTAAAAGCTGTCATGAAGAATAAACGAAGTATCCTAAACAACTCGCTAGACTGAGCCAAAATGTCGTGATTTTAGAACACGAAATACAGCGTACATGAACAAAGCATTTAAAATCACGACATTTTGCCAGGATAGTAGGATCGTCAACAGATCCAATTTCAATTCAGGAACAATAATTATTATTCCTGAATTCTTAATCCAAACGGGCAAGAAATGTTATTAGATGAATATCTATGTTGTGATGTAACCGAACTGGCAAAACGAATCAAAACACACGAAGTTAGCCCCCTTGAAGTCTTGAATTGTGCTCTTTCACGGATAAATGAAGTCAATACAACACTCAATGCGGTAGTGACTGATTGTTCCGATTTTGCAAAAAAATGTCTTACCAGCCTTCATGGTGATGAGCCATATTATGGTGTTCCTCTATTAATAAAGGATTTGGGGCAGCCCATTGCTGGAATACGAGGTACCGAAGGATCACGTTTTTTTGCTAAAAATATTCCTCAAATCACAAGTGATTTAGTGAGTAAGATGATTTCATTAGGTTTTATTCCTTTTGCAAAAACAAATACACCAGAGTTAGGCCTTTCCTATGTTACTGAGTCTGCATTATTAGGACCATGCCACAACCCTTATGACCTTAATAGAACTACAGGAGGATCTTCTGGGGGTTCAGCTGCAGCAATTGCTGCAGGTATTGCGCCTATCGCTACAGCTAGTGATGGAGGTGGCTCCATTAGGATTCCTGCAGCATGTTGCGGTTTATTCGGTTTTAAACCGACTAGGGGCTTAACTCCAACAGGTCCTTTAACGGATGAATTATGGTCTGGCCTGGCAGTCAACTTTGTGTTAACTCGCTCTTTACGAGATTCTGAGGCATTATTTAAGCAATTGGCCGATCAATCTCGAGTGCATCCTCTTATTCCAGATAGAAAATTAAACATAATCTATTTAGATGGCGTTTTTGCACCAGTACCTGTTGCGAAACCATGCCTTGAAGCGGTACGCATAGTTGAAGAATTATTAAAAAGTTTAGGCCATACAATACAAAGAAAAAGTTTGGCATTAGATCTGCAAACTATCGGTGATTGTGTGATTTCCCTTATTGCCGCAAATACATATACCGTTATTAAAATCCAAGAAATTCAATTAAAGAAAAAAGCAACGCGTGATGAACTTGAGCCTGTGACATGGGAATTCTATCAACGGGGAAAAAAACTTTCTGCTGGTGAGTATTTAATTGCCAAGAGTCGTTTATACCAGCTCATTCAGCCCCTTCATCAGTTACTCAATCAAAATGATTTAGTACTAACGCCTGCTTTAGCTCAGCTTCCATTACGTATAGGAGAATTAAGTACACATGATGATTTTGAGCATTATTTACAAAAAAATGTGGAATTTTCTCCCTTTACCTCATTGTTTAACCAAGCAGGCCTACCGGCGATGACCCTTCCAGTTATGTTCCATGATCAGCTTCCGATATCAGTACAAATGGGGGCTACTCAAGGAAATGACTTATTGTTGTATTCTGTGGCAAAAAAAATACAATCCATGCTGCCTGATATGAGTCAAGTAATGCCCTTCAAGCTAAGCGAATAAATGTGCCAAACAAAAAAATCTAAACTTTATCATTGATCGTTATTAAAGTGCTTCCGCCAGAATGTGATCCGCTTTTGTGCCAACAAGCAAAAAAAAGCGCCATTAAAAAACAAAATCAGTTACGTTCAAGACCATATTATTTCCTTCGCAAATGCCCCCTTTTATTTTCCATGTAATGGCCAGCAACTATCTTGAGCGCATTACTTCTCAGCAGTCTGAATCTGCGATACTTGTAGTACGGCATTTTCTCAATGGCCCAGCCATCCTGCGCCTCGATGACTTCGTCGATGTCCCAAAACATTACTCAGATATTCTTACCACAGAGATTAGCAAAACTTTATGCGCAATTTAAAAGCTAGGTAATCCCGTCATACAGCAATTTTAACAGGCTTAAGCTCGATAAGTCTCTAATTCAAAAAGAGATCTGTTAGGTTATATATCTCTGTGGTAGTATGCGCGCCTGCTTTAGCAAATAGAAAAGGACTTAGCTGATGAAGAGATCTTACAGAAAAGTTAAAAGAAGAATTTTAAATTTTTTATCTCCTAATTCATCCACTATAAATCCTGTTGAAGTATTACCTGCAGATGAAATTTATGGCAAATTAACAACTCGAGAACAGATGTCATTTTCTATTTTGCAAAGTGATGTCTCAGTATCAGCAGATGTTGAAACTCAGTTAGAACAAAATAATGAAATTCAATCTGAGCAGACAAAAGGCAATGAGAGTGATAGTGATAGTGATGATTTAGATGAATTTCTCTTGCATGCGGTTACATTAGAAGATCATGCCCTTCATCAAAAATTTTCTATGTTGCATAGCGCCTTAGATAATTTAGAAAAAGCAATCGATCAAATTACACCGAAACAATTCAATTCCGAGCAATACGCTCATATCAATGAATTAATGAAACAAATCACGATAAGTCATTATGAACAAATTCAGGGTAATTTTCATTATCGAAATTGGTTTTTGGCTATAAGGGATAAATACCAACAGGCGCATTTTTCTCTTTTAAAACATTTGTATACTGCATCGCCAGAAATAGAAATCTCGACAAATAATCCACAAGCATTGGTTGATAAATTGCAACACAAAATAGTACCGATGATGGAGATATGCAGTAATCTTAGTCAATCAATGACCTATGACGCAAAAAGTTTCGATCAGTTATTATCGTTACTTCATTTGGTAATGCTGCTTGTAGGTGGAAAAGATAAAAGAGCTAAAATCTCATCTAATGTTGCAGTTTTGTCTGCAATAACGAGGATAAATGATAAAGAGCTGCAAATAAGGCTGCATAAGACAATTCTTGATATTTTAAAAAATATTCTGAAAATTTGTGTATCAGCTCATTTAAAAGAAGGAACAATTAAAGAAAACTACATCATAGTAAATGGGCAAAAGAAAAATGTAGATATTTTAAGAGAAACGATAATTACTTTATCCGACTTACTTTCTATTCTGTCACAAACAACATCAACAGAGATGACCGCAACAAAACTGACCAGTTTATTAAGCAGTAACATGGACCTCCTTGAAAAACTATCTCATGTAGAAAATTATGTTTCTACTAGTCAAGACATTAAAGCCAATTATTATTTTTTAGAATGTATCTATGATGATATAGAGGATTTTCAAAAACAAACATCAGTTCAATTCGATCGGGATCCTTATTTGGTTCAGGTGGTACTAAATGTTTTGTGGAGCAAATATGAAACAATATGTACCAGGAATTTCATTCATGATTTGCAATCCACGCCTGTAACGAATAATCCAGTGCTTTTCAGTGCAACAGGGAATCTTCGCAAGTTAAAACTAAGTGATAAATATAAATCCGAGCGTTTAGAGGTCGCTGTACTTTCTTTAAATGCAGAAGATTTAAAAAGGTGGATCGCTAGTGAAAAATCGGCAAATGAAAGTTTTTATCAAAAAATAGATGCTGCCCGCATAATGATTGCGAATCGAATTCGGAATATAAATGAAATGGTAAATAAACTAAATAATCCGAACCCAGCTAAACCGAATTTTTTGCTCGCAGTAATTCAAGTTCTGGAGGATTTGAAGTTATTTCCTCAAGAGGAGCTTATTAAATTAAGAGGTTTATCTTTTCAACATGTGCTCTATCAATTAAATGTGATGTTGGAAGAAAAACAAAACGAAGCAAAGAAAATCGAAGAGTTCTTAGCAATTCCATTATTGAATCGAGGATCCTACATACAATTAGAGGTTGGTGCTCGTCCAATATCGATACCTACAGAGGAAATTAGGAATTTAGCGTATCTCGCAGGCGGAGAATTTGGCATTGTTTATTCGGCTAAATATTTAGGCAATAACTCCGAAATATGTGCTCTGTTTCCTTCTCGTATGATTGTCTTCAAAGAACTAAGAATAAAAACGCCCAAAAGCTTATATGAATTTGAACAAGAAAGAGATATTTGTCTTACGCTGTCTGATTTATCGAAGAAAAATCCTGGATTGAATTGTCCATCCAGTGCCAAAGGATTGATTGTTAATAATACCCAACATACCGAAATAATAATGAGTGAATATGTTATTGGCCAACAAAAGCGCATGCTTGATAACCAATTCGAACAAAAAAGTATCGATGGGTCAAAAATTGCAATTATACTTCGTAATAAAAGTAGAATAGAACAGTTTTTAATTTTAGCTTCGATTAGTATGGGAGTTATTAATGCAGAACTTTTAATGATTGATAAAGCCGAAGTTTTACACTTAGATGCCGCATTACGTAACATACTTTTACAAATAAACGAAGATGGTAGTTACACCGTAAGGCCTACAGATTTTGGATTAAGTAGATTTCTTGGTAAGCCACTTGAAAATGGTCGTAAATTTACTAAAGAGCCAGAATCCGCTGCAAAGTTCCCTTTGCCATCTATATCGATGCAACGTTTCTTTGGTCACGGCGGCTTAGTAGAGGAAAGCGCAGGCTTATATGAATTGAAAATATTATTATTAGGATTTGTTTCCTCTTTATTGAATATTGATATGAGGATGTACATTCGAAAAGACCAAATCGCTTCAAGTTCGACGAACGATCTGCTAAGTTATCGTGAATTACTCACTTACTATAATAGTAAATATCAAAAGCGTTTCGATTTTGATGCAATTGATCAAGAAAACATATCAAGGTATTTTGACAATGTCTCATTTCTATTAAGCACGCAGGTTTTTGAGAAACAACAAGGTCTTCCTTATATTCAGGATGTTTTAAAAGATCTTTATATTGTCCTCGAGCCTTTTATTGTCAGCCGATATTATTCACTCACTGATCAGTTGGAAAAATTTAAAAGAGTTTTAGATACCATTGTGCAACATTCATTATTGATTGTTTTTTCAGAATATCAAGAAAATCAAAACTTGGATGAGCTCATGGCCTGTATTGCACACATAAGAGCTATGTTGGTGATTTTTTCTCAAAACAAATTTTTAGAATTAACTAATAAATGGAACCATGTATTCGAGAAATTAAATTTGCTACAAAACGAATATCAACATTTAAGTATTCACTCGATTGATTTTGATAAAAATTTACAGGCTTTAGAACAAGAGGTAAATCGTTTTATCGCCAGTTTAAATGAATCAACTGTGGAAGATAAAGTTGTTACTTCTAAAGAGTCGAATCATTTTGAATCTGCAGAAAGTAATCAAAAGTATTCTAATGTTAAATTTTTTAAAACATCAACAGCTGATAAAAAACAATCCCCTGCCGAGAATAAATTATCACAAGAAGCGGGAAAGTCAGCAGAAACATTTCAGCATAAATTATTTAAACATGGTCAAATGATGGAAAAGAGAAGTGAATCCAAACACAATATGAAGCAGCAACCATCATTATAATAGCATTCGCATCATACACTAACAGTTTGACTGAGGTGCGCATGCTTTTGGTAAAGAAATACTTTACAGTGCACCCATGAAATCCAGTATGCGCTTTGATACCCTATTCAGAGGTAGGGTATTGATGGTCTGTATACTGCCACGGGGACGATGAAGCTCACCACTACAAGGCGCATCGCTATTTGATAGAAACTCTAAATCAAACCTCATTGGATTTCCTTTTAGCTCAACAAGCTGCAGACTAGTATTCTGTACAGGTAATCATTTTTTCCTGATTTGAATTGGACTAATCGAAAGGTTTTTAACAAGCTAATAAAGCATCCGCTTTAGTCTCTTTACAACCATCACCGAAATTATTAGCGGCAGGTAAAATAAATGGAAAATTCCAGCTGGAGTACCCTATATAGACCCTACTTCAGATGCAAGTGTTACGGTAGAAAATGATAGTACACTTCACTCTTTGTTCGAACATACTAAGCAGATATATACAATTCCAAATAATATGGATGGTCATTGATTTCAAAAAAAAACCAATATGTTGCAAATATAGTCATAATGAGGTATGTTTTGGCAAAAGCCTCTCGTGACGACATAAATTATGTTTTTAAAACGATTTCCAGAAAATTCACTCATTAAAAAAATTAAAATAAGCGGCCCTTTTATTAGCGTTTATGTACCTGAATCTGAATTAGAAAATTTTCAAAAAAAATATGAAAAGCTATTAAGCCAATACTCGGTTTTATCGATTGGCGAAGGATTAATGCACGATTTTGCTCATTTTACTCATGGCAAAAGCCTCTCATTTCTTTTTAGAAAAGAATCAAACAAAGAGAAGAATAAGCATTTTCATTTCATTTTACCTGCAACAGTTACTGAAGCTAACTTAACAACATTTTTAAACTTTTTTGAAGATAAAGACTTAAGTAAAGGACAAAAACAACAACTCTTAAAAGAGTTTAAGGAGCATTCCAATACAGTGACTCTGGAAACATTATCAGAGCAAATTAAATCTTATAAATATATCATATCCGCGTGGTTACATGATGACCAATACCTTTCAAAAATGATGCCATTATTTACTGAAATGGTTAATAACACAGGGCCTTATTTGAGTAGTAATCCAGATGAGCCCGTCGAAATATCTCCATCGATTATGATCAAGGTGGGTGAGCATCAAGTATCTGCTCGTGATGCAAACCATAATCTTACTGCATTTTTAAGCCACTTCAGATTTTTATCATCCTTTGAAGAGATTATTGACCAATCAAATAAAGGTGGGAAAGAAGCAGCTCCCTCTGAGACAATAAAGATACTAAATAAACTCTTCCATTCTGCATCTACAACTCCATTCCCTAATTTTAGTACATCACCTTATCTATTCAATGAATTGGCAGCACATTTTCCCTTCATTGATGGGAATTTAAATAATCTATACGAAATGCTTAAACAACAATTCGCAAGTCTGTTAGAAACAGAAGAGCTTATTTTTGTCCCACAAATAACTAATCTTCCACCTGAGGATATTTCCTATAATGAGGCGATACTTTTCTTAAGTAAGCAAGGAAATATGGGATTAAAAATCATGGAAACTATGGCTCGCTTGCAAGAAGGAAAAAGGAGTTCGAATCCCTATTGGATGAACAGTGGTAGAAAACTTCAGGGTATAGTGGATGCCGTATTAAATATTAAAAAAAGAGAAGATGTCCTAGGAGAAATAGTTCAAAATCCCGAGTCAGAGCTTTGCTTGGCGCTTAATAAGCCACGTCTTTTACCTTTAACTTTCTTAGGAAGTTTTTCAGTTAACAAATCAAAAACAATGATGAAAGTTGAGGCTGAAATTTCAAGATCACTTACATGCTGATAGCATTTAAGTGGACATAGTAGCTTGCAAGATTTTGGATAATTGGATAATCATGGGGGATTATTTCGATCCTCACCTTAAGCTCATTTCAAATCTCGGAGGTTTGGATTGAACTCATCCCTAATGACTGCCGATTTTCGAAGGAATATAATCACCCAATAGCCCCTTGTTCTGCTCCCATAACTCATCGGGGATTTGTTCGTGCTTTGTTCGTGTGGCACGCCAGTATCTAAAGGATTGTTTGACCGTTTCTAGTTTATTGGGCTTTTGGGCTTGCAGTCACTCCTGAAAACGAATGATTATAGCGAATTTACAGGTTCTAGGCCTTTTCATTTCAGAGTTTCCAAACTTGGCAATACAACGACTTATTTGATCGTTTTTCGATCAAAAACTACACTTAAAAATAGCCTACGGGATTAGACTGTTGAATATATTGATTTATTAGAGAAACTCTATAACCCGGAACTTGATTTACATCACGCGGCAAAGGGCTAAAAGCATTAACAGCAAGCGTAAATATCGGAATGCTCCAGAACGGATCCCGTTAATTATCAGTCAACTTGTTCAAAATAAACCGATACCGGTCCCAGACTATAGGCTAAACAACAGCCCTGTCTTTAGTCAGGCGCTCTTGGTAAAAACTAAGGATTAATAACTCTCTATCTTAGGAAATAGAGGGTAATAGGTGACGCAAAGCCCTGATGATGCCCAGGGCTCTTAGCATATATTAATTATCATTTAGGAAATTGGTTTGGCATAGGATTACCTTTACCTATATTTTGGATATTTATATCTTTAACCCCACTTTTTTCGGTCATAGCACCTACTTGTGACATGTTACTGCCGCCGGTCATACCAGGCTTTGCAGCAGTTTGATTTATGGGTGAATTATGACTCATTGGTGCTGTAGAATGCATCATGGTGGGTTTGGATTCAGGTTTTCGTGCTTCTTGTTTTGCTTTTAGAGCAGGAGTTGTTTTACTTGGAGAAGCGGTTACCTTGGCATTTTTTTTCGCATTTGCCATTTTTGTAGACGAAGTTACCTTTTTAGCGGCAGGTGCTGCAGCTTTTTTCGCAAGAGATGACGTTTTTTCAGCAGCAGGCGACGCGGCTTTTTTGGTTGGTGAAGATACTTTTTTCGCAGCCGATGTTGCCGCTTTTTGGGCTGCTGAAGAGGCTTTTTTCACAGTAGATGCGGCTTTTTTTGCTGAGGTAGATGCTTTTTTTGCTGCAGTCTTTGTTGTGGTAGCAACTTTTTTTGTGCTTTTTGTCATTAAAGATGAAGTTTCATCCATGATCTCGTTCGCACGATGATCCATATCACGGGAAATATTTAACCAATGCCGCTCAAGGATATTGAAGGTTTCTCTCATATAATTCATAGTCATCTGACTGTTTTGGATAAATAGCTCCATATTTTTATTAAAAAACTCTTCGGGTCTTTTTATATTGAATAAATCCATTGGTTTAATTAAAGACAAGTTCTGCATCATTTTAACATTCAGTTCCATTAGTTTTTGCATTGGAGCATCCATATTGTTAAAAATCTTTTGCTCAAAAAATTGGTTCTTCATAGCATCTCCTTATGTTGCATTGCACAATTAAGATTAGTTA
Organism: Legionella cherrii; assembly: GCF_900635815.1. Taxonomy (NCBI): domain Bacteria; kingdom Pseudomonadati; phylum Pseudomonadota; class Gammaproteobacteria; order Legionellales; family Legionellaceae; genus Legionella; species Legionella cherrii. The sequence continues at coordinate 2,628,855 of NZ_LR134173.1, forward strand.
TTATTGCTGCATTTGTCAAATGAAACCATTCTTGATTCACAGAGTTACCACCGAATTTAGAGTAGCATCATTTTCATTTTTTTGTAATTTTTCCCTATCACTAAAAAAACTTAGCGTACAACTCGAAGTAGAAGATTCAATATGACTTTTAGGTGGCATTTTAAAAGCGGCTTCGTTCTGTTCCTGTTTTAAGTGAGACAAATCTTCTTTCAACTGGATAGAAATACTATCTGAATCCAACTCTTGAATATAAAATAAATCGCAATATTCGCTATTTTTTATATATTTTGCAAATTCATCGAGATGCTCTATTTTTGACGAGACCAAATCGATATTGGCTCCTCGCATCATTAAAAAAATACTTAATTTAAAATGACTATATTCTAAGGCCGTACTAAGTATTGGATCCAGGTTTATTGAGAAAAGCATTTCTTGACTGGCTTTATGTTTATCTAAATGCTGAAAATATAGCTTCAATAGCAATTCTACAGTAGGTAAAAACCCCTTTTCTGCCGCCACACTTAATAAAGATTGGCAGTCTATTTGTTCAAAAGACGGAAAAATATCAAATTGGAGTATTCCTTTAATTAATTGGGTATTACCTAATTTTACCGCCTCTTTTAATAGTTTGAATTTATACTTTTCATTAAAAAATTTATGTCTTTCTTCTTTGGTGATTTGATTTATGATGAGTTTTAATGCTTCGAAGTTCTCAATTTTCAAAGCACACAGTATGGCTTCTTTTTTATCATCGATGTTAAGTGTTTTTTGCTCCAATAATAACCTTAAAATACCCACATCAGTCTGTCTGCAGGCAAGATATAAAGCAGGAACCCTAGCCTTTAAACCTCCTTTAGCTTTTTGTGCTCTTTTTACTACAGCTCCGCCCTTTAATAAGACTTCAGTAGTTTTAAAATGGCTATTTTTGATTGCAAGCTCTAGGGATGAAAGTCCATCTACTTGTTTTCGGATATCCGCACCTGCAGCAAGAAGCATTTTTACTTGATCAGTCTTACCCAATTGAGAAGCGACCATAAGCGCTGTCCAATCTTTATAATTAGGAGCATCTATATTTTCTCTTCCAAGAGTATGAATCAATTGTTCAAGATCATGTAAGTTGTGATAAACAACCGCAAAATGGAGAGTAAGTTGTTCTTGCGGTACGCTTAAAACAGACATATGTTTCTTTTTAAATTCAGCGTTAATTATTTTTTTGGATAAAAGAGAGTGAAAATAATTTCGCGTGGCATGCAATGCTTTTTCATAGGCATCGCTTTGATCCATGCAAAGCCATTTGTACATCATTTTATCTTCTTCTAACGTTTTAACTAATCCAGGTTCATCTTCAATTAATTCACGACACAATGGAAATTTGAATACTTCAAAAATCTCAAAAAAAGAATGTCCACCACTGTTGTATACCATCAGCGCAGCAAATGCAGTCATATATTTTTGAAAAGAATTTTTGTGGTAAACATGGCCTAAACGTTTTTCTAGAATGATATTTCTAATTTGTGCCAGCGTAGTGCTGGAAATCCCATTAGAATATACTTGGGTCATTCGTGAAAATAGAAACTGTGTCCATTGGCTTTCTATCATGAAGCTCGCCTGATCTGCAGAACGTTGAAAAGGCGACTCCATTTGTTTTCTTGTTTTATCGTCATATTGTGAATGTGCCGCATTCACCACATCATGATATAGAGGAAGTGGGGAATTGGATTTCATTAACCCCTTTGCTGTTGTTCGCACTTTATCATGATCTTTCTTTATTATTCGTCCCCTTCCATCCATTCCCATCGTAAAAACAGTATCACTACAATAATCGACTGGCATTGACTGATCAATCTGGGTATTTAATGTTGACAGGCTAGTGCTACATGCGATTTCCAACAAATTAGTGCAGGCCTTTTTAGATAAGCCATAGAAATTATTTTTGGCTAACATAGATATTATTTGTGCATATTCAGTTTCATATTTATTAAGTATTGGATCCATTTCCCCCTTAAGGATTTTTTCAGCTTTTTTAATATGATTATCATCAGGGGCGGGTAAAGAAAATAATCGTTTTTTTAAATTTTTTGTAAACTCACTTAATTCGTTTTGATTAAGTTCTTCTGCGTTATTTTGAAGAAGATAATAAGCAAGCTGCGTTTCAAAATAGCGTCGCGTGGCGTCTTCGTTAATAGTAATGGGATCCGATTTAACCGTATAATTTTTAGATGCCAAAATGTCCTGGACTTCTTTAATAAAGCTAAGTTCCTCTTTTGACTTGATGCCTTCAATATAAAGGAGATTTAATTGATCTTTTATTATGGGATCAACATTTGCTTGAATACACGCATCCATAACAAGTAATAAACTTTCACCAACGGATAAAATAACCTCGCCACCGGATTTATTTTCAGGTATGTACTGAATTAAGTGCTTTTTTATTAAATCTAAGGGAATGCTCATAATAATCGTCCTTAATTTTTATGAGTAATCTTCCAATATACTGTGTAATTATTTTTGCTTCAACTTGAATGTATTTAGAGTTTCAAAACTATGTATTTATACGAGCAACCTCATTGGCAGATTAATTTTATTATCCAATAACTTTATGATTTTTATAGATAAAAAATATAATTGCAATGTGGGTATATGCTTAAAATGTAATGTAATCATTATAATTTTCGTTCTTAAAGCATATTTTTTGTAAAAAAGCGATAGCATAACTCCCGTTTTTTCGGGTAGGATGAATAGGGTTTTTATTGTTACTTTTTTACAAGGAGAGTATTGTGGGTAAACTTACTGTTGAAGGCATGACCGCTGTTGAAAAAGCAAAAAAAGACCGTGCGGAGGCTTTAAGAGCACTAACTTCCATACCATTTAATGTAAATGATGTGGAACAACAAGCCGCACTAAAAAAATACATCAATGACTTCGAGTACAATGCGAATCTAATGTACCTTTTCCAAGGAATGAGTACTGGACTAACAGCTTGGGGTGGTTCTTGGCTCGCAGGATTTCTTTTACCAATCCCTGAGTTCGCTAATTATTTCCTAAGTATGTTTCTTTATTGTGGTGCTGCTGGTTATATTCTTCAAAATTTTAGTCTCGCTGACTTCCACAACCAGCTCGATGAAATGAAGGTGATATACAACTGGTGCTTGAAAAAAAATCAACCTGAATATGATGGTACCGATAATACCGCAATACTCTCAAATTCAGATGTTCAGCGTATGATTAAATTAATGGCCCCACTTTGCCCTACTGAATTTATGTTGGTGTGGAAAAAGGTAACTGCAGCAGAAGAAACTAAAACCTCTATTTGGAGCAGCTTCTCTTATGCCTATTCCCTCTTTTCATCACCTAAACCCGATGTTGATCTCAATCGCCTTCAAGACTTAAAAGCTAGCGTCGAGCGACGTGAACTTGAGGTGGGTGTATACAAAGGTGTAGAAAGTGCAATTCGTTACTTCGCAACTGACGCTCATTTCAGAGAACTTTTAATTGCTAAAGTACAGCAACCTGTAGAGCAAATAAAAGGGATGCTGCCTTCGGTACTTAGCTTAGGACATTCAAAGTCGGAGTAACACATACTATCACCCCGAAATTTCTTACATACAACTTAAAGTATGAAGACGCGTAGGCTGGGCTGTTAAAGCCCAGCGTTTAACTTCGGCAGAATTTCTTACTTATGAACCCCATAGGTCAGAAGTATCTTGTTCATTGGATTCACCGTGTTAAGAGTTCAATTCAATAAAACACTGAGTTGAACAGCTCAGACAATACGACTGAGTCTACTCCGAACTGAACATACTTAAGCTGAACAGATTTTTGCCGTGAAACTACTTCTTAGATAAAACCCGCGCGGTAGTGTTTTTATTTTATTCCCTTGAATATCATAACCGTAACATAAAGATTTTCCATTTGCTGCTTTCGGCCGTACTTGCAAATACTCCCCTTCTTTTGCATCGACGCTTTCAAGATGGCCAGTACCGATTTGCAAAGACAAATAATTCCAATCTGCTTCTAGAACACTCTCTTGTAGTCGATCTGGTGACCATATAAATCCTTGACCAATCCTTCTTTGTGGATAAGAGATGTCTGTATCTCCTTCTACAGGAACCCACAAAATTCGTTTTAATTTAAGGTAACATTGAGAGGTCTTCCATACTTGTCTATGAATTGTAAGTAGAGGAATGGATGTAATAAATGTCGATTCGGTGGGTTTTCCCGATTTATTTAAAGGAAGTGTTTTAAGTTCTACACCTAGAAATTTGAAGTCAGGCAATGATTTGTTTTGGGCATCAGCGCCTAAAGCTAATTCAATGGCCTGCCCCACCCATCCTTTTCTCTGATTTGGATTAGCTGGAATAGATAAACCCAGACTTAAACCAAGTTGTGCAAAACTAAGACCAGCAATAGTGGAGCATCGTTCAAGTAATTCAGCTTCAGTTTTCGGTGGTCTGATTTTTAGTGATGAGATCACCTTGTCCCTCTTTAATTTCAATGGAAATCGGTTCTATAGGAGGTTTAATATTTGCTGCTTTGAACTGTGTCATTATGGCAAACAATACTTTAGATTGAACCTCAATTCGAGTATGGATTTGCACATTAATGAAATACCGAACCTCAAACTCAAGCAAGGCTTCATCAATTTTTTTAAGAAACACTTGAGCCGGTGGATCTCCAACAATTTCTGGGGTCGTTGCTAAAATATCCTGTATCAGTTGCTGAATCATTACGGGATCATCAGAACGACTGACCTTTATAGGAATAACTGTTCTGACAATACCATCCTGATGTGTCCAGTTGGTAAAAGGTTTATTAAAAGTTTCTGCATTAGGAATCAATACCTCCATATTGTCCCAAGAAGAAACTCTCATAGACCGAATGCCAATATGAGAAACACGTCCTTCATGTTCGCCTACTGTAACTAAATCCCCTTCTCGTACAGGTCTTTCAACAAGTAACATTAGACCACCAACAACATTGCTGGCAAAATCACGTAAACCAAATCCCATACCAACGGCAAGTCCCCCGATAATCATTGACATACCGCTAAAATCAAATCCAAGCACATGCAGAGATACAAAGCCACCTAAAAGAACTATTGCATATTGACTAAAAACCGAAAGACTATTTCTTATCCCGGCATCTTTAGCATTTTTATACAACCAGCGATAACAAAATTCGCGTGTCCATTTAGCAGCCCAAACACAAACTGCAAGTAGAATAAAAAACCCTATTGTACTGGTGATAGTAATATGAATACCTGGGATATTGACGATGGTATATTGAGCAAATTTACCCAAGCTGACCATAACCCACGAATCAGAATGCCAGCCAAATAATTGAAACAGAACCAACATGCTCGCAACAAGTAATAAAATCCGCAGAATTTTATCTAAGGGTTTTAAAAAAACTTCTACCCACAACCATCCATTACGCAATGAGGAAATCATTAATTCTGAAAACAACTCTAAAGCATCGAATAAAAGGCCCCGTGAAAGGATGTAACCTACGAGAACAAGTAAAGCATAGGCCTGATATTGACTCATATTCCATGCTAAATTGATAAATCCTAATAAGCCGATTACAGCAGTAGTAAATAAGGTTATGGGGACAAGGATCACCAATAAAGAAATGGCATTTTTCACGTATCTTTTTTGACTTTTCAATAATGGACGAAGAAGATACGGAATGACATCCTTACTTTTCCATATAACCAAGGACACTGTTAAAATAAAGAGCATAAATAAACGGTTAAATATGTCTTGAAGCAGTATCGATAAGGGTAATGAATGACCAAGAGTCATTAAAGCCGTAGTCCAACCACCAAAAAGTAATAACCATTTTAAACGGTAATAAAGTTTGACATCCTTACCTGATGAGTCAGTAATTCGCTCGAGCAACACTAAGCGTGCTATCAAGATTAAAATCTTAAAAGTAAACCATACGGCAATTAATTTAAACAACAACTGATAATTAGAGAAGGAAATATGGGTTACGTAGAGCAACGCCCATAACATAGAAACGATACAAAAATAAGGTAAATTTCTTTGCACTAAAACCAAAATACCATCATATAGATAACCGGTTAAACGGGAACGCTCTTTATCTCGACGAAGCGTTCTTAAAATACGGCTTATCATGAAGAAAAAACCCGCTATAAAGACAAATCCACCCCATAAGATCACCATAGATAAAGGACTTAACCATAAGTAGCTATCGTATACTTTTAAACTCAAAGTGTTGAGGTATTTATAAAATAAACCAGGAATTGCTGCAATTTTATTAAGGATAATAGGCCAACTGCTAATATTGTAATCCGCAAGAGTTTGTCGAGCAGACATTAATTTCTTGAGCTGGGCTTGATAATCAGACAAATTCTTAATAAGCAGTTGCTTTTGTACATTCGCCTCTTTAAGTTGCAGGGCTAAGGTATCTTGTAACGACCGTATCGATTTTTTTAAATTTAGAGGACCAATAAGTTTCGTTTCATTATTCAGAAAATTGCTTATTTGTTGGATCGTTTTTTCAACTTTAGAATATTGACTTAAAGCATCTTTGTAAATATCGGTGATGAGTTGTAAATTTTTTGTATCTGGATTTTTAAGATAAATAATATCTGCTCTTACTACGGTCTTTTGGATATTTAAAGCATTTAAATGATTTTGAATCGCTGCAATATTTTGATTGTTCATCAATAGCATTGCTTCATAATCGGCCGCAGAAAGTGGTTTTGATGACTTAGAATGTTTATCTGATTTATTTTGGGCATTGGTTTCGTAAAGTACAGCCAAACGCTTATTCAGTTGTTCTTTTAATGACTTAATTTGCGCTAGTTTTTGCTCAAGAACAAAATTCGAATGCCACAGCTCCAAATGTTTTATCTCTTCATTCAATGAGGATTGATATTCTTTGGCAAGTTTTAAATTTTCAATGATGAGCTGAGTAGTTTGTTTATTGATGTTAAGCAGGTTTTCTACTTTTTCTACGCGCTCAGGAATCGTTGTATTTTCTTTCGATATCGGCATCTGCTGCAGATGCTTTAAACGCTGATTTAAATTATTTTGTTCTTTATATTGATGGTCAAGAAAACTTTCCAGGCTTTCAATCTTAACGCGGCTCATCGAGAGAATGGCCGATACTTGCTTCATTTTGGCATTAAACTCTTTCTCACTTTGAAGCATGATTGGCTGCTTTGTTTCCTGAATGGATTGTGTCAAATGCGCTTTTTCTTGGGTTAAATATTCAGTAAAAGTAGCCGGTTTCTTGGCCGGAGCAGCTATAGCTAAGGAAGAACAGAAAAAAAAGAAAAATAAGAAACTTAAATATCTTCGACTTTCTGAGAGTGATTTCATTTTTATTAATAAAGAACTCTTGCTATAAATACAGGGATCCCTCTCCAAATTAATTTTGATATCAATTGGATGAGAGATCCCCGGCTTTGCAGGGATGATCAATTTTTTTACGAGGCTAGCTAGCTTTCTACCCAGCTTGTTATTTATTTTGTGTCGTTGGAGCAAGTCTTATTCCTAATTCAGTTAATTGCGCGTTCCCCGTAGGTGATGGCGCGCTCGTTAAAAGGCACGATGCTGTTTGAGTTTTAGGAAAAGCAATAACATCTCTAATTGATGTTGAATCTGTAAGTAACATCGCTAGGCGATCGATACCCAGGGCGATACCTCCATGCGGTGGCGCTCCATATTGTAAAGCATCCAATAAAAAGCCAAACTTTTCCTGAGCCTCTTGCTCATTAATTCCAAGCAACTCAAAAACTGCTTTTTGTAAATCAGATTGATGAATACGTATGGATCCCCCGCCGATTTCATAGCCATTAATTACTATATCATAAGCCTTGGCTAAGGTCCGTGTCGGATTAGCACGTAAGTTCTCAGGTGATAGATCTTTGGGTGAAGTAAATGGATGATGCATCGGATTTAATTTGTTCGCGTCATAATCCATTTCAAACATGGGCCAATCAACAACCCATAATAATTCCCACCCCTCTTTAAGTAGTTTTCTATCATGGCCTAACTTTATTCTTAATGCGCCCATCGCTTCATTAACAATATGGTTTCTATCCGCACCAAAGAAAATAACATCTCCAGTTTTAGCTTCTGTGCGTTGCAGAATTGCGAGTACTGCATCTTCGGAGAGAAATTTTAAAATGGGAGATTGCAAACCGGTCATTCCTTCATCCAGATTATTTACTTTAATGTAAGCAAGTCCCTTAGCTCCATAAATACCGACAAAACGGCCATAATCATCGAGATCCTTTCTGCTTAGATCACAGCCACCTGGGAGTCGTAATGCAATCACTCTGGATTCAGAATCATTTGCTGCAGTAGAAAATACTTTAAAATCACAGTCTTTTACTATGTCAGCCACATCAATGAGCTCTAAAGGATTGCGCAAATCCGGTTTATCACTACCAAAGCGCCGCATTGCTTCAGCATAAGGCATTCTGCGTAATTTTTCAGGTAAATTCACATTAAGAATTTGTTTAAATACCGTTTTTAATAAACCTTCGATCAGGTTGAGAATGCTTTCTTCATCAATAAACGACATCTCGATATCAAGTTGTGTAAATTCAGGTTGTCTATCGGCTCGCAAATCCTCATCGCGAAAACAACGAACGATTTGATAATACTTGTCAAACCCAGAAATCATAAGTAATTGTTTAAAAAGCTGTGGTGATTGGGGCAATGCATAAAATGACCCTGGATGAACTCTGGATGGTACCAAATAGTCACGTGCTCCCTCTGGGGTTGCTTTGGTCAGCATTGGGGTTTCAATGTCAAGAAAATTCTGCTGATTAAGATAGGTACGAATACAACTATTTAACTGATGTCTTAATGTGAGTTTGTGCTTCATTGATGGACGACGCAAATCAATGTAACGATATTTATAACGTAGATCTTCATTTACAACTTGAAAATCATCAGGTAAAAATGGCGGGGTTGGTGATTGGTTAAGAATTTCGAGCTTGCTGCCAATTACCTCGACTGTACCTGTAGCCATCGCTGGATTAATCATCCCTTCGGGTCTTTTACGTACCACTCCGGTAATTCGCACCACAAATTCGGAGCGTAATTTTTCTGCATCAGAAAAACATTCTTTATTCTCTGGTTCATAAACTACTTGCAGAATACCTGAGCTATCACGTATATCAAGGAATATGACACCACCATGATCTCGACGATGATGAACCCAACCACATACAATAACTTCTTTTCCTAAACTTGACTCATCGACGCCCAAACAGTAGTGTGTACGCATATAAAAAACCGCCTATTTAAATTTTTACAAATTGTTTGTTAATGCAGCCTCTGACATTGGCGGCATCACTCCTAAAGAAATTATAAATTTCAGTGCATCTTCAATACTCATATCTAACTCAATAACATCAGTTCTTGGAAGCATCATAAGAAAACCTGAAGTGGGGTTAGGAGTAGTAGGGATAAATATAGAGACCAATTCTTCTTTTGTTTTATTATTTATTGATGTACTTGCTGCACCTGTTTGGAAAGCAATGCTCCATAATCCTTTACGTGGATACTCAATCAAAACTACTTTTCTAAAAGCCTCGCTATTTGTTGATAATAAGGCATTAATGACTTGTTTTACTGTTTTATATATTGAGCGGACTAGCGGAATTTTAACAAGAATCGATTCCCCCCACTCTACTAATCGCTGTCCGAAATAATTAGTCGCAATGACACCAGTAACAAGCAGAATAATAAGTGATAAAATAACTCCTAAACCAGGAATATAATGGCCAATTAATTGTTCGGGTTGATACGCTTTAGGGATCAAAGCCAAAGTATTGTCAAGTAAGTCAATAATAAAACGCAATACTCCTATAGTGATGAGTATGGGTAACCAAACCACCAATCCAGTGAGTAAATAGCTTCTTAATGACAATGCTTTCACTTAGTGTCACCGTCTGTAGTAGTTTTTGAGGAAGAAGTATCTTTTGCTTTATCTGCTGTACCGGAACCATCACTTTTAGCAGTAGCTTCTGCGGATTTAGTATTTTTGTTTTTAAAATCAGTAGCATACCAACCAGTACCTTTGAGTTGAAAGCCAGCAGCGGAGATCAGTTTGACCACTGTATCTTTATAACATACAGGACACTGTTTGACAGGCTCATCACTAATTTTTTGCATTAAATCAAAGTGATGATTACAACTGGTACATTGATATTCATATATTGGCATCGAAAACGACTCCACTAACTTCAGATAGTTCAAACTAACCTATTATTATAACGAACTCCGAAAGGATGAACAATACGTTAGCCCTATGACATGGGCTTAGATTTTTGAGTATTCCTTTGAGTTATCTAAATTTTTATAAATATTTTTCGCCGATATAAAAAAGCAGCCACCAGAAAGTTTAAAAAAAGAAACCCTATGGAATAAAAAAGCCCTGCGTTTTCTTGGCTAAATGTTCCAAATAAATATTCCGCGATGACTACCCGTAACACGTCTTGAGAGCCATCGGCTAAGTGAAAAACAAACATCGATTGAATTTTCAGTAAAATAACGTGAAAAATAAAAATAAAAAGTGCATTCATGCCAAAAATCTTAAAGGGAATAGACCATTTTGTATAACCCAATACATCGATAACAAAAAAACATAAGCCAAAAACGATAAGCGAAAAACCACTACTCCATAAAATAAAAGTACTTGTCCATAAATTTTTATTAATAGGAAAGCTATAACTCCATATCCAGGCTATCACAAGTGAAAGCAAACCCACTGCGATTAAGGTTGCGCTTTTCTTTTGTTTACTGATTCGAGTTAATAAAAAGTGTCCTGTTAAAAGGCCCAAAAGTGTTGTAGCGATTGATGGGATAGTACTTAAAAGACCCTCTGGATCAAAAGTCTTAAATAATAAATGTGCAGGAGAAAATATTTGATTATCAATATAAGCGCCCCAGTTGTTTGCCATACTTAATTGGTCCGTTGCAGAACCAGGAAGTGGAACTTGAGTTAGGAAAAACCAGTAACCAATAAGAATCCCGAAAAAGATAATAATTTGTGTGCGAATGGATGTACGAAGATAGAGAATCGAACAGATGAAGTAACATAAAGCAATACGTTGCAAAATTCCATAATACCTTATCGTTGATAAATTAATAATTTTTGGAAAAACACTAAGAAATAATCCAAAAAAAATTAAAAGAAAGGTACGCGTTAAAATACTTCGGTAAAGTTGGGCATTACTTGCCTCATTAATGTGTTTCTTCAGACTGATAACCGTTGTGATCCCGACGATAAACAAGAAAGCAGGAAATACTAAATCTGCTAAACTGCAACCATTCCACTCAGCATGCATTAATATGGGATAAGAAACCCTTGTTCCAAGGCTGTTAACTAATACCATCAATGCCATAGTTAGACCCCGGAAAACATCTAAAGATAAGATACGCTGATTATCAATTGGATTACTACTCATATGAGAAATTCATTAAAAAAGAATTATGATAGCAATAATATGCTAAGTTGTCTTCAAACCGCGCACAGGAACATCCATATGATACACGTAATGTTTGATAATTTGTTCTGCTTGTTCACAAGTTAATGGCTTGCTGATCGCTCCCTCCATAAAATAATGTTGGCAATCATATTTGACCACATCTGCTTCAAAACCAGTCAAAGCGATGATGGGAACATGATGATTTGTATTTTTTTCCTTTTGACGTAGTTGTTTTGCAACGACATACCCTGAAGAGTCTTCAAGACCAATATCCATTAAAACAAGATCATATTTTCCGGGATGAAATAATTTGATAGCGCTATCTGCAGAATCTGCTATATCGACGTGACAATGCAATGCAGTTAAGAGTGCTTTTTCAACATTTTGCGCAATTACATTATCTTCCACCATAAGCACAGTAGGCAAATAACCTTCTTTCAAGGAATGTTCAACTTTTTGATTATTTTCTTCCAGCGCATTGACATGGGTTTTAAGTTGTTTATTTAAAGTAACATCGTTTAAAATAACAATTAGTCCAATTATTTTTTTATTGCGGTCATACATTGGTATTCGAGACGATTCAAAGTAATAAGCTGTACCTGAATTGTCTTCGATAGGTTTTTCTTCGACATGATGTTGTGGGACAGCCGAAAAAATTACCTTCATATCATCTAATTTTAATTCTTCTACCCGTTGCTTATCCCATTGCGCAAATTCCTCCATTTGCTGATAAGGCGAACCCTTCAGATCTTTGAGCGAATTTAGTCCAAGCAATTTGATGAAATTATTGTTACATCCTTTGAGATTACATTCAGTATCAATCCAGTACACAATATGGGGCATTGAATTGATAATTTCCATGTAATATTGATGAATGGAATCAATCTCATCTTGAGATCTGTTTTTAACGTGGGGTGACATGCAAATACTCCAATAATTTATCGTTTCGCATGTAAATTATAGTACAGGTAAAGTATTTTGATTTTTTAGTTAAAATCTGCAAGAAGTTAGGCATTAACCCCGGATACATCCTCCTGCAACAGCTCATTTAAGAAATCATCAGGTCAATAATTAATCAATACAATCAAATATTGCAAAAAAAATAGCCTATACTAAAACTATCGGTGATGTAATTCCATTAAGTCTATGATCGATGTAAATAAATTTCAGCAGCTCTATAGAATTATCCATTTATTAATAGCATCCGATTCCGCGCCCTCCTTTTGGAAGGGCGCTATTGCATTCTGGAAGGGTACTCCAGTTACAAATGATCTTCCTAATACTGTTTTGACTATGAGGGAAATGTTCAAAGAGCATTTGAGTAGCCCTTATAAAAGCGAGGTAGCAGGACAGAAAAAATTCTTAAGTGATTTAGGAAAAATAGCAGATAGTAAAACACAGACCGAAGTGAGTAAATTAGAGACCGAAGAAAAAGGTGTCAAGGAAAAATTGAGTACTTTTAAAATGTTCGTGGGTCTTTCAAGAAATCATATTACACAAGATTTTTATGAAGCGCTTGCTCAATTAAAAGATTTAGATAAACTTCCTGATAATGAACAAAATATCTTGATCAATGAGGTTAAAAATAAATTATTAAATATAATTCAGGAAAGGAAGAGTGTTGATTTCAAATCTCCACCCTTAGTGACAGATATATTGCACGAAGAACAACAGGATCGATTGTTAAGGTCACAATTAAAGTTCAATGCTGCTGAAGAAAGAACAATAGCCTATATTTACAGTGATACCCCCCCATCACAAGTGTTTAAGCAAGGATTTAAGTCAAATGGATTTGGTCGAGTACTATTTGAAGGAATATTGGGAAGGTCTGTTAATAAAGAATCAAGCATGTATATCATCTCTCGAAATCACTTGGATTTAAAAAAAGCCCAGAAACATAAATATGTTTATGTAGTAGATGTTTTTTCTTCAGCATTAATAAATACGGATGGTTTCTCGGAAAACCGTGATCCCAATCTGAGTTTGATACCGCGTGCGGTTGAGCCTAGCGAAGTCGTTGGTTTTTTCCAAGTAACTGGTGAGGAAAAACCTCAAATTGGACATGTGGAACAGAACAAAGAGTATAAAAAATTAGTGGTTCCAGGTGAACAGCTTCTATTTCGAGCGGATAGCCGTCATCATTCTGGTGATCCTTCCAAAGACTTAGCATTGAATAATTTTAAAGAAGGCTTGATGAAGCCCGAACCAAGCAATATATTTAAGTCTGGGATCAAACCATGGTCGAAATATTCTGATGATTACGAAGGACATATTGATAAACGAACACCAACCATTTTTATTTCTAGCACTGATGACATTGAGCGGGCACTAAAATTTCCGGAGGAGGTGAAAGCAAATGAAAAGCGTTATATTTATGTAATGTATAAACCAGAACGAACAATTCAATCAAAAGACCTATATGCAAATAGTCAACATGCAATGAGTGATAGTGAATATTTAGTTCCAGGCGGTATTTCAGGTGAACATATAATCGGTATGTATACTTATGAAAATGGTAAATTCACTTCTTTTGATCCCAATCCTAATTGTACGGTAAATATTGGGAGTAGTCCTGAAGCTTTTTTGGAGGAGCGTGGTTTACCCATACCTGAAGATATGGAGAACACAGAGGAAAAGCATTCAAAATTCGAGCTTTAGAGTCCTCTACCCAGAGCAGCCCTCGGCAACGTAACATCGGGGATGGCCAGTTGCAAAAGCTATCGCAGAATCCACTCAATTTGTTGCTTTAAATCAATGGGAATTTCGGAAAGCTCCTCAAGTTCGTAATCCATATAAGGATTTTCAACTGAACTCGTCTCTTGATGCTGCCGAATTTTCTTATCGCGCTCTTGGTGTAACCATAAAATCTGCGGCTTAAATAAATGAAGTATCCCTTCAACCCATTTGTCCAGTACTTGCCAATAGGGATCATCCTGTAAGCTCATTTTGTAGCGTTTAAGTAAACGTGCACTGTGATCAGCAGGATACCAAATTTCGGAGGTTACCCAGCGATTAACAGTGAACAAACGTATGGGTTGTCCTAATTGATTCATACCAATAGCGACTAAATGAGTCATTGGATTATCAATATATCTGTCCCAATCGGCTAAAGGTGCGGGTTTGATACTTTTAGGAATCTGTTTGTACCGTAAAAAACAATGAAAATGACCGTGCTCAGTACTTTCATAGTTTTCTCTATGGCAGTGATAAAAATATTGAGCCCCCGTTTTATGATCGATACGATCTCCCTTAGGATAATGACTCATTCGTTCAAAACGACGTTTTTTATTTAAGGCGTAATGAAGAATGTTTTTACCCTTATTGGTCGTCATCATTTGTTGTGATTCTAAAATTTGTTTGGCGTAATTCAAATAAATATTCTTATGCCACTTACTTAGTTCGGGTAAGGTAAAATCTGAATGGGTAATCATATTTCTTACTTCATGAAGGAAAAAAAGAAGAGGTAGTAAAAACTACCTCTTTAAAAGAATAAAGATTACAGATTACTCGCCAGAGCAACCACCGCAACCTTTACAACCTTTGCAACCTTTGCAGCCTTTACAGCCTTTGCAACCTTTACAGCCAGTACAACCTTTGCAGCCTTTGCAAGTGCTAGTAGTTGTAGAGGCGTCATCTGCATAAGCAACAGAAACTACAGGAGCTGCTAATACAGTTAATAGAGCAGCTACAGCTATTGTTGATTTTTTCATAATTTTACTTCCTTGATAGTTAATGATTTTTAACCCAATTAGATATTAGCAAAGAAATTGGAGTTTTTCTTCCTTTTTTTTTAAAAAGTTTATTTTTTCAGGCATTTTTATCGCATTCAATATGCTTAAAAAACAAAAAATCAGGATAGCTCTTTTTTCGAAACTAATAAAAAAAATTTATCCAACATTCTTGCACTTAAAATCCATTTAAGAAAAATCATGAGATGAGCTGGAAATGTTACTGGATACTTGATCCTAGGTCTTTTAGATTCAATTGCATGAATAAATTTACTAATTACTGCATCGGGTTTTCGAGTAAAAATAGAGTCCGATTTTTTTTGTTTATAACTTGTCAGCATTTTTTCATATTGTTTGGAGAAATAACTATTTTGTACATTGATATGACTCAATGATTTATCAACACTGTTATCTCGAAAATGGCTTTCTATTGGACCTGGCTCTATTGTAATGACATCAATACCTGATGATTTCAATTCAAGCCTTAACGTATCACTAATCCCCTCTAAGGCATATTTGGAGGCATTATAAGCACCACGAAAAGGCAAACTAATAATACCTAAAATTGAACTTAAATTGATAATACGACCATACCCCTGCTGACGCATTACTGGAATGGCAAGATTTGTAAGCTCGAGTAAGCCAAAAACATTGGTTTCAAATTGTGCACGTAATACATCGCGTGAAATATCTTCTAGAGCCCCTGCTTGACCATAACCTGCATTGTTGATTAAAACATCTAAACGTCCTTTTGTTAGAGCGAGAACTTCAGTAAACGCACTTTGAATTGAAGATGAATCGGATACATCCAGTAGAACCGCTTCTATTCCCATATCCAATAATTTTTGGACATCCTCTTTTTTTCTGCACGAGCCTATCACTCTATGCCCTCTTTTTTTCAGAGCAAAAACAGCATCAAAGCCTATACCACTGGAGCAACCAGTAATTAAAATTATTCTTTGCTTCATCTTTCAAATCCCAAAATTGCTCATGAAAATTATTTATAATCTATAATTGTTGATGTAACAACAAAAAGATGGGGTTGCATCATGGAAAAGGTTAGCATCCAAAGTTACAAAATAGTGACACGTCTTCTGCTCTCCGTTACCTTCCTTATAGGCTTTTTCTACAGCAGCTTAGTTAGAGCAGATTCACCACCTTCACAACTACCAGGCCAGCAGCTTGCTTATTTTATTGGATATCATTCTGGCGGCTATTATGAACCACCTCCATATTATTATCATCGTCATCAAAGGAATCTGTTCTGGACCCCCTGGAGATATGTAGGGCATGGCTGTCGTAGAAGCTGTCTTATTGACCGCTGGAGTGGTCGTGTTATTCGTTGTAGAAGAATGTGCCGATAATAAAACGGTTTTTGATAAAATCCAGGTGTTCAAACCACGTCATTCCGAGCATAGCGAGGTATCTCCAGCAGTAGGACAATATTACGATAGTGAGACTCTTCGCTACACTCGTGATCACGTGGGTTATTAGGCAAAATAATCGACTAATCCCTTAAGTCTTTCTTTACTTCTTAAGGGGGTTATTCCAACTTCCTCTTCAAATGGTTGAGTTAGTTGCTCTTGGTCTCTATTATTTTGCTGAGAAAACTGACGAGGATTGGCTTCAGAATCAATTTGCACCTCAGATAAATTTAAACCTTGCTCAGCCATCATCGCCTGTAATCTCGGTAATGATTGATCAACAATGTCTCGAATATGATCATTATGGGTGATTATATTTACAGTAGCTGAATCATTTACCACCTTAATATTAATTTCTAGCGGTCCTAAATCTTCAGGATGTATTTTAATTACAGCACTCTTAATTTCTTGTTGACCAAGCCAAATAATATGCTCGGAAAATTGTTTTGCCCATTCAGGTTTATCTATTTCCATGGGTATCGTTAATGATTGAGGTGCCCGCTCTAAAATGGCTACCCTGTTTTCTATTTCCCTTGGTACATCAACTCGTACTTCATTTGTTAATGTAGGAACAATGGGTTGGAATTCCGTCCCAACAGGATTTTCACTTGTCGGTGTCGATATGGGAAGAGATGATGTTTCTTCCTTTTCTTTGATTAGTGGTTGAAATGAAAGGAATTCTTCCATCTTTTTTAGTTCTACTGGGTTTTCTAAATAGTTGAATTCAGATTCTAACGGTAAATTTGATGCCATTAACTCCATATTTTTAAGATGAGTTAGCGGAATACTTGGAGCATCTATTCTGTCTTTAACTGGTTCTACAGACTGTACTATTGTATTTTTAAAATAGAGATCAAAGTCGGCATTTAAAATCTGATCGATATCATTAAGGGGATTATCCTTAACTTCGGCCAAACTGGGTTGTTGTTCTTGGAAATTTTTATCATGTATCTCTTGTTGTTTTATCTCTTCGGACAAAACATTTTTTCTAAAACCCATTTCATCATGTAG
Organism: Legionella cherrii; assembly: GCF_900635815.1. Classification (NCBI taxonomy): domain Bacteria; kingdom Pseudomonadati; phylum Pseudomonadota; class Gammaproteobacteria; order Legionellales; family Legionellaceae; genus Legionella; species Legionella cherrii. Next base: position 2,646,497 of record NZ_LR134173.1, read on the forward strand.
TGTTTGATTTTCTATAACTTGTACTAACCCAGGTGAAGTTTTTTCATCATCTTGCTCTGTAAGTGATGCGCTATTTAACAAATCAATTGGATTATCTTTCTGCTCTGCATTGCTCTGATTTATTTCAATTTCCTGCCGATAATAGTGAGAATTAATCCAGGAAACAGCAACATTATTTTCCATTTCACTTAGTGCTTGCTCTTCACTTTTATCTTCGGAAAGCTCTTCAGATTCTGAATGAATTGTTTCTGATGGAGGCAGCTGAAGTTCTTCTGGAGTTGAAGGATTTTCCTGATAATTCGATATCTTTTCTACAACATGTGTCAATAATAAAATAAAAGCATTCGGATTGTTGAAATCGATGGTTGGCAGAGGATTTTGAGTATCATTTTGATATGTTCCTACTGATGCTGCCAATATTTCGCCAGTTATGGCAGTTTCACATGACTCATCGTTAGAGAAAAAGTCAGCAACGCCAGGTAGATTCGATAGTACATTATTCAAGTCGGTCATTCTAACTCTCTCCATAATTTTGATTATTGGAAAGCAATATTCGTACCAATTGAGAACTTAAAATGGAATTATCAAAATTTTGTAAAAAAATATTTCTTGAGTGTAAATTAATCTAAAAGGTCTATTTTAGTCCAAGTCAATAATGTTAATCTACGCCCAATAAAATTTAAAGGACAATTAACATGTTTTCGAAGTCATTTTATTCTAAAAAATATACGCATCAATCAGTTATGATGGAAATTAAAGAGGCGAAAGACTTATTGAAGGACAAAGAAGAAACCGATAAATCTGCTTTTTTTATCCTGCTACAGGTTCGAATGGATGATTTTGAGAAGGCCCTGAAGGAAACTTCTGATTCTTATGAACAACAAAGAATCATTGATCAATACCACCGTTTTGCTAAAACGGTACTCGATTGCCTCTCCAAACCGAAAGAAACGCCTGGTCATTTAAGAATTTACTTCGACTCTAGAAATTATTACCCCGTAGGTGTTACTGAGGTAACTAAAGAGCCTATTCGGCATCACATATCACTCGCTGTGACTATTTTAGGTGCTGCGCTGATCATAGCATCCATTGCCACACTTTTTGTGAATCCCCTGTTTACAGCTATCTTGCTCCCTATCGGTATTAGCCTGTTAGCTCCTGGATTATTTTCTTTATTAAATCCAAACTCTCTAGACCCATCAAGCAAACAAGAGGTAGAGAAACAAATTTTTGAAGCGGGAGCTCGATTAATTGATCCAAAGTTTGATGAGGATCAACAATATACCACCCCGTTGAGCACTATGGCGTTATAAAAAGTTCAGGCCTAATTTCATCAGATCTCATGGAATTTTCTTAAAATTGAGCTATCATTCAGTTTTTGATTTCAGGAGCTCCTTAAATGAAAGTAGGTCGTGACAGCTTATCAACAAAATCTCAATTGCATGTAGATGGAAAAACATATCATTATTACAGCCTTAAAGAAGTCGAACAAAAAAACTTCAAGGGAATAAGTCGACTTCCCTATTCGCTTAAAGTCCTTCTTGAAAATTTATTACGTTTTGAGGACGATAACACAGTAACAACTAAAGATATTAAAGCGATCGCAGACTGGCTAAACAATAAAACTTCCCAACACGAGATTGCCTTTAGACCTGCGCGTGTATTGATGCAGGATTTTACAGGAGTTCCAGCGGTAGTTGATTTAGCAGCAATGCGCAATGCAATCGCTCAAATGGGTGGAAACCCTGATAAAATCGCTCCTTTATCACCTGTTGATTTAGTGATTGATCACTCAGTGATGGTTGACAAATTTGGAAGCACCGATGCGTTGACAGTGAATACCGAAATTGAGATGAAGCGAAATAACGAACGCTATGAATTTTTACGCTGGGGTCAAAAAGCTTTTGATAATTTTCAAGTCGTGCCACCTGGAACAGGTATTTGTCACCAAGTCAATCTTGAGTACTTGGGAAAAACCGTATGGAGCAGTAGCGACAACGGTACTTTATATGCCTATCCAGATACTCTAGTTGGCACAGACTCTCATACAACGATGATTAATGGTCTAGGTGTACTGGGATGGGGAGTTGGTGGTATTGAGGCAGAAGCAGCGATGTTGGGTCAACCTGTCTCCATGTTGATTCCTGAAGTGATTGGCTTCAAATTGCATGGCAAGATGAAAGAAGGCATTACCGCAACTGACCTGGTACTTACTGTAACCCAGATGCTTAGGAAAAAAGGCGTTGTAGGTAAATTTGTTGAATTTTATGGCCCCGGTTTGAGCGATTTACCGCTTGCTGATCGCGCCACAATCTCTAATATGGCACCTGAATATGGGGCTACCTGTGGATTTTTCCCTGTCGACAAAGAAACAATACGCTATCTTGAACTAACTGGACGTGATAAACACACCGTTGCCTTGGTTGAAGCTTATGCTAAAGCGCAAGGAATGTGGTATGAAAAAGATAGTGAAGATCCTATATTCACTGACACTTTAGAACTTGATTTAAGTACCATTGTACCCTCATTAGCTGGTCCTAAACGCCCTCAAGATAAAGTCACTCTAAGCACTTTACCTATTGAGTTTAATACGTTCCTCAAAGAAGCAGGAAAAGAACAAGAAAAAGATTCTTCATTTGCAGTTAAAAATCATGATTTTAAAATGAAACACGGACATGTAGTTATTGCTGCGATAACCAGTTGCACGAACACATCGAATCCGAGCGTCCTTATGGCTGCAGGCTTATTGGCAAAAAAAGCAATTGAAAAAGGGTTACAGCGCAAGCCTTGGGTAAAATCTTCTTTAGCCCCTGGTTCAAAAGTAGTAACAGATTATCTCAAACAAGCCGGGTTACAATCTTATTTAGATCAATTAGGGTTTAATTTGGTGGGCTACGGTTGTACTACATGTATTGGTAATTCTGGCCCGCTGCCTGATGCAATTTCTCACAGCGTTAGTGATAATGATCTCGTTGTTTCTGCTGTTTTATCAGGAAACCGTAATTTTGAAGGACGTGTACATCCTCAAGTTAGAGCAAACTGGTTGGCTTCACCTCCGCTAGTAGTTGCTTATGCGCTTTGCGGCACCACGACCATTGATTTAAGCAAAGATCCCATAGGTAAAGACAATAAGGGCAATGATGTATATTTGAAGGATATTTGGCCTTCTAACGCCGAAATTGCAGCTGAAGTATCTAAAGTAACGGGGGGAATGTTCCGCAAAGAATATGCAGAAGTATTCCTTGGTGATGAACACTGGCAAGCGATTAAAACAGGCAGTGGAAAAACTTATGAATGGGACGCTCATTCAACCTACATTCAGCATCCACCGTTTTTTGATAACTTAAAAATAAAGCCTGAGCCGATTAAGCCGATTAAACAAGCGTATATTCTTGCTTTATTTGGTGACTCGATTACCACGGATCACATCTCTCCAGCAGGTTCTATTAAGGCGAACTCTCCTGCAGGCCTTTATTTAAAATCCAAAGGAGTTGATGAAAAAGAATTTAACTCTTATGGCTCTCGCCGCGGGAACCATGAAGTGATGATGCGAGGCACTTTTGCTAATATCCGTATCCGTAATGAAATGACTCCAGGCCAAGAAGGCGGTATCACACATTATATTCCTTCAGGTGAGGTAATGCCCATTTATGATGCAGCAATGCTTTATCAAAAGGAACATCATGATCTTGTGGTCATTGCAGGTAAAGAATACGGTACCGGATCTTCAAGAGACTGGGCGGCAAAAGGAACCAATTTACTTGGCGTCAAAGCAGTGATTACTGAAAGTTTTGAACGCATTCACCGTTCCAATTTAATTGGCATGGGGGTCTTACCATTACAGTTTTGTGATGGGATGACGCGTAAGACATTGGAGTTAAAGGGAGATGAGCGCATTAGTATTGATGTATCCGATTCTTTAAAACCTGGCTCCATGGTTCCAGTCACCATTGAACGAACCAATGGTCAAGTCGAACAAATAAAAGCATTATGCCGAATCGATACTGCAGACGAATTAGAATATTATAAAAATGGTGGTATTCTGCAATACGTTCTCAGAAATCTGTGTGCTTGAGATGATCATGATATATTCTCAGTTGGGTCTCTGGCCCAACTGCTGCATTTGCAAATTATTTCGATATACTCATCGTTTGTTTGAGTTAAAATCCAATCCTATTTTTTTATTTAAATTTGATAAATGACAATAGCACTGGCATCCAAAGTTATTGGCGGTTTGGTTAGACCGCATTTGTTAAGGATTAATCATGAATCAACCTAAAAAGGTTCTTAGCGTTTTTTCTTTGGTAATGATCAACGTCATTGCTGTGGATAGCTTACGAACTTTGCCTATTAGTGCCAAACTCGGCCTTACACTAGTCTCTTATTATGTTGTTGCCGCATTTGCCTTTTTTATTCCTGTCTCTTTAGTGGCAGCTGAATTAGCCACCACCTATCCTGAAACAGGAGGAATTTACGTATGGGTTCGAGAAGCATTCGGCAAACGCGCAGCGTTTATTACGATTTGGCTTCAATGGATATATAATGTCGTTTGGTACCCAACCATACTTGCTTTTATCGCAGCCACCCTATCCTACTTAATTGCCCCCGAATTGGGAAATAACAAGTATTATTTGTTAGGCACAGTACTTGTTCTGTTTTGGTTGTTCACAATACTGAATTGTTTTGGAATGAAAATATCAAGCATAGTGAGCACTATTGGCGCAACAATAGGAACTATATTTCCGATGCTTTTTATTATTTTCTTGGCAATTCTTTGGGCAGTTCAAGGAAAACCTATGGTTGTGGGCTATCCCACCGCATGGTTACCTGACTTCAGTTCTTTGGGTAATTTATCATTATTTGCCGTGGTTTTATTTGGTCTACTTGGTATGGAGATGTCAGCCGTTCATGCTGAAGAAGTAAAAAATCCCCAACGCGATTATCCAAAAGCACTTTTTTATTCAACTATTTTAGTCATTTCTACCCTTTCCCTGGGCTCAATAGCCATTATGGTTGTAGTCCCTAATGAAAGTTTAAGTGTTGTATCTGGACTTATTGATGCTTATGCAGTTTTTTTTAATTCCTATAACATGCCCTGGATGACCTCAATTATTGCTATTTTAATTATTTTAGGTGGCCTCAGTGGCGTTTCAGCATGGATTATTGGCCCCACAAAAGGGTTAATGGTTTCAGCGCGTGACGGCTCTTTACCTGTTCAATTCGCCCATACCAATAAATATGGCGCGCCGACAACTATTCTCTTTGCACAAGCTGTTATTTTTACCATTTTAAGTACTGCTTTTATTTTGTTGGATTCAATTAATGCAGCATACTGGATGTTAAGTGATCTGTGTGCTCAAATGGCTTTATTAGTATATGTCTTTATGTTTGCTGCAGCCATTAAATTAAGGTACAGCAAACCCAACCTACATCGTGGTTACACTGTCCCAGGTGGTAATGCATTCATGTGGTTATTATGTATTATGGGGATTCTCTGTTGCCTTACAGCAATAGTTATTGGTTTTGTACCTCCGACACAAATACCTGTTGGCAATGTATACATATTTGAATCATTTTTAATCGGTGGGTTAATTTTATTCGTATTAATTCCTTGGTTTCTTGCTAAAAAGCATTAGAGTATTTTAATTAAACATTTGTTTTAACAAGCACTTCGCATACCCCTCATCCTAACCTTCTCCCCAAAGGGCGAGGGGATGAATAATAAATCTACAGCCCCCCTCTCCCGCTTACTGGAAAGGGCTAGTATGAGAGTATTAAAAATTTTTTCATGAGCATGAAGGGTTACACACTAACCCAAGGCTGCAATTATTGATTATTATGCAAAGAAATCAATAACCGCTTGGTTCCACTGTTTCGGTTGCTCCAAATTAGATAAATGACCTGTATTCGGCAAAATAATTAATTGACTATTTTGGGCAAGTGAATGCATATCGATACTTTGTTGGGGTGGAATTACTTGATCCATTTCGCCTGTAATAATTAAAATAGGCAACGTTGTCGTTGCGAGTAGGGATGAGGTGGAGTTACGGAGTGCCATCCCGCGCAAAGCAGATGCTGCAGCTGTTGATTTTTGCAAGCTTAATATATGATAAAGGTAGGTTTTTATTTCCAGCGAAACGTTAGAAGAAAGTGCTTTTACCATAAATCCATCGATCCATTTATCCATTCCATTTTCAAGAACCTCAAGAGCAGCTTTTTCACGAGCCGCTTTTGTTTCTGGGCTATCTGCCTCAGATTGGGTATTGGCAAGTACCAATCCCAATACTCGATTTGGATATTTATCTAAAAAGGCCAGAGCTATGTATCCCCCCATGGATTCCCCACCAATGATCGCTTTATCAATTTTTAAGTAATCTAATAATTCTTGTATTTCATGAGCATATTCTGACATAGGAATTGCATGTCCATCGACACTCGATGATTGGCCAAATCCCCATAGATCCAATGTAATTACGCGAAAATTCGCTTTAAGCCCCTCTTGTTGAGCCTGCCATATTCGTTGATCGGTGGGAAATGCATGAATTAATACAAGTGGCTTTCCCACTCCCACGTCATTATAAGAAATAAAATGATTTGTATCAGGAAAAGCTATGGTTGTTGCGAACAAAGTATTATTCAAAATAAAAAAAATAGAAATTAAAATAAAGCGGGATACAAAGAACAGCTTGTTCATTAATTACTCCCTTAATCATCATGTTGTCACTTCATGTTACATGATAAATATAAAAGTTACTTTAAAAGAGTGATTAACCCCTCTTTTAAAGTAACATCCTTTATTCGCACATCGCTTAATCAGGCAAGGACATCAAACTTGCATTTCCTCCAGCTGCAGTGGTATCCACAGTATAAGTTCGCTCATGACAAAGTCGGACTAAATAGTTAGGTCCACCTGCTTTAGGACCTGTTCCTGAAAGTCCCTCACCACCAAAAGGTTGTAAACCGACAACTGCCCCTATCATATTTCGGTTTACATAACAGTTCCCTGCATGAACATTCTGTCTGATGTATTCAACGGTCTCATTAATACGGCTATGGATACCAAGAGTTAAACCATAACCGGTTGCATTAATTTGTTTAATCACTTGATCCAGGTCTTTGCGCTTAAATTGAATCACATGCAACACTGGGCCGAAAACTTCTCTTTCTAGTGCATTGATATGATCAATAGCAATAGCAGTTGGTGGCATAAAATATCCTGATTCATGTGACTCATCCAATGGGCATTGGTAAATTATTTCAAAACGTTTTTTCATATTTTCCACATGACTTTTTAAGGTGGACAATGCCGTTTTGTCTATAACAGGTCCTATATCAGTAGCGAGCCAGCGAGGATCTCCTACGACCAACTCCGCCATGGCCCCTTTTAAAAGCGCTATAGTTCTTGGGTAAACCTCCTCCTGAACAAATAACACCCTCAATGCAGAACATCTTTGACCCGCACTACCAAACGCTGAATTGATTGCATCAACAACAACTTGCTCTAGTAAAGCAGACGAATCAACGATCATTGCATTTTGACCACCCGTTTCAGCAATCAATGGAATAATTTCTCCGCCTCGTGTCGATAAGGTTTGATTAATCAGATTGGCAGTATCAGTTGAACCTGTAAATAACACTGCTTTAATTCGTTTATCAGCGACCAATGCAGCGCCAATAGTCTCGCCTGGGCCAGGGAGTAATTGTACAGCACCGATAGGAATTCCTGCTTGATGCATTAATTTAATAGTATATGCAGCAATCAATGGAGTTTGTTCTGCAGGTTTTGCAATAGCGCAGTTTCCTGTTACTAAAGCAGCAGCAATCTGCCCTGTAAAAATCGCTAATGGGAAATTCCACGGACTAATACAAAGTACTATGCCGCGTGGATGCAAACTCAACTCGTTTAATTCGCCTGTATACCCCGATAAACGCAAAGGAGCTGATAGGATTTGCTGTGCTTGCGTGGCATAGTAGCGGCAAAAATCAATGGCCTCGCGCACTTCAGCAATACAGTCACTCATTGTTTTACCCGCTTCCAGACAGGCTATAGTCATCAATTCGGCCTGGTTTTCCTGCAATAAATCAGCAAATCGATTGAGACATGCAGCTCGTTCTTTAACGGGCATAGCGGACCAAGCTGGAAAGGTCTGCTCTGCTTTTGCTAGAGCCTGATCTACATCCCCAAGTGATGCATTTTGGACCGTTCCAACAAGGTTTTCTATTTGTTGTGGGGATTCAATTCGTTGCTTTTCACCTATTAGCGTGGTGCTGCCTGCGATAATGGGTTCTGAAGTCCATTGCTGCAGCTTGAGTTGTGCCATTTTTTGTTGCAAAAGTGCGCGCTCGGTTCGATCGGTAAAATCAAAACCTTTAGAGTTTTTTCTATTGGGTTGAAACACATCATCAGGCAAGGGAATATTTTGATTCATTTTATGCAATAATGACTTGGCTTTTTCAACAGGGTCCTCAACCAAAGTACTTATAGGCGCGTTGTCATCAACGATTCGGTTTACGAATGAAGAATTTGCTCCATTTTCTAATAATCTACGCACCAAATAAGGAAGTAAATCCTCATGACTACCTACAGGTGCATAAATACGACAAGGAATACCATAACACTCAGCCGGCACGATTTGTTGATACAGTTCATTGCCCATTCCATGCAAACACTGAAACTCAAAATCTCGATAATCGCCAGTAATATTTAAAATCATCGCTACAGAATAAGCATTATGTGTCGCAAATTGCGGATAAATGGCATCCGTCATAGTTAATATTTTTTTTGCACAAGCCTGAAAAGAAACATCAGTAAAAACTTTACGTGTAAAAACAGGGTATTCATTTAAGCCCTGCATTTGCGTTTTCTTAATTTCGCTATCCCAATAGGCGCCTTTAATCAAGCGCACCATAATTCGACGTTGTTTTCTTCTTGCTAGAGCGGCTACCCAATCAAGTACATAAAACGCTCGTTTTTGATAAGACTGGACTGCCAATCCAAAGCCATTCCATCCATCTAAACTGGAGTCATTAAAAACACGCTCCATGACATCAAGTGATAACTCCAAACGCTCAGATTCTTCCGCATCAACAGTTAGAGCGATATCATAATTTTTTGCCAAACGAGCAAGAGCCAACAGTTTAGGTGGCAGCTCATCCATAACTCGCTCATGTTGGCTCTCATTATAACGTGGATGTAATGCAGAAAGTTTTATAGAGATCCCTGCCCGTTTATAAACATTTGAATCTTTATCAGCCTGCCTGCCTATTGCTTCAATTGCTTCTTTATATGCTTCAAAATAACGTGATGCATCAATCGAAGTAAGCGCTGCTTCACCTAGCATGTCATAAGAATAACGATATCCTTGAGCTTCTTTCTTTTTAGCTCGGTTTAATGCTTCATCTATGGTACGTCCCATAACAAATTGTTTACTCATAATCCGCATTGCTTTATCGACGGCTTTTCTAACAACCGCCTCACTACTGCGATTAACGAGTTTCATTAACGATTTAGATAATGTTGTTTGGGCCTTTTCTGGGGTCAGTATTTTTCCTGTAAGCATCAGAGCCCATGTTGTGGCATTTACAAAAAATGAATCACTTTGACCTATATGGGATTTCCAATCACCACCAGATAATTTATCTTTAATTAAATTATCAATTGTAGCGCTGTCAGGAACACGCAGTAATGCTTCGGCCAAACACATGAGGGCAATCCCTTCATCACTGGATAAGGCATATTCAGTTAGAAATGAATCAATCCCCGTACTTTTTTTTCTATCGGTTCGCACTGACTCAACCAGTTTTGTTGCACTATTTTTAATATCAATTAATTGCTGTTGCCCTAAGGTTGCTTTCTCACAAAGTTCAGTTATCAATGATAACTCATCAACACGATAGGCATAATTAATAGCAGCTCGTATTCCTTCAGGTAATTTTATGATCTGCTTTTCCAGCATAGCATTCTCCGAAATCAAATAGATAACTACTCTCTTTATTCCCCGGCCTCCGTTCAGGATCATTAAGCCAATGCTGGGTTAAAAAGAGTGCAAAAAGTATCAGCCAAGTATAATTTAGTGCCATATAAAATGGAATGCACTCACTATTATTTTGCTGTAGAATACAGTCTATATCCGCTGTAAGCGCAGTAATTATACCTGGTTTTTAGCAAAATATCTGCATTTAATTTAGCAAAATAGAGCTAATTTTACACTGTTTGCACAATATTTGCAGATACAAATAGACCAAATATTAATCTATTTGGTAATCATTCATGCAATACCATTTTGGTGGGCTATCGTAAGCCTCTGAATTGATTCATATTTTTTCTTAATGAGCAAAGAAAGACCTTTAAATTTTACAATTACATGAATTGTTAATATAATCACCATTTTTCTGAAGAACCATAAAGGCAATTTACAAGAAGAAAGGAGAAGTATGAATACCCTATTGACTCTAATCTCAACCGTAATTTTAACCAGCAATATAACATCCAGTGCGCCTTCATTTGCAGCAAGATCTGAACCAGACATCAATACTAAATTACAGCATTTGAGTAGTAAGGCACCGAAATTAAATAGAAACGTGTTAAAGCTTGCATTAACTGCATATAGAAATGCGAGTAAAAAAGGAGCTGTCAAAAAACCTGTGCTTACAGTAATTGATTACTCTTTACCCTCAAACAAGCAACGTATGTGGGTATTTGATCTCAATAGAGAGCGTCTTCTATATAACACTTATGTTGCACACGGCAAAAATTCAGGTGTGAATAAAGCAAGTCATTTTTCGAATATTCCCTCAAGCAAACAATCGAGTTTGGGTACGTATATTACTAAAGATACCTACATCGGTCATAAAGGATACTCACTCAATCTGCAAGGTTTAGATAAAGGCTTTAATGATAATGCATTAAGTCGACGTGTAGTAATACATGGTGCATGGTATGTAGAACCTGATTTTATAAAACGTGCAGGTCGAGCTGGGCTATCTTGGGGTTGCCCCGCTATTGCTCAAACTTTAGCAAAACCCGTAATTAATACCATTAAGAATGGTTCCGTAATTTTTGCTTATTTTCCTGATAAAAGATTTTTATCTAAATCAGGTTATTTAGTGGCATAAAAATAAAAAAGCCAGGGTCCCCCCTGGCTTTTCGCAGTCATCCGTATAAGAACTTCCCGTTCTTATTATCATCCATGATTAACCATATCCTTATGGTTACAATTCCATTTGTCTGACTTATATCCATACAAGTCATGATTAAAATGTAGCAATAGAAAAAAAGAAGTTCAAGATTGATTTACACCCCTTTCTTGATTTGAGTTGGGTAACCCGTTCTATAATTTTTATCGATTTATGTTTAAAAACAATGACTTAATCATATAGCCCAGAATTTATACATAAAAAAAAGGCTGTTATCTTCAGTCCATTTGAGAAATATCTTACAAGAAATCGAGCAAAAAAACTGAGCATATATTTTTGAATTAAGTATCGATCATTTGAAATAACTAGGGGTAATCACTATGTTTGCATGCAAGTGCTTGATTATGTCAAAAGATGTGGTAGTTTATTCTGCATCTTGATAACGTTTTAGAGCAATACAATGGACAAACAAAAGCTAACTACAGGTAAAAAAGATAAGCTACACGTTATAGATTGGCTTATTGAACACTTTCCAAATGCTTTTTTTAAAAAAGGAAATCAGATTAAACCCCTCAAAATTGGGATATTTGATGACATCATCGATTTCTATGAGCGCCTTGATTCCCCGCCATTCAGTAAAAAATCGTTGCGTGAAGCCTTAAGCTACTATAGTGCTTCTCCAGCCTATCTAAATTGTCAAAAAGAAAACTCTGCACGAATTGATATTTACGGTAATGAGGTCGATGTGGTAACCCAAGAACAAGCTAAATATGCTCATCAACGATATTTAGAGCGCTACAGTAAGAATAAAAACTCGGAAGCATAAATTAATTTATAACAGTGAAGTCGAGTTTAAATCTCGACTTCATGATCTCTTGTCTTACACTCTCTTTTTTAGAGCAGGTTGCGACATTTATTGTAAAGCCATCAAATAGTTAACTCTAATGTCCGATCCTAATGAGGCTTTCCTTAAAAAAGGGTTGTAATCCATTCCTTTGAGCTCAATTAAGTTAAAACCCCACGGTCGAGCCATGGCTAGTAACTCACTTGGCTTAATAAATTTTTTATAATCATGTGTTTGTTTAGGTAATAGATTTAATATATATTCTGCAGCAATAATTGCTGTAGCATAAGCCTTAATAGTTCTACTAATTGTTGATACAAATAAAAAACCTTGTGGTTTAAGAAGTCGTTTGCAATGCTCAAAAACCAATTCAGGGTTTTCTACGTGCTCTAACATTTCCATACAGGTAATTACATCAAATCGCTGTTCGTCATACTCTTCCACTGAAGTGGATAGATAATTAATCTTCAGATGATTATTTTTTGCATGTTCTTGAGCGACCACAATTGCCTCAGATGCCGCATCAATCCCCGTGACATGAGCCCCAGCGCTTGCCATGGCCTCACACAAAATACCTCCACCACACCCTACATCCAAAACAGTTAAATCACTCAAAGTAACATGCTGCTTTATAAAATCAAGCCGCGTTTGATTTATGTCATGCAGGGTTTTCAAAGGTCCCTCAGTATCCCACCATAAATTGGCATGCTGAGCAAATTTATTAATTTCTTTAAGATTAACCGTTGATTCAGTATGACTCATATTGTAATAAATCCAGAGGTTTAAAAAAATCGATAACCGATTGATTGGTAATAAAACTTACATTATAAGGATGTTCTGCGCTAAGTCCTATAGGTAATTTACTTTGTGCCGCAGTTTCTGCAATTTTACCTAACAAAATCAGTTGGATGGAGGGCTTAATTAAGGCTAATTGACTAAAAAGGCTTTGTATGAAAGGTTTCCATTGTCGTGCATGATAAGGAACCTTACCTTCGCTATAAACTAAAGAAGCATTGAGTAACAAAATACCCTTCTTCATCATTCCCTCAAACAATTGCTGTGCTGTTTGTGCCAATAATTTTTTATCCAATAGTGCAATATTGGCTTGTGACGTATTGGAATCTAATTCACCGCGCGCTACAAGTAGCATTTTAATCAAGTTACGCAAAGAAGTGGCTCGATTAACCGCTTTACTTAACCCATTCATACTCCATAAGCTCCCAACCGTATTATCCCAAAAAGCATATCCATTCGCTGAATCTTCGCGTGGATAGGGAGATTCACCTAATAAAATATATCGAGTCTTAGCGAGTGGCAAACTAAACGCCGCAAATAACCGCTCCTTACCTGGCAACCATTTTTCATCATGTATTAACTGGTGCAAATAGTTCGAGTCCATAGTTTCTAGGGCTTTAAGAACAATGTCCTTCCAGTCAGAATGGCAATTAGTCAGTAAAAATTGCATTTCTACTTTTATGTTCGGTGAAGATAATTCTAACGACACTTCCACTCTGCCTCCTTAAATGAGCGTCTACATACAGATATAAACGATTTTCTATATATTCAGGGTGATTATAGCAATATGACGTTATCGTAACTGCTCTAACTGTTTTCTTCAATTGATACCCAAAATAATAACCCACATCATTAGGCAACCCATCGAAGAAAATAACTGCTGCACCTCCTAAATTTTTTTATACAGCGGAACACATAATTCCAGAAATCGCGTTGATTTTTGGGCAAATCAGCGCAAGCGAGTCATCTACTGCATATTGTTTTAAATAACTCCAAAATATCGAATTTTTACTTGCTTATTTAGGTTTTTGTGGTTAAAAATAGAATTTACAGGGAGATTCTTAAACACAGGGAGTGTGGTGTATGTCTACTAACGAACAAGAACTTGATACATTAATTAAAAGAGATACTAATCTTTCTAATGCGAATAAAGTAATTATTGAAAAAGCTTTGGCACAGATGAGTTTTTCTGATGCAGCAAAACAATTATTATTAGATCCAAAATCTCCTCCAGCTGATTTAGATAGTTTACAAAGCATTGCTTTAACCCAAGAGCACCTGGCACAAGTCAAAAAAAGCCTAGGCGTAATAGTTGACACGTTACAAGCTAATCCAAGTCTTATATCTCGTGCGGCGGCTTTATGGGGTGAGCTGCCTTTATGGCAAAGAATTCTCGGTGGGGTTGCTCTATCAGGTCCAACCCTCATTATTGGAGCGGCCGCACATATAGGTTTTCTGGTCACGATTAGTGGCGTCAGTGCTTTAGCTTACACCACAAGTGGTATTGTGCTCGATGACCATCATTACCATACCAAAAATATTACTCAAAAATTGAAAGAAGGAATTTTTGGTGTTGCAGAAATTCTTGAATTAACTATTGGCGCATTAGATTGCATTCGTAAAAAACTTGCCGCTGAAATCGATAAATTTAAGGCGGAGAATGAGAAGCTCGCCCAAAATATTACGCGTTTGAATGAGGAAGTTGAGACTTTGAGTGCTCAGGTAGAGGTTTATGTTGAAACGGAAAAATTACTCCGTAAAACAAAGGAAAAACTTGAAGAAACAAACTCCGCCTTAAAGCAAGATCTTCAAAAACAAAATGAACAATTTCAAGCCAATCAAAAAGAGCTTTTAAAAGCTCGAGATGAACATTCAAAATGTCTATTGCTCTTATCCCAGAAAACTTCCGAATTATCAGAGGTGAGGCAATCTATGGGGGCTGAACTGGAAAAAGCAAAAAAAATTGCCACCTCCTTGGAAGGAACAGTGAAAGTATTATCCTCTGCAGCAATCAGCGACACCAGTCAACGACAAGCTTTTCAAGAAAAACTCAATAATTTTTTAACCGATAAAGCGGCTAATTTTGATCAAGTAGCTGAACGAATGAATAAAGCCGAATCTGAGCTTTCTCTGGTTAAATCGGAATTAAAAGCAAGTACAGAGCGTTTTAATAAATTATTAGAGCTTCAAGAAAAGCAGCTGCTACGCTTACAAGGACTTGATCGACGAGTTGATGCGAGCATTCATCCCGAACAACATGCAACTCAAAGTGACGAACAAGTAAAATACGAGGGATTATTGAGTAAATTAGGCCTTATGGCTTTGCCCCAAATATGGCCATTAACCAACTCGACACAACCTGCCAAACAAAACTCTCCCATCAATCCTGTACCTTAAACGAAATCCTAAAGTGATCAAATCCTCCGGGTTGTATTATTCGGAGGATTTGATCTATTTTTTTCTTTGGTTATACCAACATTGTGAAGTACCCTAATTTCCGCTATTCTGTATTTTTAACTTCAAGTTAAAAGCCGTGATTAAATCATACAATAAACTGATAAAAATAATAAAAAATAATCAGGAAACGATGGTGAAGCAACTTCATCAGTTTTGTGAGATTAACTCGGGTACATCCAATTTAGATGGGCTAGCCCAAATGGCTAATCTACTGCAAACAGCCTATAGCTCTATAGCAGACACAATTCAAATCAAAAAACTTCAGCCATTTTCAGTGATGGATATATCCGGTAATACAGTAATACAAAACTGTGGTGATGCACTGTTTATTAGAAAAAGGCCTCATTTGAAACGTCGAGTTTTACTCTGTGGGCACATGGATACTGTTTATGCCGCAGACAATCCTTTTCAGAGATTAACTTATATTAATAAAAATTGTATTAATGGGCCTGGTGTTACCGATATGAAAGGCGGTCTTATTGTGATGTTGCATGCTTTATCCGCCTTCGAACAAGATGAGTATGCCGCAGAACTCGGTTGGGACGTTTTAATCAATACTGATGAAGAGATTGGCTCACCAGCATCCAGCGCGCTTTTTGATGAGTTAGCAGAGAATTATCAAGCAGCTTTAGTCTATGAACCTACTATGACGCCAACAGGCACCTTAGCAAAAAATCGCAAGGGAAGTGGAAAGTTGACGCTGATTGCGACTGGAAAAGCGGCACATGCTGGACGTGCTTTCTCAGAGGGTCGAAATGCAATCTGTTATTTAGCTGAGGCTATATGCGCTGTGCATGCACTTAATGGGAAGCGTGAGGGAGTAACAATTAATGTAGGAGCAATTGCAGGCGGTGAAGCGCTCAATGTGGTTCCTGACAGAGCGGTAACACAACTTGACATTCGGATTAGTCTACCTGAAGATGAGTTTTGGGTGCGAACTGAGCTGGATGAAATTATTAGTCGATTAAAACGCCAAGGTTATTCTTTAAACGTACATGGTGTTTTTGGTAGGCCAGTAAAACGTGTATGCTCAGGTACAAAACGCTTGTTTCATCGTCTTCAACATTTAGGACAAGAGCTAGGTCTATCTATAGATTGGAAAGATAGTGGCGGCTGCTGTGATGGAAATAATTTAGCTCAACATGGTTTACCAGTTCTAGACACACTTGGGGTTAGGGGTGGTAATATTCACAGTTCAGAAGAGTATATATTGCTTGATAGTTTATCCGAACGCGCAGCACTCAGCACCCTACTCTTGCTTGATCTAGCTCAAGGTGGTTTAGAGGATCTAAAAAATGATGCTATTTCGTAGTGCTCGTGATACAGATTTGGATGCTATTCATCATTTGGCTGAGGAAAGTGGCGTAGGAATAACAACGCTTTCCAAGGATAAGGAAATATTGGAAAAACGACTTCGCTGGTCTACTGACTCCTATAAAAAAATTATCGAAAAGCCGTATAATGAATATTATTTATTTGTTTTAGAAAATCCAACAAATAAAAAAATAATAGGTGTTTCAGGAATAGAATCATGCACTGGATATGAGGCTCCTTTTTATTCTTACAAAATATCTAAGCGCACTCGAATTTGTCGTTCATTAAATATACGCAGTGATTATGAGGTTTTAAGTCTAGTAAATGATAATCAGGGACGAAGTGAAATCTGCACCCTGTTTTTAGAACCTCAACATAGAAAAAATCAAAATGGTTTATTACTTTCCAAAGCCCGTTTCCTGTTTATCGCTCAATATCCAGAACGTTTTGCTTCAACTGTAATCGCTGAAATGCGCGGAATTTCAGATGTAAATGGTATATCACCTTTTTGGGAGAATGTAGGAAGCCATTTTTTTCACATGTCTTTTGCTGAAGCAGATCGACTCACACTCGCCACTGACAAACAGTTTATAGCAGACTTAATGCCTCGTAATCCTATCTACGTTAAATTGCTATCTCCAGAAGCCCAAGCAGTCATAGGTCAAGCCCACCCCTCGACACAAGCGGCAATGAACATTTTATTAAAAGAAGGGTTTCGCTATAACAAGTACATTGATATTTTCGATGCGGGTCCAACACTCGAAGTACCACTATCCAAAATCAAAACCATTGAACTCAGTCGCGTGGTCACCATTAAAAACATTAGTGATGAAGTGAGCAGCACGAACTATTTATTAGCAAATACCCAATTGGATTTTCGTGCAACCATTAATAGCGCCTTAATAAACAGAGAAAATAATACTTGTATTATTAGTAAAAAAACAGCAAATCTCCTTCAAGTTAAATGTGGAAATCAACTGCGTGTTGCTCCGGTATTATTTGATAATGGAGTGTCAAATGATTAAATCATCAATATTGAATGGTAAAGGACACTATATTAGTGGTCAGTGGATTCAAGGACATGGAACTACGCTGGAATCACTAAATCCGGCTTATGGTACATTATTTTGGCAAGGGACAAATGCAACTCAACAAGAAATTTCCTCGGCCTATCATGCTGCTCATCAAGCCCTTTTCCCCTGGTCTGCACTTGATTTCGAAACACGTGCCAATTACATCCAGAAATTTGCGAAGCAAATTGAAAAAAATCGTGATCAATTGGCGCGGCTCATCGCATTAGAAACTGGAAAACCTTTATGGGAAGCACATACCGAAGTCAATGCAGTTATAGGGAAGATTAATTTATCCATCCAAGCTTATCAGGAAAGAACCGGGACAAAAATAACCAAAACAACAGAAGCAAATGCCTGCCTTCGGTTTAAACCTCACGGCATTGTAGTTGTTCTTGGCGCATTTAATTTCCCAGCTCATTTGAGTAATGGACATATAGTCCCTGCTCTTCTAGCAGGAAATACTATTCTTTATAAACCAAGTGAACATACACCTGCAGTAGCCGAGTTTGTCATGCAATGTTGGCATGAGAGCGAACTGCCTCCAGGAGTAATCAATTGTTTACAGGGTGATGCAACTTGTGCAAAAGTCTTACTTGCACAAGACATTCAAGGTGTGTATTTTACCGGTAGCTATGCCACTGGGTTACGTATTCACCAACAATTCGCGGATAAGCCTGAAGTAATTTTAGCTCTTGAAATGGGTGGAAATAATCCTTTAGTCATTGACGAAGTTACTGACCTTGAAGCGGCAGTTTACCATACATTACTCTCTACCATAATTACTGCTGGTCAACGTTGCACTTGTGCACGACGTGTTATCATCCCCGATTCCACTCAAGGTGATGAGTTTTTGCAACGTTTTATCAAGATGTGCACATCAGTCAAGGTGGGCCCATTTGATCAAAAACCAGAGCCATTTATGGGGCCAGTTATAAGCCATGTGCAAGCTCTTAAACACATTCATAGCCAAAAGAATCTGACTGAGTCAGGCGGTATCTCTTTATTGCCGATGACATTACTTGCTGAGTATACAGGTTTACTATCACCAGGCATCATAGATATGACACATTTTGAAAATCCACCAGATGAGGAAATTTTTGCGCCTTTAGTACAAATATATCGGTACACAGACTTTGAACATGCAATTTATTTGGCGAATCAAACTCGTTATGGTTTGGTCGCAGGTTTATTTAGTAATAATGAGCAGAATTATCAACAATTTTATCAACATGTCCGAGCTGGTTTAATTAATTGGAATAGACCCACCACAGGCGCAGCCAGTAGTCTTCCTTTTGGCGGGGTCGGGTTAAGTGGAAATCACAGACCAAGTGCTTACTTTGCTGCAGATTATTGCGCTTATCCCGTAGCCAGTATGGAACAATCTCTTTTAACCATGCCTGAACAGATAGTACCAGGTATTGGCGATTTTGGTGTATTGTAGCCGAATTAGCGTAGCGTAATTCGGCTAGAATTTAAAATGGAATATAAAATGAATGTTTATGAGTTAAACATGGATGGCCTTGTTGGCCCTACCCACAATTATGCTGGTATTGCACCAGGTAATCTTGCATCTTTTAATAATGCAGCGGCAATTTCCAATCCACAAGCGGCCGCACTGCAAGGATTAGAGAAGATGCGCTTACTGTACGAAATGGGCCTAAAACAAGGATTATTTCCACCGCATCAACGTCCGAATCTAGAGCTACTCCATCAATTGGGTTTTTGCGGTACGCCGAAAGAGCAAATTAATAAAGCTTATAAAAAGGCACCCGAACTTCTTAGTGCATGTTATTCAGCTTCCAGTATGTGGGCAGCCAATGCAGCTACCGTTTCTCCAAGCACGGATACTCATGACCATAAAGTTCATTTTACTGCCGCAAATCTCATAAGCAATTTACATCGGCATCATGAGGCAGATTTTTCAAAAAAATTACTGGAGCTAATTTTTTTTAACCCAAATTATTTTCATCATCATGCGATTCTGCCACGATCAACGATTACTGGGGACGAAGGTGCAGCAAATCATAGTCGTCTCTGTCAAAACTACAGCCAACCAGGAATTCATCTTTTTGTTTACGGGAAAAAAACTTTAGGGAAAAATCAGTCAAACATTGGTCCAATAAAATATCCAGCCCGTCAAACTCAAGAAGCATCTGAGGCGATTGTACGTCAACATCAGTTATCGGAAAACCAAGTTGTGTTCGCTTGCCAAAATCCACTTGCTATCGATCAAGGGGTTTTTCATAATGACGTTATTTCTGTAGTCAATGAATCAGTTTTTCTAGTCCATGAGCAAGCGTTTCATCAACAAAATTCCATACTGGACGAATTAAAGGAAAAAGCTCCCTTTCCTTTAATTATTATTCAAATTCCACAAAAGGAACTTAGTGTTGCTGATGCTGTTTCAACCTATCTTTTTAATTCGCAAATTATTAGTTTAAAAAAGTCAAACTCGATGATGCTTATTGCTCCCTTTGAGTGTCAAAACAATCCTCGTTCTAATGCATGCATTGAGAGAATACTTGCTGATGACTCGAACCCCATTAACTCGGTACATTTTCTTGATTTGAAACAAAGTATGCAAAACGGTGGCGGCCCTGCTTGCTTAAGATTGCGTGTTCCCTTGAATGAGGAAGAACTTGAAGCCATGCATCAAGGCGTATTAATCGACGATAAATTATTAAAAACTTTAGAAATGTGGGTTTTAAAGCATTATCGTACTGAGTTAGTTCCTAAAGATTTAGCTGATCCTCTGCTTATTGAAGAATGTTTTTGTGCCTTGGATGAATTAACTCAAATTCTAAAACTTGGTTCCGTTTATCCTTTTCAATTAGAGAATACACGCTAAATGTGGAAAACGAAGTTCGGTAGATGCATTCACACATCCCCTTCAGGTTATAAAGTGTATCAAAATTTATGTTATCGTTGGCTTACATTAGGAAGTACAGCACTCCAAACAGTAATTAACCGTTATCAACCGCAAAAGCCAGTTTTATATTATCTTCCTGCACTTACATTAATGGCTCGAAAATACCCTGGAGTTACCTGTATGCTGGGATTAGGCGGTGCGGGGGTTGCGTGGATGTTAAAAGATGTTCCTCTGGTTGCCGTAGATAATAGTGAAGAAGTGATTGACATAGCAAGACACTTTTTTATGATAGACCACTTAAAAAAGTTAACAGTTGTCCATGAAAATGCTAAGGATTATATAGAAAAATGCAAAAAAAAATACAATCATCTCATCATTGATCTATATAACGCCAACCATTTCCCAACTGAATGCGCTGATGCTAATTTTTTTGCTTCATGCAAAAGAATAATCACCGAAGATGGTTTTTTGGCAATAAACTTGGCCAATACAAAAGAACAAGATCCTATTTTTCAATTAGTTAGGAACCAATTTAAACATACCCTGGTTATTCCAGTACGTAAAAGTTCGAATATGGTAATTTTTGCTGCCGACGAAAGCAAAGAATGGTTCATGAATAAAATAAAACAGACGTCTGCTTTTAAACGTATTATTTGGGTTGAATCATGGGGTTATGTTGGAGATTTTATACAAACAAATTGGCAGCGACTAGCAATCTATTTTAGAAAAATTTCTCTATAACCTTCTTTCATCCAGCATAATCTATTGTATCCGACAGAACGCACTTTATTAGCTATACTTTAACAAAGATCTAATTAGGGAAATTAATATGTCTACGGGTCATATTCATAATGATGATATTTCATTAGGATTTGGGTACAAACACTTTAAACACGGTGCTCATGCCTGTCTTATTTATCGAGATGAAGCGGAAAGACGTAGAGTAATATCCAAGTATATAGAGTCGGGAATAATCAATAACGAACAAATAGGTTATTTCGTTGATACAATGACACCAGAAGAGGTAAGGGTTTGGTTGGCGGAGCTCAATGTGGAGTTACCCGAAAGCAAGCAAGTTGAAATTACTCCTGCGGTTTCAACTTATTGCCCAGATGGGAAATTTGTACCTGAACAAATGCTATCTTGCCTTAAGCTTCACTATGAACATGCTATCGCAGCGGGTTTTTCTGGTTCTCGTCTTTCAGGAGAAATGACCTGGTCTTGCAGAAACATTCCTGGTTCAGATCAATTAATAGTCTATGAAGCCTTAATAAATACTATTCTTGATACACATCCAGTTACAGCAGTTTGTCAGTATGATGTCAGTAAATTTGATGGGGGCTTAATTTATGATGTCTTGCAGGTTCATCCTTTTATGTTTGTACATGGGCAAATTGTCAAAAATCCTGCTTACATAAAACCCGATGAATTTTTACATAATTACAAAAGTAATATGGAAAAATGAATAATAATAAATTGTCAGATAATGAAAAAATTCTCTTTAGACTTTATGCTGCTCATAGCGTACTTTTTCTTTTTACGCGTACAGAACAGTTTATACCCTACCTTGAGAAGACTATTGGCAGTATACCCGGAGTACAAGAGTGTGAGGTATGTCTTATCAAAAATATTGATCGAAGCGATAAAGAATTACACTCAAGATTTATTGGAACAATCGATCTAAAAAATGGGATGTTTAGCATATCTGATTTTTTTCAGCTTAGTGAGACTTTTGAAGAAAGAAAAATGCAAGTTTATCCTTTATTTGCGAAAGAATTTTTTTACGGACTAATTGTTGTGAAAATTAGTGACTTTAATCATTTTAACTTATTTGACCCCATCATTAATAGCTTTACAATTTCTACCTCTATTATTTTCGAGAATTTATTTCAAAAACACATGCTTGAAAGAAATAATCAGGAATTGGTAATGCATAGAGAACATTTGTCTGTTTTAGTGAAAAATAGGACTAAGTCTCTATGGCAGGCAAAACACACTCTCCAAGATATGTTAGAGAAAGCGATTGAATCATTAGCATTAATTGCAGAGCAGCGCGATCCTTATACGGCAGGTCATCAATTTCGAGTTGCTAAGCTTTCTGAAGAAATAGCCAAAGGTTTAGGCTTAAACTCTAAAAAAACACATGAAATTTATCTGGGCGCCTTAATTCATGATATAGGTAAAACCCGCGTCCCTATGGAAATTCTAGTGTCACCTGCAAAACTTACTGAATTGGAATATCGTTTTATCAAAATACATCCCGAGGTAGGTTATCAGATTGTAGATAGAGTCACTTTTGGAGAAACAATTACGGATATCATTTTGCACCATCATGAACGTTTAGATGGCTCTGGCTATCCGGACGCATTAAAGGCTGATGAAATTCGTTTTGAAACAAAAATTGTGTCGGTTGCAGATGTGTTCGAAGCCATGAGTTCTCATCGTCCATACCGCCCTAAAAACTCAGTAGAAGATACCCTAAATGAATTATGCGAAGGTGCTGGAATACGCTACGAAAAATCTGTAGTTGAATGTTGTATCGATCTCATTACCAAGAAAAATTTTGAATTTCCACCTCTTCCATATAATCGAGTGTATAGTTCCATGTATAGATAGCAGTAGCAGTAGCAGTAATGACTTCAAGATATAATCGAGCGACATAATATGTAATAGATTATAAGTGCATCTGCACCAAAAGGATATTGCCAAAGTTAACGTTTCTGACTATAAAACCACTGCTGTATTCCAAGAAGATACTTCTGCAGTAAATTTATCAAGCGCTTCCATTTCTTTAGAAGGCTTAAATAAACCAAATGCAGTAACACCTCCCGCGATAACCCCTGACACTACGCTCGAAGAAGCAACAGTTACAGCAGCAGTATAACCACTTAATATCCCCGCAAAAAAAGCGCCTGGACCAGCCCACCAACTACACGCAACCCCAATTGTAAAGCCAATTAGTGCGGTTACAATCAATACAATAGCTGCTGCAGCAACAGAAAGTGCTGCTTTAAGGATATTAGGATTCTCACCTGCTAAAATGATGTCACTATTCTTTATAAAACTATCGATGGCCTTAGCTTTATTTTTTGGGGTACCTTTCAAGTCCAATATAATTTTAGACAGTTCTTCCAATTCAATATCCATCAAGCCTTTTTTTGTCTTTGGCAGATTTTTTATACCTTCTTTTAGTTTTATAACAGCCTCAGTCCACGACAGTAGCAGTTTCGCTTCACAGTGAGCGCGGATTAGATTAAAAAGCTCCTCGATATTCTCCCCGTTTTTTGCTGAAGTGGTAATGAAATTGGCAAATAATTCCTTTGAGTTAATTTTTTCTAAGGCGTTAAGATTTGCTTTAGGTGAATCTGATTTTGTGCCAACACAGATAATTGGAGCAAGGGGAGCAAATTTACGAAACTGCTGGATACTTTTAACAAGTTCTTGCTCGTCAATTTCTTCGGTTAAATCAATACAAAATAAACCTACATCAGCCCCTTTATAATAATATGGGTTAATTTGTTTAAATCGCTCTTCTCCAGATATATCCCATAGGTCTACAATATTATTGGAATCCATTTGCCGAGAGAAAAAATCAGCACTTAAGGTAGGGGAAGTCTCTTCTGCAAAATCAATTTTTGTTTGAGCAACTTTATGAGCCAGTTTGGTTTTACCACTTTTGCCAAAAATTACAACTTTATACTTCATAAGGAACCTCCAAAAATTATTTTCAGAAGCATTTAAGAGAAATTTATTAAGCTATTTTTCTATTAATCAATAAAAAAACTTAATTGAGATTCTTTATCATGACTAAATTAACAAATTAAATAAAGTAGTTTGTACTTTTTTTGAGTAACAATTGCATTAAAAAATTTATTACAACTTGAGGTTATTCACCTCAAGCTGTCACTTCATTTAAATTTCCATTAAATCTTTTTCTTTTTCAGCCAATAATGCATCTACTTCCAGAATATATTTATCGGTTAGTTTTTGAATGACTTCAGTTGCTCGACGCTCATCATCTTCAGAAATAGCCTTTTCCTTAACTAATTCTTTTAATTGATTATTTGCATCTCTTCTGATATTACGAATAGATACCTTTCCTTGCTCGCCTTCATTACGAACAACTTTGATTAACTCTTTTCTTCGTTCTTCAGTCAAAGGTGGCATAGGGACACGAATCGCAGAACCTGCTGTAGCCGGATTCAAACCCAAATCAGAGGTTAAAATTGCCTTCTCTACAGCTGATACCATAGATTTTTCCCATGGGGTAACTAATATGGTACGAGAATCACTGGCAGTAATATTAGCTACTTGGTTCAATGGAGTCATCGTTCCATAATAGTCAACTTGCACATGATCAAGTAAACCAACATTCGCTCTTCCGGTGCGAATTTTTGTTAGGTCTGTGTGCAATACTTCAATAGTTTTTTTCATTCGCTTTTCTGAATCTTGCTTAATCTCATTAATCATGATTAGCTCCGACTATAGTTCCTACGCGTTCTCCAGATACAATTCTTTTCAATGCATTAGGTGCAGTCATATCAAAAACCTGCAATGGCATGCCTTGATCTTGACAAAGACAAATTGCAGTAGAGTCCATTACTTCTAAGCCTTGCGTTAATACTTCGATATAGGTCAAGTAATCATATCGTTTGGCATTAGGGTTTTTAAAGGGATCTTCTGAATAAACACCATCGACTTTAGTTGCTTTTAATACCACATCAGCGCCAATCTCAATGGCTCTTAAGCAAGCCGCTGTATCCGTAGTGAAAAAAGGATTTCCTGTTCCTGCTGCGAAAATAACAACGTGTCCGGTGCGCAAATGTGTAATTGCCTTACGGCGATGATAAGGGTCAACGACTCCCAGCATGGGAATAGCTGACATAATACGCGCTGGCATATCAATTCGTTCTAAAGCATCTCTCACCGCTAAAGCATTCATTACTGTAGCCAGCATCCCCATATGGTCACCAGTTACACGTCCAACCCCTGCTTGAGAAAGTGCCTTACCACGAAATAAATTACCACCACCTAATACGAGACCAACTTCAACGCCCATCTTAATTAATTCGGCAATATCCCTGGCTAAAGTATCCAGAACCGAGGGATCAATACCGAATTGTGACTTGCCCATAAGGGCTTCGCCACTGTATTTTAGTAAAATACGTTTGTATTTTAATGTTGGGTGACTTTCATTCATCATGTACGAACCTGAGCCATCACTTCTTCAACAAAGTTATCTTCTTTTTTCTCTATACCTTCACCAACTTCATAGCGTATAAAAGAAAGTACTTCTGTATTTTTTTCTTTTAAAAGTTGTCCCACTTTAATGTCAGGGTTCTTAACAAATGGCTGACCTAATAAACTTACTTCATCAATAAATTTATTGATTCGACCTTCAATCATTTTATCGATAATTTCTTGTGGTTTGCCACTTTCTTTTGCTTGAGCTGTAAAAATTTCACGCTCATTTTCAATAGCCTCAGCAGAAACTTGATCTCGGCTTACAACAATTGGCTTGCTGGCAGCAATATGCATAGCAATGTCTTTGGCAAGTTCTTCATCACCTGTTTTCAGAGCTGCCATAACACCAATCCTTGAACCGTGTAAGTAATGACCAATTACCCCGGTGTCACATGACATGCGCTCTAGACGTCTTAATTTAATGTTTTCGCCAATTTTCGCTACTAATTCTTGACGAGCTTGTTCTACGGTATTTCCAGATGCAAGGGTAATTGCGGACAATTCGGCAATTGTAGTAGCAGAACTATTTAATGCAGTTTCAGCGACCTTGCTAGCAAAGTTAGTAAAGTTCTCGTCACGAGCAACAAAATCGGTTTCACTATTAATTTCAAGCATTACTGCACTACGTCCATCTGCGGAACGTGCAATAACTACCACACCCTCAGCGGCAACACGATCTGCTTTTTTATCTGCTTTTGCTTGACCTGCTTTACGCATTTCAATAATTGCAGCCTCAATATCACCATTGGTTGCTATTAGAAATTTTTTACATTCCATCATGCCAGCACCGGTACGTTCACGTAACTGCATGACTAAACTCGCACTAATTGACATTTTCATTTCTCCGTATAGCAAAAAGGGGGCAAATTGAGGTGTTCTGACACCCGGCCCCCTATATTTTAAATTTTAATTATTCCCCAGCTTTTTCTGCATCACTGGTTTGTTCAACTACTTCAACAAATTCAGCATCAGAAGAACCTACGCCTACTGTATTAGTGCCTTTTGCATCTAAAATTGCATCAGCAACACAACGTACGTAGATATCAACTGCTCTCATAGAGTCATCATTACCAGGAATAATGTAATCAATATTTCTTGGGCTATTGTTTGTATCAACAATACCAATAACGGGGATTCTTAAACGGTGAGCTTCTTCAACGGCAATATGTTCGAAACCAACATCAACAACAAATAAGGCATCAGGCAAACCGCCCATGTTCTCAATACCACCTAAGCCTCTTTCTAATTTTTCAAGTTCACGCGTCAGCATTAATGCTTCTTTTTTAATCATTCCATTAAATAATCCCTTTTCTTTCATTTCTTTTAATTCTTTCAAGCGAAAAATAGACTGACGTACTGTTTTATAGTTGGTTAACATACCGCCCAACCAACGATGATCAACATAAGGCATGCCACAACGTTTCGCATGTTCGCGAATACTCTCTTGCGCTGCTCTTTTGGTACCTACAAACAGAATTTTTGCTTTATTAGATGCTAATCTGCCAACATAGTTTACTACGTCGTTAAGCATTACCATCGTTTTTTCAAGGTTGATAATATGGATTTTGTTACGAGATCCAAATATATACTCACCCATTTCAGGATTCCAAAATCGAGTTCTGTGTCCAAAATGAGCACCTGCTTCGAGTAATTCACGCATACTTACATTCATTTTTTTATCTCCAGGGTTATTCCTCCACGTTTCCCATACGAAACCCTTGCTGGGACCCTATCGTATGTGCCGAACCGTGTGTGTATTTAAAGCGCGTCATTTATATCATATTAGAGAAAATTCATCAATCGAATTTAGTGACAAATCATTTTTTTTAACTTGTGCTAAGCTTTTTATTAATAGCCCTGTTTTCGTTGTACTGAAATATAAAAGAACTGGCTTTTTATATGCGGTAATTTATTGAACTCAAATAATAAAGAAAAAAAATGTATCAATATAACCCAAAATTACATGTAAAAATCTGGTTAAGCAATAATCCAAACGCGTTTATGAATTTGGAGAATCAAATTCGTCTTATTGAAATGCGTGAAAAAAATAGTAACGATACAATTCACTTAGTGTACGAATCCAGCTTACTCACTCAGACATCAGTTAATGCGCTACACGAATTTTGTAGGGAACATCGTATTAATTTAATTGATGCCAACACAATTCGCCCCTCCCTTCAAACAGATAACGAAAAAAAATTGTACCAATTTTATAAAGACGAAATTTGTAATTTAAAAATGGGGGGAAATTTAGCTGTTGCTAGTGATATTTTAAGATGGCTGTCTCCAATATTTAAAAATGGAACTTATACCGATTTTGATTTTCCAATTGATACGACAAATCTTCCGCAACTTATTCCAACTGAAATGCCAATATTACTCAATATTGGTAGTTTAAGAATGGGCAGAAAAGAATTTATTCTCGCAAATAATGATTTTGTCGCTATAGTAGACGCCATAGCAGCGCAAAATGATATTGAGCGTGTACAACGTGGACTTATTGCCCGGCTTTCTCATTATGATACCGACTTCATTGAGCGCACAGAAGCTGAATTAAACGAAGACAACTTTATAAATCGTTATCTCTTAAAATTCATGAAAAATCGTTCTGAGTCACTCTATATAGCAAAATCTAAAGAAATTAGCCCACCCGATACATCTACTTCTTCATTAAGAATCAGAAAATACATTAATGAAGTGATGGCGGATAAAAATAAATTTTTAGATTTTAATAAAATATATCCCCAAGAAACTCACGAAGAAGTGATAAAAAGATTGAGAAAAGATCTTCAGATTCAACTGAATTTAATAAAATATTTATTTTTTAGTAAAGAATATTCCTTAATTAAACGAATTTTAGAAAAAAATGATGATAAGTTTTTAACTTATTTAATGAAAAAAGAGCGAGACCTTTATCTTAAATCCATTGTTGTATGTACTACGGGCCCAATACAGATATCGAATGCTCTATTTCATGGCTATGTGGTCGATGCTAATAAATTCAGCAAAGAAATCCAACCCCACTCGTTTAATCATTATGGCTTACAAAAAGCCTTTTGCTCACAAAACTCTATCCCTTTGCATGAAAATGTTTTGGGAATGCTCAAGTTTCTTGGTGTTGATGAGGGTGAATTAAATGATTCTTCCTGGTTAGATTCTGGAAAAAAATTACAAAGTTCGCGATCGAAATTACTTGCTGCCCGACAAAAGGAACTTGCTTTGAGCTTACCCACTTCTTTTTTAAAGATTAAAAGAGAAGTGGAAGAAAACATTCAAAAAATACCCCAAATCCCTTATCGATCCTTTATCAGAGATAAGAATCATTCCAAAAGAGAAGACCTTGAGCTTATTTTGAATTGTTTTAATCAAGAAAACGAATTTAGTATCATACAATTTAATAATATTTTAGTTAATATTAAGAATCATAAACAAGATGACTGCACGCAAAGATTAATTAAAGAACTTAAAACGCTTTGCCATGATGCACTAATTTTTAATCTTACAAAAGATAAAAAAATAAAATTAGCTCATCCCTCTTCTCAATTGCCCCAATCATGTCCAACACCACCTATAAGGAAGAAAATTAGGGGGTTGAGCCAATACATGCATAACCTGATCTCTTGGCAAAAATAGATCGCGATTTTCCTATTTCAATTACCGCTAACATACTGTATTTATTCACTCTATAGTCTATACTCCAATAAGGTCATCCTAAATACCATAAGACACAACAGGAAAGTTGGTATAATTATTATGAGGAATGGATAATGAGTAAAAAAATTCTCTGGTTATCAACCGTCTTATTTGTACTAACATTTGGTCAACCAAGTTTTGCGTGTATTGGTGGCTCAAAACACTGTAATTCTCATCACCGGTTCGATAGATTAGCCCAAGAACTGAACCTCACTGCTGATCAAAAAGCTAAAATTAAAGCATATAAAGAAAAAGCTAGAGCTGCATTCAAAGAAAACTATGGTCAACTCAGATTACTACGTAGTCAAATTAACTCTATGATTCAATCAAATAAAATTGATGAAGCAAAACTTGATTCTTTAATAGAGAAAATAAGTAAAATCAGAGGCTCTATGTTAAAAAATAGAATAATGATGCAACATCAGATGTTTTCACTTTTAAATGAAAAACAAAAGGCCAAGTTTCTTGAATTAAAGAAAAAATGGTATTTAAAGCGTGATGCTTAGTCTATTCTTCAATCACGAGCGTAGAGTGAATCGCCCCTGGTCTCTTCATTAAATTAAGTCTGGAACACTGTCCAGACTATAACTTTATGGTTTCTATTTACTGTAATGCAATTATTTTTTAAGTACAGCAACCGCTTTAAAGTTTATGGTCACTTCATTTTTTATTTCACTAGTACTTGACCAATCGCCCTGCCCTATACCAAAGTCTAATCGTTTCACTGTGGTATGTCCTTCAACAAGCAGATGATCTTTAGGTGATTCAACTGCTGTAAAAGCAAGAACTACGGGCAGTGATTTATTTTTTATGGTTAATGTTCCAGCAGCCTCATAATTTTTATCATCCTTTTTAGTAAACTTGGTTGATTTAAATTCAGCTTTGGGAAATTCTTTGGCATTAAACCAATCGGAGCTGAGTAAAATTGAAGTTATTTCTGCGTATGACATTGTAAGGGAGTTAATATTCACTACCACATCGACATTACTGTCTTGATAATGTGCAGGATCAGCATTTATTGTTGCGGTAAACTCTTTAAATGAACCAGTAACAGGTGCATTATTTTGTGTTGCTGTAAAACTTATACTGCTTTCACTGGGAACAAGAGTCCATTCAGGTAAGGCATTTGCATAGGCAGTATTCAAAAAAAATAAAACGAAAAGAAACTTTATCATTTTCATGGGAACATTCTCCGTAATATATCATCCTTATTAATAAAATGATGTTTAAGAGCAGCTGCGCTATGCATAACAATTGCTGCGATGAGCGCATACCCCAACCATTCATGGATCCATTCAAATAGAATTCTTTTACTGTCATCTGGTGCTATAAGATTAGGTAAGGTAAACAATCCAAAAAATGATGCAGGTAATCCAGCAGCTGAAGTAATTAACCAACCAGTAATTGGCATGGCAAACATAAACAAGTAAAAAGCCCAATGCATGCTGCGTGCAGCAATTTTTTCCAACAAAGGCAAGGCAAGCTCAGGTTGTTCATTGCTCAGACGCCAAATAATTCTAAAAAATGCCAAAAAAAGGACGAGTAAACCATACTCTTTGTGCCATCCATAGAATTTCAATCTTTGGGGATTCCATGGTAAAGAGACCATGTACAACCCCAGCACTAACAACCCAATAATTAACAAAGCAATAACCCAATGAAATACTATAGTAACAATACCAAAGTGAGTTGCACTATTTTTGATTTGCATGAGAAGTCCCTATTTCTTATCCTGATATGCTTCTGCCCCAATTGAAAGGTTTACTTTATCACCTACAGAAGGCAGGAAAGCATTTATCCCAAAATCAGAACGATTTATAGTGGTAGTAGCTGTAAAGCCAACCGACATCTTATTGCTAATTGGATTCATTCCCTCTTTATTTAAGGTAACATCCAATACCACAGGTTTACTCACACCACGCAAAGTTAAGGTACCATCAACAGTTGCTTTATTATCGCCTTTGGGAGTTACCTTATTACTGACAAAAGTCGCAGTAGGAAAATGTTCCGTATCAAAAAACAACTTACTTTTTAAATGTTTATCCAACTCTGGAATACCGGTAATCATATCCGCAACATCAATCTTCACGTTGACTTTACTTTGACTTGGATTCTCTTTATCTAGAATCAGTTGACCTGTTCCATACCATTTACCATATTGAGTAGAAAAGCCCAAGTGATCAATGCTCCACAACACAAAAGTATGGTTTTTATCCAATGTATACGTTTCTGGTGCGGCATGAATTGGCGACGTAGAAAAAGTGAATACCATAAACAATAATGAGGACAAGCCTCCTAAAATTTTTTTCATTATTAACTTCCTTTTTTTAATGAGAATTTGAAATAATTTATTTTAAATTTTTACTCAGGCTTGAGACTACCACCAACTATCCGCTCACAGAGTCCTTTGGGTAATAAAATAAAAGCGTCTTTTTGTTTATCTTTCGTTGCAGAGGAAGCACATGAAGCTGTTGCAGTAGCACAGTCATTCATTCCTTTTTTAGCAATTCCATAACATTTTTCAGTTGTAGAATTTGTATCGTTGTTGTCAGCTGCTGAACTTCCAGTTGCAACTAAAACAAAAAAAGCAGTCATTACTGATTGCACTAATTTATCTCGTATTAACATAGTTATCCCTTTCATTGATGAATGTCTTGATAAACATACAATAGTGTCATGGAAACAACAAGTAAAAGGAAAAAAAAACGACCTCCTACATAACCCTGGTATTAATCTGGGCTATTAAAAATCAATCATTGTAATGTCACCAGCAAATGGTAGCACTGCCAAAAGAGGGGCAGTAAGTTTTTGCTTTAATGTGTCAATATTAGCTGATAAAGCGTTCATGTTTGGGTCAATGCAATTTGCAATCCAGCCCGTGCATTGAATGTTATTTGCATGCAACACAGCTTCTGTTAACAACGAGTGATTAATACATCCTAATTTCATGCCAACTACTAAAATAACAGGGACCTTAGTAATCTTTAAAAAATCAATCCATGTTTCATTGTCATTTAGCGGCACCATTAACCCACCCGCACCCTCAATGAATAATGTTTCAATACCCTCCAGCTGCAAATTAAGGCAATATTCTGCTATTTCAGAAACGCTTAAACGCACTCCCTCATTCTGTGCCGCAATATGAGGGGAAACAGGAGCTTTAAATCGCCAGGGATTGATTACATCCATATGGATGCTTATCTTGCTGTTTTTTTGTAAATGCTGCGCGTCACTGTTCACCAGTTTATTTTCTATTTCCATGCATCCACTTGCTACCGGTTTAATTGCTGCTGCCGATGAAAAATAATGTAACAGACTTGCTGTTACATAGGTTTTACCGCAATCTGTATCAGTACCCGTAATAAAAAATCGCTTCATTGAATAAATCCTCGGATTTCTTCGATAAATAAATCCATATGAGATAAAAAAGGCATGTGTGCCGCTCGTTTGAACAGATAATAATGAAACTTGGGATAATTCAGTTGCATCGAACTCATTGTTTTAATGGAAACAATGGGATCAAGCCGACCAAACATAAAACATGTGGGTTTGGCAAACTCTTTCAGCTCCTCTCGTAAATCCCAATCTTCTAGAATTTCAAGACCTAATTTCAACCCTTCTGGAGATGGAAGTTTATTAGGGAGATGATGCACTCGATCATGAGTAGTTAATCCATTGAGTTCCATAAATTCGTTTAAAGTACCCTTTGGCTCTTCTAATAATTTTTTATAAAAATTTTTAAAAACATCATGAGAAACACCTGGCCATCGATCCGCCTGCAAAAATCGGGGTGATGAAGTCACGTTAATAAGAGACTGTACTCGTTCAGGTTCTTCTAATGCAAAACGGATGGCATATAAGCCCCCCATAGACCAACCTACTAATGCAAATTGTGGGGGTAATTGGCTCACTAAAAACCTTTTAAATGAATCCCAGTCCATGATTGGACTATGACCAAATCCTGGTAAGTCAATTAATATGAGCTGATACTCCATGGACAGTTTAAGCACTAATGGCAACCAAACTCGACTGTCAAATCCCCATCCGTGCAGAAACACAATAGGGAATCCTTTTCCATAACTATTGATGTTTATATTCATAAATAACACTTAATTGATTAAATAACTCCCGGATCTGTTCTGGAGTATGATTGTAATTCAAAATGACACGCAAACCGGATGCTTTGGTACTGACTGTAGGCCTTCTTATTGCACAACAGCTAATTCCTTTTTTCTTCAACTCACGAGCATAATATAATGCTAAATGCGGACAACCTAATTGAAGTTGCTGAATTGGGGTAATAGAATCAGACCACTTTAGAGGAGATTGTTTCATATAGGATCGAAATAAAGTAATGAGTTGTGTTAATTTCGACCTTCTATCTTCAGCATTAACTACAAATTCCAATGCATGCAACAAGCCATAACTTAAAGCAGGGCTTATGGCAGTTGAATAGATAACAGAGCGACCGGCTTGTAATAAAGCATAGATCCACTCTGCTTTACCAGCAACCAGTGCACCTTGAGCAGCATAGGCTTTCCCTAGAGGAATAATCCTCAACGGAACTTCGTTTTGAGTTAAACCATGATACGCTACTGCCCCCCTTCCCTGAGTGCCTAAGAGCCCAAAAGAATGAGCCTCATCAACCAAGAGTGCACTTTGGTTCGTACTACACAGAGAGGACAGTTTAGCCAAAGGTGCCATTTGGCCACTCATGCTAAAAACTCCCTCCGTAATTAATGCGGAGCCATTGGCATAAGTTATTAATTTACGGTCTAAGTCATTTAAATTATTATGCAGATAGCGTGTATAGTTTACTTGTGATAGACCTAAACCATCGTAAATTGATGCATGTATTTCTTTATCTATAAAGCAATGGACCTTTAATTGCCCAAGTAAGGCAGTAACTGCAAGATTTGCTGCATATCCTGAAGAAAATAAAATACAATCATCTACAGCCAATAAATTAGCAAATGCCTCTTCAACTGCCCGATGATTGGGGTGATAACCACTTAACAACATTGAGGCACCACTTCCACAAGGATAAAGCGCATACCCTCGCTGGTATCCTTCTGCAATACGTGGGTGCCTAGCTAGCGACAAATAATCATTACTGTCAAAATGAATTAATGACGGATCATCAGCGTTTATTGTCCTATTCCTTAATAGGCCTCCTTGAGCTAGCTGATTCGTATAATCTTTAATCTTCTGACTTATAGCCATTTAAACCATCTCAGTTAAACCTAGCTTGCTAAAAAGGGTTTTATCTTTTACTCGTTGAGGATTTTCTTCTGTTAATAATTTATCACCAATAAATACAGAATTCGCTCCGGCAAAGAAACAAAGTGCTTGTAATTCATCACTCATTTCTGTTCTTCCAGCGGTCAAACGAATGACGCTTTTAGGCATTAGTATTCGAGCAGTTGCAATCGTACGAACTAACTCAATCCCTTCGACTGGCTGAGCTTTCGCAAGAGGTGTACCTTCTACTGGAATTAAACGGTTTATAGGAACACTTTCAGGAGGAGTTTCCATGTTGGCTAGAGTTAATAAAAATTCAATACGATCTTCGCGTGTCTCTCCTAAACCTAAAATACCACCACAACATACATTAATTCCGGCTTCTCGCACATTATTTAATGTATCCAATCGCTCGCTGAATTTGCGTGTCGTTACTACTTTCTCATAATAAGAAGGTGATGTGTCGATATTATGATTGTAATAATCCAAACCGGCTTCTTTTAAACAAGCAGCTTGCTCTTGATTTAACATTCCTAAAGTCATACACGTTTCCAAACCTAAAGACTTCACCCCTTTAATCATTTCTTGTAATTCATTCATCGCCTTATCTGGTGGACAACGCCAAGCGGCTCCCATGCAAAAACGTTTGGCACCACCCTCTTTAGCTTCCTGAGCTGCTTTTAATACTTCAGCAACTGACATTAAATTTTCTTTTTCTACATGAGTTTTGTGATGGCCACTTTGTGAACAATAACCGCAGTCCTCAGGACAAGCACCTGTTTTAATACTGAGCAGAGTGGCAAATTGTAATGAATTAGGCTGATGATATTCTCTATGTACAGCATGCGCCTGGTGCAACAAATCATTAAATGGTTGCTCATAAAGAGCTGTAATTTCAGAAATAGACCAGTGCTTCTTAGTTTGGGTCACAACAGTTCCTCCTATTAAGGAAATAAAAACAATGTAGTCTTGATGCGGCTCTGAGAAATCCGGGATTCATCCCCATCGTAGTCTGTAATTTCGTATCACAACATTGTGCTACTAGGTAGAGCTCCCACACTGGACTTGGGAAGAGGGACACTGCACCAATTCATAGTCCGGATAAAAATGATGCTCCTCTATCTTAGGCAAAGCGAAGCAAAATCCAGCTACATCCATATTTCTCATTTTATTTAGATAGCGAACATGATAAAGTGCCTCCTAATCTTGTCAACCAAAATTTTAAAAATGGTTAACGTACATCAATTAATTAGTAGAGATTTGAAACATTTTTGGCACCCCTGCACCCAAATGAAGGATTTTGAAACCTGCCCTCCACTGCTTGTTGAAAAAGCGCAAGGCAGTTATCTTTACACCAATAAAGGACCTTTGATTGATGCCATTTCCAGTTGGTGGTGTAAATCATTAGGACACGGCCATCCGGCTGTAATGTCAGCAATAACAGAACAACTGAATCATTTTGAACATGTTATTGCAGCAAATACGACACATACCCAACTTGTTGAGTTGGCAGAAGAGCTTGCAAAAATTACAAAAAAACAACATACTTTCTTTGCCAGTGATGGTTCTAGTGCAGTTGAAATAGCAATGAAACTGGCAATTCATGCAAGTCAAATTAAAGGCTTCACAGAGAAGAATCAATTTATCGCCCTTAAAAATGGATATCATGGAGAAACTTTAGGTGCAATGAGTATCAGTGATTTAGGCATTTATAAATCACCCTACACTTCATTTGGTCTAACGTGTCATTTTATTCAAAATATTCCTTATATCTCTGGCAAAAAAGATCTTTTATGGAATGATTGTGATTCGTATTGGCCTGCAGTAGAAAAAGAATTAGAAGCAGTTAGCGACAAAGTCTGCGCCATTATTGTTGAGCCGTTGATTCAAGGCGCAGGAGGAATGTTGTGCTATAGCCCCGACTTTCTTAAAAAACTCTCATCCTGGGCTAAAAGCAAAGATATTTATCTTATTGCTGATGAAATAATGACGGGGATGGGACGTACAGGCCAATGGCTGGCCTCACACCATGCTGATGTAGAACCGGATCTGATTTGTCTATCCAAGGGATTAACTTCGGGATCCATTCCTTTAAGCTGTATCATGATTGATAGCTCTATTTTTGAGCTTTTTTACGCTGATTATGCCAGCGGTAAATCGTTTCTTCACTCACACACCTATAGCGGCAACGCACTCGCAGTGAGCGCAGCATTGGCAACCATGCGTGTAATGCATGAAGAAAAAATACTGATGCATGCTCAAAACCTTGGTGATTATATGTTTACTACTTTGACTGAAATAGCTCAAATTTCAGGCAGGTTAAGCAATGTTCGGGGAGTTGGCGCAGTTGTCGCAGCGGATCTTGAGGAAATAGGACATGATCGTATAGGGAATAAAGTTTATCAGCAGGCATTAAATCATGGTGCATTAATAAGACCGATAGGAAATACGCTTTACTGGCTTCCACCGTTAAATACAAGTCATGAAGTAATTGGGAAATTAGCAGAAATCACACTACACTCTATAAAGGGAGCCTATGTAACACCATAATTATGCGAAAAATATGCAGAAACCTGACATTTTTTGTCTACAAACGATTCAAATTATTCTGGATATTTTTCACCATTTTTTTGCTTGCAGTCTTTTCATATGTCAATTGGCATAATAACGTCACCAATTCTTTCACCTTAGTTACCGAAGTAAGCAATAAACTGTCACAAAAGGTCGATCACCTTATAAATGATATATTTCAAAGCTCATATCAAATTCCATCTGATCAAGAGAATAAGCTATCGTGTTCAGCCGATATTATTCCTTATTTACAACACATCGTTATCAATCATCCACAAATCTCTGGATTAGCCATACGTAATCTAAAACATCAAATCATATGTTCCACCTTACCTTACAATCAGACCTTTCTCCTGAGTCGTAATCTACATCAGATGATTATTGGGCCATTAACAACACCTATGTTTAATCATCCAATTTATGCAATACAAAAAAAAATTGGTGATTATCAGGTAGAGGTAGTTATCATGTCCTCGATGCTGGAAAATATGTTGAAAACGCCAGATAGTGTTTCACGCACAGTCACCCTGTATGATGTAAATAAGAAAAAAGAACTGATTCAAGTAGGAAAAGTAAACGACGAATCGTTGATAAGTCATTTATCATCTGACTCATCTTTCGCATCAGAAAGAGTATTTGCCACAGCCAAATTATCAAGTCTTAATGGAGTTTTACTCATAGTATCTGAACCCAAGCAAGTAATGATGAATAGTCTGTGGTTTAATCAAATCCTGCTCGCTCTCGATGTTTTGGTATTTTCAATTTTTTTATACTTTGTCATTAAGAATATTTTTATTCAACATTATTCTTTGCATGGAGCAATAAAACAAGCGCTTCGCGGCAGACAATTTTACCCTGTTTACCAACCATTATTTGATGCAGAATGCGGGACCTATTCAGGAGCTGAAGTACTATTAAGATGGCAGGATAATTATGATGAAATTATAATGCCTGATCTGTTCATAGAAGAAGCTGAAAATACAGGGTTAATTGTCCCGATAACATTACAAATTATTGAAATAGCATTTAAAGAAGCTAAAAATATCTTAAAAAATCAGCCTACGTTCTATTTATCTTTTAATATTTGTGCCCTACATTTTACTGATAGTCATTTTTTTCCCAAGTTTTATAAACTTGTACAGCACTATTCTATTTCACCCAAACAAATATTATTGGAAATAACTGAGCGTTATTTACTTGATATGAATAATAAAATTTATATCAACAGGATGCATGAGCTTAGAAAAACCGGTTATTCACTGGCTATAGACGATTATGGAACAGGACATTCAAGCATCAGCTATCTACAATATTATCCTTTTAATTATCTTAAAATCGACAAATTATTTGTACATGCAATTGGTACGAAGGCCATCGCAGAAACACTAAATGATGCAATAATTCATTTAGCAAAAAAAATTAATTTAATTATTATTGCAGAAGGTGTAGAAACCAAAGAGCAACACGACTATTTATTACAAAACGACGTTCGATTCCTTCAAGGTTGGTTTTTTTCAAAGGCCTTGTATGTGGAACAATTAATTGAACTGCTTCAGGGGGAGAAAAATGAATAAGAACATAGGATGGTATTTTTTGCTGCTTTTAGGAATATCAATATCAAGTTTTGCTGAACCATTAAATACAGAAGGTAATTATTGGCAATGTTTCGCTCATGATGCGACTCATGCCAAATGGTCTTCACAAAGTCCTTATCAAAAAATAGCTTTAAATCTATCTTATGCGGAATGTAAAAAAAACAGCAAAGCGCCAGCTACCTGTAAAACAACTAAGATGAGCTGCATACGATTTATTGACGGTATCAATGTCATGCCCATGTGGCGATGTACCGCTTTTGACAGGGAAGCATTATCATGGCGAAGTAATCTTTATCCAAATCGCGAAGATGCTGCATTGGCTGCCCTAGCATTCTGCAAACATAAAAGTCCAGTGCCTTATACTTGTTATATGAATGTAGTAACATGTATTAATCAAAATGAGATATAAAATATGGTTTATTGTGTTGGAATAACTGGTGATATAGCGAGTGGGAAAACTACTGTTGCAGAACTTTTTTCCAAATTCGGTATGGAAGTAATTTATGCTGATAAAATTTCGAGGGAACTGACCCAAAAGAACAAAGATGCATACACAAAAATTGTTGAACATTATGGTCGTAGCATTCTTAAAGAAGATCACGAATTGGATCGTAATAAATTAAGAAAAATCATTTTTTCTAACCATAAAGAGCGGCATTGGCTTGAGCAACTATTACATCCTCTTATACGACAAGAAATTAAAAAGCGGGTTGATGAATGTACCACACCTTATTGTGTCATAGAAATCCCCTTGCTTATCACAAAAAAAACTTATCCTTATATCAAGCGAACGTTGCTTGTATGTGCGCCCAGAGAAACACAAATATCACGGCTAATGCAACGAGATCAATCCAGTAAAGAACAGGCTCAGGCTATTTTATCAACTCAACCCGATTCGGATACACGTTTAGAAAATGCAGATGATATTATTATTAATAATATAGGGTTCGAAGAGTTAACTAAAAAAGTACACGATTTACATTACAGATATCTTCAGGAATCTAAAAAGGAACAATAAATATTTTACCGTCGTATACGAGATAATGAGAAGTCCAAACGAGTCTCAATCGATGAGGTAAAATATCTAGAATATAACGAATGCAAGGGACTCAATGATCAATGAAATTAATTACTTTAAATTTATGGGGAGGACATATAAGAAACCCCCTTTTAAAATTTATCAATGAGCATCGTGATGTTGATATATTTTGCCTGCAAGAAGTGTATTACAACGCTCACCGAAAAATAACTAAGGAAGATAGAGAACTTAGTTTAAATATTTTTGCCGATCTACAACGACTTCTTCCTAATCATTTTGCTATTTTTAAACCTGCTGTTGAAAATGTATATGGCGTAGCGATGTTATTAAAAAATAATATTGATATTTTAGGAGAGGGAGATATTAATATTCATCAAAAACAACATTATCCAGGAATAGGATTAAACCATCCTAGAAACTTGCAATGGGTTGAATGCGAAATCAATAAAAAAATTTACTCCATTCTCAATGTACATGGTCTTTGGAATGGGCAAGGAAAAAAGGATACTCCCGAGCGAATCAATCAGTCATATCGTATCCGTCATTTTATGGATACCATCAATACCCCTAAAATTTTATGTGGCGATTTTAACTTAAGACCTGACACAGAAAGCATGCACATAATTGAACAAGGAATGAACAACCTGATTACGATGAACAATATTAAATCCACAAGAACTCGTTATTATAAAAAAGCCGAGAAATATGCGGACTATATTCTGACCTCACCAGACATTGTGGTGAATCAGTTCATTGTCATGAATGATGAAGTTTCTGATCATGCTCCATTGTTTCTTGATTTTAATTAAGATTAGATGCTTAATAAGCTGGAATTGCTCCTCACCAACAACACAGCTAACGAGGGGTAAATACTCTTGTTATGACAAATACAAGAACAGTTTACCCCTTCCCTATATCTTCAAAGATAAAGCTATTTTATAAGCCATCAGCACTTTATATTTCCTTACCCGCCTAGGCTATACTTAAACGAACCCATTATGGCCTTTAAGAATATGAAATGAAAATCGCAGTAATTTTCGCTAATGTTGAATACATTGACCTTCCTTTTGGTCACCTATATCAACTGGATAAGTTAGGTATTTCAAATATCATCATTTTGCTTAATGAAGATGAGTTTGAGAAAGCACATACAACCCGATTCGTGGTATTTGATCATACACTGCCTCAAACAGTTATAGAGCATTATCAATCTCAAAGTGATCGACTAAAAATAGACATTATAAATACTGGGAAAGCTACTTCAGAGGAAGAAAAATTAGATTTTTATTTGAAGCATGCAGAAGGCCAATTTGAGCTCAATCTCTTTCTTTGTAAAGGAGCGATCGATGGTGTAAATGAAGAAATAAGTGCAAAACCACTAATAAGAGAAACCACTGAATACATACATATTCCTTTTTTTAAAAGTACGAAACGAAAAAAAGTTCCATTGTTTCAAAGTCCTTGCTCATCAGATCAAACGATTGAACTTTTGCAACACGAAATAAACCCTTGTTTTTGTTATCAAATGTCTTCTTTTGATGTGTTGCATTATCAATGGCTATTCAATATTTTTGTTGAATTAATCCATCTTAAAATTAAATTACATGAGGGAAAAAATGCGGACTTCCTATCTCAGTTAAATAAAATAATTAATAATTTTAATAAAACAATACTCCATTTCGAGAAAGCAGAAATGGCATTCGAGAAAACTAATAAAAAAGCATATAATACATTCGATAAACCCGATCTAATCCTTCGACTACGACATGAGAAACATGTGAAAAAGAAAGAAAGGCTCGAGGAAGATTTTCCCATCCTGGTAAATAAACTAGTCAGGCTCTATGAAAAATTAGCATCGCTAGAAAATCGCAATCTATTAAATGAGAAAGATGAAATGATTAGTGAAGGTTTTATTGAACCGATTGAAACCAAACCCTTTGGTAACTAACTTGAAACACCAAATAGTTCTATTAAAATCCAATACATCATATATTTTTTGCTTTATCCTCAAGATCTGGAGAACTAGGCCAATAAGTAATTTTTTACCATGGCAATTACTGCATGATTCGCTTCAGGGAAATGTTCAGGATTTAACTCGTGCTGGTAAACCCATTTCATAGCCAATTGCCCTTCCAAACATGAAGGCATTCCAGAAAATTGATTCACAAGAAAAATAATTAATTTTACCGTTTTATCAGGATATTGGTGGTGGACTTCACCGAGTAAGTGGTATTGATTAACCTCTAAGCCCACTTCTTCTTTTACTTCTCGTATTAATGCGGATGATGATGACTCATCTGTTTCTAACTTACCGCCGGGAAACTCCCAACATCCTCCATGAGGTACATGAAAAGGACGCTGGGTTATTAGAATTCGTTGCTGCTCATCAATAATGACCGCTACGGCAACGGTAATGCTCACGCCAGACTTCCATGGCAAGATTTATATTTTTTACCTGATCCACATGGACAAGGATCATTTCGACCCACTTTCTTTTCTTGTCGCTTGTAGGTTTGCGGCTGAGCTTCTTCTTCATTTTCATCGGCATAGTTGCCATGTTGTAAGCTCATCTTACTGACCTGATCAGCACGTCGTTGTTCTTCAACCGCATTAACGTCTTCTTCAGTTTGAATTTCAACTGAAGAAATTAAACGAACTACATCATACTTTAAATTATCAAGCATGGTTGTAAACAGAGTAAATGCTTCCTTTTTATACTCTTGCTTTGGATCTTTTTGCGCATAACCACGTAAATGAATACCTTGACGCAATTGATCCATTGCAGCCAAATGTTCACGCCATTGATTATCTAAAGTTTGTAAAACCACAGACTTTTCAAACTGTGACATCGTGGCTCTTCCAGCCTGTTTTACTTTTTCATCGTATTTACGTGCAGCCAGATCAAGAACTTTTTCTCTAATTTGTTCTGGTTGGATATGATGATCTTCTTCAATCCACTCAAGCACTGGTGCTTTGAGCTTAAATTCATCCATCAGGACATCACTTAAAGCTTTGGGGTCCCATTGATCTTCCAAGCTTTGTGGAGGAATATAAGTATCAACAAGATTAGATATCACTTCCTCTCTCATCGTGTTAATCATCTCCTCAGTATCCGTCATTTCCATGATTGAGGCACGTTGAGTATAAATAACTTGTCTTTGATCATTAGCCACATTGTCATAATCGAGCAGTTGCTTTCTCACATCAAAATGGTGCCCTTCTAGCTTTCGTTGAGCATTCTCAATTGCTTTGGTAACCAAGCTATGTTCAATAGGTTCACCCGGTTTCATGCCTAAACGACGCATCATCGATGCAACACGCTCTGAAGCAAATATTCGCATCAAATTGTCTTCAAGTGACAGGTAGAAACGGCTACTTCCGACATCACCCTGACGTCCTGAACGACCTCGCAACTGATTATCAATCCGGCGTGACTCATGACGCTCTGAACCTATAATTCTTAATCCGCCTGCTGCAAGTACTTCATCATGGCGTTTTTGCCACTCTTTTTTTACAGCATCTATTTCTTCGGCACTTGCCGTTTCAGGTAATTGCGCCAAATCAGCAGATAAACTTCCACCCAGTACAATATCTGTTCCCCGACCAGCCATATTGGTAGCAATAGTTACGGCACCAGGTCGCCCCGCTTCGGCAATAATTTGTGCTTCTTTTTCATGGAACTTAGCATTAAGTACCTGATGTTTAATATTTTCTTTTTTAAGGAGTTGACTTAAAAATTCAGACGCTTCTATCGAAACAGTACCGACAAGAACAGGTTGTTTGCGCGCGATACACCCACGAATAT
The DNA here is from genome assembly GCF_900635815.1 of Legionella cherrii. NCBI lineage: Bacteria > Pseudomonadati > Pseudomonadota > Gammaproteobacteria > Legionellales > Legionellaceae > Legionella > Legionella cherrii. The sequence goes on from NZ_LR134173.1 coordinate 2,690,173, forward strand.
CTTCGATAACAGCCTGAAATTTATCTTTTTGAGTTAAATAAACCAAATCAGACTCATCTTTGCGTACCATAGGTTTATTTGTAGGAATTACAACCACATCAAGATTGTAAATCTGCTGTAATTCATAGGCTTCGGTATCTGCTGTCCCAGTCATTCCTGACAATTTATTATACATACGGAAAAAATTCTGGAATGTAATTGAAGCCAGAGTTTGGTTTTCATTTTGAATGGAGACCCCCTCTTTAGCTTCAACAGCCTGATGCAGGCCCTCAGACCATCTTCGACCAGGCATGGTTCGACCAGTATGCTCATCAACTATAATCACCTGACCGTCTTTAACGATATAATCCACATCACGATGAAACATAGCATGTGCTTTTAATGCTGCATTGACATGGTGCATTAACATAATGTTACTGGCATGATATAGGCTCTCGCCATGATCCAAAAGTTTTGCTTTAACCAGTAACTCTTCAATATGTTGATGGCCTGCGTCAGTAAGATGTGCCTGCTTTTGTTTTTCATCAACAGTATAATCTCCTTCTCCACCCTCTTCTTCTTGTTTTTTCAAATGGGGGATTAAGGTATTAATTTTGATATAAAGTTCTGAGCTGTCTTCAGCTGCACCTGAAATAATCAGCGGGGTACGTGCTTCATCGATGAGAATTGAATCCACCTCATCCACTATAGCAAAATTTAGATCTCTTTGTACTTTGTCTTCTAGACTAAAAGCCATATTATCGCGCAAATAGTCAAAGCCATACTCATTGTTTGTTCCGTATACAATATCACAACGATAAGCTTCTTGTTTCGCAGGATGCGGCATATCAGGGAAAATCACACCTACAGTTAATCCCAAAAACTCGAATATAGGCTTCATCCATTGACTATCCCGTTTAGCAAGATAATCATTCACTGTAACAACATGCACACCACGCCCAGTAATCGCGTTTAAATATGCAGGCAAAGTAGCGACTAATGTTTTACCTTCCCCTGTTCGCATCTCGGCAATATTACCTTCATGCAACACCATTCCACCGATTAACTGCACATCAAAATGACGTAAGCCTAAAGTGCGTACGGATACCTCTCTTACTGTAGCAAAAGCCTCTGCTAACATCTCATCAAGGCTTTCTCCTTCTGCAAAACGTGCTTTAAAATGCTGGGTTTTTGCGGCCAATTCAGCATCAGTGAGTGCTTGCATTTGTGGCTCAAATGCATTAATTGCCATTACTGCCTTTTCCATACGCCGCAATGTACGCTCATTTCGGCTTCCAAACATTTTCTTAATCAACGTATTCAGCATGGCCTAAATAATCCTCTGGAGATATCAAATAACAAATTGCTTAATGTACTAAAATTTGGGGAAAAATACTATGAATACCTACTAATTTAAGTGAATCTTCATGGTTTAACTTAGTGAAAGGAACAGTTTCTGACAAAACAGACAACTAAAATATTAATTTCCGCCATTTTCTCTCATAGTATACAATATTTTAGTATCTAAATGGCGCATCGATTCAGAATATATCTTACAGTGGAAATCTTTAGTACTAGAAAAAAACCTCTAAGCGTGAAATACCCTAGCAAGCACACAAACTGATCAATTAAAAAATACAGCCCTATCTTCTGTAAATAAAAATAACAATATGTTTTTATTAAGAATTGTGATAAAAGCCTGATTTTGAAATTAACAGGAGATAATAATGGTACAAATAGTTTTTTTTACTGACCCAGGAAAAGATGGGGATGATTTGCTTGCTACAGTCCATGTCATCATGCAAGCTAAAGCTGCAGGTATTATAGATCCTTTAACACCGATTAAATTAATCACCACCGACGAAATTCCTTGCAATGAATATGGAGTGCAGGACCCCAATGGCAAATACGGTTTGCGTGCTTTATATTTACAAATGCACATTGAACAATTGCAGAAACAATTAAACCTGCCCAAAGGTAATTTACCCGAAGTAATTGCTGGCCCAGTAACAAGTTATTACAGCTATAACGAACAACTTAAAAAATACCATCATGAACCATCAAAAAGCGATGCCTTCTATCCTACTGATGAAGTAATTAAGTATTATGCACAATCTGATGTATTGCCACAGATAAACTCTCTTTTAAGCACTGCCGAACAACCCAATGCGTGGTTACAAAAAATTGGGCAAGCAAGTCCTGAAGACACAACTTTAGTTAATATCGCATCATTTAATGCAGTTAGCGATTTTCTTGCACAAATGGCACCAGAAGAGCAGAAAAAGTATACCCTTATCAATATGGGTTATAATAGACCATACTCTCAAAATGATTATCAAACTTCGGATCTTCCCTACAATGCACGGAGCACCGACACGAACAAGGCAGCTGTTGCAGTAGCAGCATTAACCCATGACAAAGCATTTCATGTGGTTTCAAAAACAACTCGCGTACTCCCTAACTACAGTAAAATAACATCGATTAAAGGGACATCAGAGATTATGTCTCGTGCCTATCCTGTATTAACCGGACAATATGCCCCTACGCTGCTCACAGCGATGAGCGAGTTTATAAACAGTTCTAAATACAAAGGATTTTGGCCTCATGATGTTGTGGCTTCACTTTTGGCATTAATTGGAATAATCAATTGGAAAGAGTCAATTGGAACTGAAGTGACTAAAGAAATGCTGTTTAAGGAAACAGCTCAAATACCTGCCCATGATCTCCGCCTACGCATGGTCAATACTACTGGAGTTTTAATTGATTCCACCGTTCCTGCAGACCAAGAGAAAAAAGATATTGCGATAGAAAGTGATGGAAACTTTATTTATGGTAAAGAAATAGATCCCATATTCTTTACTTCTCTATTGCATCTCATTGCTGCGGGCTGTGTCAAAGAACAAGAACGCTTAGTTAATTGCTATAAAAAAATCATTGAATTAAAAGCTGACTTACATCACTTAAAACAACAAGGTAAAACTGATCCAGAAAAAGAGAAGCGCGTTAATTCTCTCTGGATAAAGGCGAACTTATTGGAACTGCAACAACAGCTCAAACTACAAGCTCAGGCTAACCTAGATGAAGCAAATAAATATTTTCTTAGCGCTGAAACATTAGAAGCTGAGAATAAAAATGCATTAGGTGAAAATCTCCTGCAATGGGTTAGGGAAATCGAAGCATTCTTACAACTTACTGAAAACCATGATTTGCCAGAATCAATGATTCAAGAAATCAATAAAGCATTCGAGCAGCCTACAACGGAGAAAAAATATACTGCTTTGACAGGCCTCTTCGTTAATATGCTAAGACCCAAATTGATGCCAACTGAAAGTGCATGCAATTTACTACAGCAAAATGGCAAATTGGGTTTTGAATTTAAACGAACTGGTAATAGCGTTCTATACTATTCTTTAGCCACCCTAAACCACTTTGTCACTGCGTTTTCAAACGGTGTTCGGGGCATGTCTGCAGGATATAAAAAACTACTGCGTTTAGAAGGTCATTCTGAAACCAATAAAACGGCGTTTTATTTGCATTTAGCACTTCATGATGCAGGAAAAGGGGACCAAATAAAAAATGCAGTCCATCGGGATATCAAAGGGAATTATTTAATTCGGCTTCCATCTGGCAGCTATTTTAAGTGCACTGACAACCGACTCCTTTCTCCCGCTGATGCAGAACAATTCGAGAAAGCAAAAGAATATGTTGATCATGACATTGCCCTGGAACTTTATGGTTTTGTTGGTTCTCAAGAAAAGAATTGTACTGCTACAGAATATTTATTATGGGGTGGTCCCGCACCTGAAGAAGAACAAAAAAATAAAGCAGCATTTATTCTATGTGATGAATTGTTCGATTTAAGCAATGAAATGAACATTGCCCAAATTGTTCAAGGCGAAATTCCTTTTGCAGGAATTAAAAAAGGATTAGATTTATTTTTTGCTGCGTACAAAAAAAATCCAAAACTCGCTGAATTGGTTTTTGTACATCATTGCTATGACATTTTTGGCGCGAAACCTTCTGATACAATGGTTAGTGCTTCTGGAAGTTCGCCTGAAATTCATTTAAAAATCAATCTACTTTATCAAACATTAGTTCGCGTAGCTCAAAAACAAGAACCAGGTAAAGATGCTGCTGAAGAAGCCTATACTCTGTATCGCAAAAAATTAGCGAAAGCCATCCCTGAGATTCTGGGCTCAGAGCCTTCATTGCACGATTTAGCAATTACACGTATTGCGCAAATGTTGCGTTGTCATTTATTTAAAACGGTACAAAATCCAAACAATAAAAAAATGACAATTCGTGACGAAGGGCAATACGAAGCAAGGACTCGTTTATTTGTAGAAAGTATTGATGCTGCATTCCATCAGTTACCTAAAAGAGAACAACAAAAATTAGTAGAATTTCTCAATAATACAGGCACCGGAATGACTCCGGCGGTGATGGTCAAGTATGGTCCCAAACTTTTACTGACAGCAACTACTGGCGCTGAATATGCTAAAGCGGATCCAACCGATGCAACTAAAATTGCTCAATGTCTAACACCGATATTGAAACTCTATTTGAGGCTGTACGAATATCAACAAACTCGTTCTAGCAGATATAGTGATATCGATGTCGATGATTTAGCAAAGATCATGGAACAAGTTTTTACTTGGTATAAAGATGCAAGCAAGAAAGAGAAAGATCATTTTGCAGACTTGCTTTTCGATTTACAAGTAAAAGGACAGGCCAATGCGTTTTTAACTCAGCTCGGAGATATCAAGTCTAAATCTGCTTTAGAACAAGTGGCAAAGATACAAGAAGGTTGCAAATCAATGGGTTATCGTTCGATTGAAACTGAAAATGAGAACGTTAGCTTTTTGGACTATGAATCAAGGCTGCGTACGACCCCCATTCATACTATCTATTCTGATTTGCAAAAATCTGATCTAGATAAAAATAAAAAAAATTCCTTTAAGAAGGATTTTCTACTCTATCAATTAAATAACTTACCTCAGGTTTCGGAATGGCAACTGAAAGCAAGAAATGCAAATGGAACAATTGATAGCTTCAAGATTCATAAAGACTCAATTTTTGCCCCAGAGTCGCCTAAGGAGGCTGTTAATAAAGCATTATTAGAAGTACTTAAATACCTCATAATCGACACGCAGTGGGATATTGGTTATTTCGGTGGGGAAAAAGTTAAATCTACTACAGGTGATTCCAATCTCATTCCTAAAGGAATGTATGCGGTCCTTAAAGAGATAGAAAATGCGCAAAAAGGCTCGGTGTCATTTACAAAAACTGTAGAGAAAGTCGCTGGGATGATTGCGGCTTCCGCTAAAAGAAATGATCACGGCTTGTTCAATAAACGAGGAGAAACGACGCAAATTTTCTATGACAAAGCACAAAAGCTGCTAAGTGAAGATGCAGAAGAAAGTTTGCACCAAGCGTTTGTTAATCTGTAATCTCAATAAGGAGCAACATAATCCCGACTGTAGCGAGGGATCTCTAAATCAGGAGATCCTTCGTTGCATTACCCTGGCGTCAATCAACTCATAAATCTGGGTTTTGTCTGTCTGCATAATACCTGATGCATTTCCTACTTTAAGTACGACACAAACGAACAGCTAAACCAATAGAAGATCCTACGTTACACCGTTTTTTAAAGTACGAACAAATGTTGAATATCTGCATCCTTCTTACTTAATTCTAAAAACAGCTTTCCCCCTTATCATAGGTTGTCCTGACATTATCCTTATCAAACGAATTATCATATTGTTGGATGAAATTTAAAAACGCTATTTTTCATTTCGACCATTCATTATTGTAGCACTACAGGATAATTCGATTCAGAGCTGTCTTGAATCATGGTTCAAGACAGTAGATGTTTTGTTCTTGCGCGAGTAGACAATTGTGTTCAAATTTTTCTAGGGCGTGCAACGTGTTTTTTTCTAATAATTTAGCCGTTCTGATAATTTCCTGTTTTATATCTATTAATGAATTGATGCTTGTCTCTTTTCCAATTTTTAAAAGCGATGATGAGAGGTGATTTAATTCACTTATGGGTGTGTGTAAGCTAATACCCAAAATTAGTTTTTTTAGTTCGCGATATTCATCATTTATTGTTCTAATCTCCTGTAATAAATGAAAATATTGTTCAAAAAATTTAAGCTTCAACATGCTGTGCTTGAGGAATAACATGTGGTCCTGATACATTTCTGGTGCGAAACGATGCATGGCTTCTAATGTACTGGGTGCTACTGCAAATAGACCGTTATAAGTGCATCGGAATAAAAGTGCCATGTCGCATTCGAGTTCTTTAAAAACAGCCTGATATACCTCATCAATTGGCCCACAAAATGCAGGGTCATCAGAATTTAAAGAGATCATTTCATCTTTAAATAAAGTTTGAAATTGAGTATGAGATTTTAAATTGGGTATTGATTTTGGGAAAAATGCAACATCACTTAAAGGGCATAGCTCAAGTGTTATGCCGTCAAATTTAAGTGTTTTTTCGAGTTCTGGATAATTGGCAACATTTCTTCCATGGGCAAATCGGTCAAGATATTTTTTTGCAATTTCCAGGGTATGTTTCTGTGCCTCAGGCTCGATATGGGCGGTGATAAAATACCAAGGATTACCCTTTTGCTGTCTGTAATGATTGATCTCAGCGAAAAAATTAAAAAAACGCTCTAGAGGGAACCCATCTTCTGCACCTGCAAGGCCTATTGTTGTTACCATCGGATTGGGATATTGTTGAATACTAGCCCATATGCTCTGAAAATCTTCTGGATCTATGTGTCGCTCTTGATAATAGCGTAATCTTAATGTGGTGACATCACCAAACTCTTTGATACCTCGCGCGATACCACGATTATAGGCCTGGTTAAATTCAACAAAAGTTATATGCTCTTTACATTGAATCCAGGATATTCCAGGCAAAGCGAAAATGACATGATGCTCATAACAATATTTATAAAATGCATAAGTGAGATCTTCGATATCTTGTGGCGTTTTCAACAGATTCGAAATACGTCGAAAGTCTTTGATAAATTGATCCAGATCATCCGAACCAGTAAATTTCCATTGCTGGGTTTGTTCATCGATCAAGTCATATGGAAAAGGGATATTATTTCGCTCAGCTATAATTTTAGCTAATTCAATATCAATCAAAAAGCCCGCCTCAGCGTGAACATGTAAATCTGTTTTAGGCATTTTTTGAATAAGCAAGGTATTGATATCAACATCTTCATCACATAAAGTCTGTAAATGGTGTAAATCTTCCAAACTAAGCGATGGGAGTTTAATTGAAAAGTCGGAGCTGGCTTCCTTAAAAAATCGTTCTTGCATATATCCCTCTTTATAATATGATTAGACCGGCTTGTCCGGATATGCTAAACAGTAAATTATTATTTTTACAAAATATAGGGTCAGGTCGTGCTTTTTGCCTTTATTCGTAAAAGAGAGCAAGTCAGGGTAATAAACTCCTTAGCGTAAGGAAACGGTTAAAAAAATAAATTTCAATTCTCATCACACCGCTGCAAGCAATTCAATATTCTGAAGATACTCGCTTAGTTCTTGAAACAAAGTTAAATTTTTATCCTGCAAAATCAGCATCAACTTTTTTTTCCACTGACTGGCGCCAGGTAAACCAAAAGCAAGGTTGAATACAGGTTTTATTAGTAAACTAAGCGATACACCCTTGCTGTATTGATCAAGCAAATAATCCAAATAATAGTTAAATACCTGACTGCGTGTTCTCACGGAAGTTTCAGGATAAAGCGTTTGATGTATTGTTGCTATTTGAAAAGGATTATCACAAGCTAAACGTCCAAGCATCACTCCTTCAACATGTTGCAGATGTTCCTTAATTTCTCCTATATTCAAAATATTGCCATTGATCACTATCGGAATTGCAGGAATTTCCTTTTTAAGACGATAAACATACTCGTAATTAACCGGTGGAATTGTTCGATTTTGCTTTGGATTTAAACCGTTTAACCAAGCTTTACGTGCATGAACAATAATCTTTTGTGCCCCGGCTTCAACTAATTGATTTACAAAATCACTAAAAAATTCATAACTGTCTTGATGATCAATTCCTATTCTAGTTTTGGCTGTAACAGGAATACTCCCTGCTTGTCGCATGGCATGAATACAATGAACAACCTGTTTTGGATCGTTCATCAAACAGGCACCAAAACGTCCTGCTTGAACCTTATCACTAGGGCAGCCAAGATTGATATTCACTTCATCATATCCTTCTTGCTCAGCACGTTGAGTGCATTGCGCTAAGGCATCAGGATCCGAACCACCAAGTTGAATTGCGATGGGATGTTCTTTTGCATTAAATTGCAAAGAACGCACAGGATTGTTTTGTATCGCCCCAGTAGTTTGCATTTCAGTATACAAAAGTGCATGAGGAGCCAAAAAACGCATAAAAACTCGAAAATGACTGTAGGTCCAATCGATCATCGGAGCAATAGACAAAGGAGAAAGCAGAATATTCGTCACTGTTATTGTTCGGTTAAAAAGTGCTGATTATAACTGAAACTAAAATTTTTTGTGCAAAAAAATAACCGAATTGCAGTAGATGCCGATGTAACACCCCCCCTCCATCCCGAGCATAGCGAGGTGTGACGGGGAGATAAGCACTTCACTCTATTTTTGATGTACCGCATTCATTGCTTGAATAAGTAATTGTAAGCGTGTGCGTCCTTGGTAAAAATTAATATCCAGCTTATAAGCCGCATGGATGTATTTAACTCTGTGGTTTGGCCAAGATTTTAAATCAATGTTAAATGCAATCGCATCCACCTGTTGATCACCCTGTGTTGTTGCCAAAGTCATTTTCAAATGATTTTTTCCCACCAGTCGTTGCTCAAGCACTTCAAAAACATTATCAAATACAGGCTCAGCAAATTGCTGTCCCCAAGGACCCGCTTGCTGGATCAATTGAGCAATCTCAATATTAAGCTCTTCAGGCTGCAATGGCCCATCTGTAAGCACTTCCCCTTCGCATTGAGATAAATCAATATGCTTACTCACTTCAGAAATTAATGCTTCACTAAAGACTTTAAACGAGTTTGGATGAATACTCAGACCTGCAGCCATGGCATGACCACCAAATTTACTGATGAGCCCTGGATAATCCTTATCAATTGCTGCCAATACATCTCGAATATTTAAATCCGGAACAGACCGTGCAGATCCTTTTAATTCATGTTCACTGACTTCCGCAAATGCAATAACAGGTCGATGATATCGCTCTTTCACGCGTCCCGCTAAAATTCCAATAACCCCCTGATGCCAGGTTTTATCAAAAAGGCATAAGGCGATGGGTAAATGATTACTTGTATATTCTGTACTTAAAGCAAGTTTTTCCAATGCAAGCATTGCTTGCTCTTTCATTTCAGTTTCAATCAACTTTCTTTCTTCATTTAACTCATCGAGTTGTTGACAATAGTTTCTGGCTTGTTGCTGATCGGTAGTAATTAAGCATTCTATGCCTAAAGCCATATCGTCCAATCTTCCTGCAGCATTGAGTCTTGGTGCAATAGCAAAACCTAAATCGGACTCTCTTAGTCGCGCATACTCACGTCCAGACACTTCAATCAAAGCCCTAATTCCTACACGACATTGTCCTTGACGAATTCTGGAAAGACCTTGATTCACCATAATGCGGTTATTCTGATCCAGCCCCACTACATCAGCGACAGTGCCTAATGCAACTAAATCCAAAAAACTGGCCATATTAGGTTCAGTGATATTCATTTCATGGAACCAATTGGCATTCACCAAATGTCTACGCAAAGCCAGCATGACGTAAAAAATAACCCCTACGCCAGCAATCGATTTACTGGGAAATTTACAATCTGGCTGATTTGGGTTCACAATAGCACAGGCAGCAGGAAGAGTATCTGCAGGCAAATGATGATCGGTGATTAAAACATCAATCCCTAACTGGTTTGCTTTTTCCACACCCTCAACACTAGCAATACCGTTATCTACGGTGATAATGAGATCAGGCTTCCATTTACTGGCCACCTCAACGATTTGAGGTGTTAAACCATAGCCAAACTCAAACCGATTAGGAACCAAATAATCAACAAATTGAGCTCCCATAGCCCGTAAAGCAGTAACAGCAAGTGCGGTTGAAGTTGCACCATCTGCATCAAAATCACCAATGATTAAAATTCTATGCTGTTCACGTAATGCGCTCTCTAAACGTACACAAGCCTCTTTGATTCCCTTAAAGCTGTCAAAAGGCAGTAATGTTTGGAGTTGTTTATCCAATTGGCAAGATTCTTTGATCCCCCTGTTTGCAAATATTCGCCTTAATACATCAGGCACATTAGGTAAATCGAGTATGTGTGATGGTCTGGGGCGTTGTTTAATTAGCATGTATTATTTTTCTCCATAAACGTGCATACCACCTGCCGCTATTCATCAAATAAGCAGTATTATTCCAATACAAATGAACGGGCATTTTCTTTAATTCTTCTTGATGTTGCTTGCTCAGTATTGAAAACTCAGAGAGTAATAAAATTTGAAAGTCCTTGAGCTTTATTTCTGGGCTATAAACAGTCACCTGAGTACTGCATAATGTCGCAAATGAAAAAAAATGCGTGTCAACACAAATATTAAGTGCTTTTTTCTCATTAAGTTTTGCATTTCCCCAAACCCACAATCCATTAATTAAAGAGTGATTCGGTCTAGAGGCGAACAGCATTTGGCTTTCAGTGATAAATTTCTGCCAATGCATCGAATTATCAAGTTGGATTAATTCGGGCATTATGGATTGATGCAATATATGATGGGGCGGTTTTGCATTTAAAGAATATTTTTTATTCGTATTAAGCAACCAGGTTTCCGCATCATGATAATAAAGTACGGTCTCGTCTTCAGCCAGATACTGTGAAAATACGTCAAACCATGATCTCGACTCACGCTCTTCCAGCTGTAAGTCTCTAGCCGAGGCAACGATCATCGCATCATTATGGGTTGCTTCCCAGTGAACTGGTGTGACTATGAACCACTCGCCTTCCAAATTATGATGTCGTTTTAATAAATCGGCATAAGGTGGATTAGTAGGTTCATAGCCCAGGCTCAATAAAAAATTGAGTAACACATTCCCTTCTGAGGTTAGTGGACTCATTCGTTCTGGAATAGAATTACACTGTGCGTCAATTACAACATGCATGTTTCTTCGGCCTTAATCAATCCATCTCTACGAAACAATGCCTTTAAGTTTCGTAATGCTTGCCGCATACGATCTTTATTTTCTATTAAACCAAAACGAACATGATGATCACCTTGTTGGCCAAAGCCTATCCCTGGGGATACAGCGACATGAGCTTCTTTAAGTAAGTATTTGCTGAATTCAAGTGACCCCATGTGTTGATAATGAGTTGGGATGGGTGCCCAAACGAACATAGTTGCTTTGGGTCGAGTCACTTCCCAGCCAATCTCATTTAAACCATCACAAAGAATATTACGTCTTTTCTCATAGAGTGCCCTGATTTCATGCACACACTCATCAGGCCCATCTAGTGCGGCAATAGCAGCAACTTGGATTGGTGTAAACGTACCGTAATCCAAATAAGATTTAATTCGAGTAAGCGCGGCAACGAGTTCCTCATTTCCACAAGCAAAACCAACTCGCCAACCCGGCATATTATATGACTTGGACATCGAATAGGTTTCGATGGCAACATCCGTAGCGCCGGGTACTTGAAGTATTGATGGAGCTTTATATCCATCAAATACAATATCAGCATAAGCTAAATCATGAATTACCCAAATTTTATGTTTTTTAGCCAGATCAATTACTTGCTCAAAAAAAGAATAATCGACACAATGCGTACTTGGATTAGCCGGGAAATTAATGACTAATGCTTTAGGTTTCGGCAAGCTTCGATTAATTGTGTCCTCTATTGACGCTAAAAACTGAGTTTCATTAATCAAAGGAATTTGTTTGACGTTAGCACCTGCAATAATAAATCCATAGGTATGGATAGGATAAGCTGGATCAGGGACCAGTATGGTATCTCCAGGCCCACTTATCGCTAAGGCCAAATGTGCCAACCCCTCTTTTGAACCAATAGTAGCTAATATTTGAGTCTCACTATTTAACTGTACATCATAGTTACGTTGATACCAGGAGGCCATAGCCCTTCTTAACCTTGGTATTCCTTTGGACATAGAGTATCGATGGGTATCTGGCCTTTGTACTGCCTCAATTAACTTATTGACAATATGAGGTGGTGTGGGTTGATCCGGATTTCCCATACCGAAATCAATAATGTCTTCTCCCCGCGCCCGCGCTTCGGTTTTTAATTGCGTTAAAGTATTAAAAACATAGGGTGGCAAACGATTTATGCGCGGAAATTGACTCATAATAGTGACCTCCGTAGTATACTTGCAGCTATGTATAATTCATTTGAACATTCTAAACCATGAACATCAATTTAGAGTCAGCAGAACAACACGCAGTACAAGCTTATAGTGATAACAAAATTCAGATTAATTCCATTGTTTATGAACGCAGTTTAATAATTTCTAAAACGGAAATCATTAGTGATCTTTCAATTAAAGCCATTGAAGAAATTGATGCACACTATATGAACTTATTAACGCAATTTAAACCGGAAATTATCATCATTGGTCATGAACATACCGGAAAACTCCTGCCTCTGTCAATTCTCAATCAACTGACACAACAGCAAATAGGTATAGAATGCATGTCTGTAGGTGCAGCATGTCGTACTTATAATGTGTTATTGAGTGAGCACCGTGCCGTTGTTGCAGGATTTATTTTTAAATAGAAATATAGAACTAGCCTGGGTGCAGCGCAGCGATCGTAAGGAATTCCCCTCTCCCACTTGAGGGAGAGGGGTTGAGGTGAGGGTTTCCCTCATCTGCCCATACCAGCACCTCTCCCCAAGGGGAGAAGGGAAAAATAATGGCTGAGCTGTGCACCCAGGCTACATTTTATCAGGAAACAACTTAAAGCTGTCTTCGTGCCTCAAGCACATTCGGGATTTGCTCTAATTTTGTTAATAAGCGAGACAGGCTATTTAGGCCATCAACATCTACAGTTAATGTAATGTAGGCCATGTTTTCTTGTTTGTTACTTTGAGTTTGTAGCGCATAGACATGTGCTTTTTCATTGGCGAGTAATGAAGTGACATCTTTTAAAAGCTCAGAACGATCAAATGCCTTGATTAAAATATCCACTACATAGTTTTCACGTGTAGCACTGCCCCAAGTAACCTGCAGGAAGCGTTGCTTTTGGCGTTCACTCGCATGAATAATGTTAGGACAATCTGGTCTATGTACTGACACACCTCTTCCTACAGTAATGTAGCCAATTACCGGATCACCTGGCACGGGTTGGCAACATCGAGCCATAAAAGTTAATAAATTACCGACTCCTTCAATCCGAAGATCGCTTCCAGTAACTTCTGGTTTGGCCTGTGGTTTAACAAATCGCTCAAGATTGAGTTCAGAAGTAGCTGGTGGAGCAAGCTTACTAATAATTTGTCCTATCTTGATATCACCACGTCCAAGATTTGCATAGAGATCATCAAGCTTTTTGAAATGCAGTGCCGTCGCCACTTCATTCAGTTTATCAGATTTTATTCCTAATGATTTTAATTCTTTATCTAATAACTCACGTCCATCCTGGATATTTCGATCGTAATCTTGCATTTTAAACCAATGCAATACTTTGGCCTTAGCTCGGGATGTTTTGAGATAGTTCAAGTGGGGATTGATCCAATCACGAGATGGCTTGATTTCTTTTCCAGCCAAAATCTCTACCTTATCTCCTGTTTTCAGTTGATAAGTCAATGGAACGATATGGCCATTGATACGGGCCCCTCGACAGCGATGTCCTAAATCACTGTGTACATGGTATGCAAAATCCAAAGGAGTGACGCCTTGGGGTAGATCAAGGACATCACCATCAGGAGTAAAAACATAAACCCTATCTTCGAGAAACTCTGTGGTTGTACTTTCGGGAACCCCTTTATTACTTGCCATTTCTCGATGCCAAGCCAAAACATCGCGTAACCATTCAATTTTACGTTCATGGCTTTGTTTCTGTTTAAAACCACCCTCTTTATATTTCCAATGTGCGGCAACCCCCATTTCGGCCAAATCATGCATATGAAATGTTCTTATTTGTACTTCAAAAGCTCGACCTTCAGGGCCTGTAACTGCTGTATGCAAGGATTGATAGCCATTTGCTTTAGGATTAATAATATAATCATCGAACTCAGCTGGAATTTGCTTCCAAAGTGTATGCACCATACCTAAGACCTCATAACATTGAGGTTGGGTATCTACGAGTACACGTACCGCCGTAGCATCATAAATTTCATCAAGCGACACATTCTTGCGGGTCATCTTTTTATAAATACTATGGATATGTTTTGATCTGCCGTAAACAGCAAAATGATCTATTCCACTTGCTTTAATTTGTTCATTAAGCTGGGCAACAATAGTATTGACAAAGTTGTCGCGCTCCAGTCGTTTCGCCTTCAGACCCTTGGCAATCGCTTTATAATCTTCAGGATGTAGATGACGAAAAGCCAAGTCTTCCATTTCCCACTTAATCGCCCCTATTCCCAGTCTGTTGGCTAAGGGAGCATAAATTTCCATTGCCTCGGTAGCTAGTTGTTTGCGTAATTCTTCAGATAAATGAGTGGCGGTTCTTAAAACACACAAACGTTCAGCAAGCTTGATTAATACAGCCCGCACATCATCTACCATAGCCAATAACATTTTGCGAATGTTATCAATTTGTTGCTTATTTTGAGGGTATTTATTTAATCCTTGAAAACTGTGCATCGCGCTCATGCGCTCAATACCTTTCACCAGCTTTGCAATATTAGGACCCAACTGCTCCGACACATCATCAATGGACAGATCGGCATAATGCACATTTTCAAAAATAATTGCAGCAGCCAGAGTTTCCGGGTCAACTTCAAGATCAGCAAGCAAATCTGCCATAATCAATCCTTGTTGCAAACAAGAATGACCTGTTTCTGTAGCATGTTCTTGACCTGCAAGCTGACTGAGAGTACATGCGCTACGAATGAGTTCAAGATTTTCCAAATAACCTTTTGCGCCTAATTGATGAAGCCATAAATCAACATCAATGCTTCCATCTTCGCACAATGGAACGGTATCTTTTACTCTAACCATGAGTTTTATCCTTTTTCAAATAACGCTATCGACTCAACATGGGCAGTATGAGGGAACATATCCATTACTCCTGCTTTTATCAGTGTATAGCCTTTTTGATTGACTAATATATCAGTATCTCGTGCTAATGTTACGGGATTACACGATACATAAACAATACGCTCTGGATTTAATGCATCAATTTGTTTCACAATTTCAAGCGCGCCTGATCGAGGAGGGTCAATTAATACTTTACTGCAAGGCTGTTGAACCAGTTTCTTTACTTCATTAACATCATCCAAATTTGCAGCATAAAAATCTACATTTTGAATATGGTTTAATTTGGCATTCATATATGCTCTTTCAACCATAGTCTTACTGCCTTCAACACCGAGTACTTTGGCACAAAATTTAGCCATTGGAAGTGAAAAATTTCCCAACCCACAAAATAAGTCTAGCACTATATCTGTACTTTTTAAGTCCATAAGTTGTATTGCTTGCGATACCATGGAACGATTTAACGCAGAATTCACTTGAGTAAAATCTGTGGGATGAAATGAATAGGTAATCTGATAGTCCGGTAATGTGTAAGTGAGATACTCACTGGATTTGGGTGGATAAAAACAATAAACGCTATCGGGGCCACCAGGCTGAAGAAAAATTTTATATTGATAGTTTTCAGCAAATTTTTGAATTTTTAACTCATCTTCACAATTTAGAGCATTTAAATTCCGAAAAATAAGAGCAACCTCCTCATCCCCAGCTGCAACTTCAATTTGTGCAATACAATGTTTGTCTTGCATCGAATCGATCAATTGCCTTAATGGAATGATATCAGCATCAAGTTTGGCATTTAAAACAGGACATTGGGTAATCTCAGTAATATACCGAGGATTATTACGTTCCCTAAAACCAACCATTGAAGTCTGTTTCTTCTCAACAAATCGTACGCTTAATCGTGCCTTATTTCTGTAATTCCAATAATTTGAAACAAGAGGTAATAACACAGTTTGCGGTTTGGTATGCCCGTATCGTAATAACAAATCCAATAATTGCTCTTGTTTAAAATGAATTTGTTCTTCTTCACTCATATGTTGTAATGAACAACCCCCACACATTGAATAATGCGGACACTTAGGTTCCACACGTAAGGAAGATGGTTTAAGAACCTTAAGTAAAAGGCCTTCATCAAAATCTTTTTTTATCCTTTTATACTGGAACTCAACGAATTCACCTGGCAAAGCACCTTGAATAAAAGTTGCCTTACCTTGAATACGTGCAACTCCTTTTCCATCGTGGCTTAAATTATCGATTTGAGCAGTTTGCGGGGTGGGATTTTGTTTGGGTTTTGCTCTTCTCATGAATGTATTCTCAACATATAAATCTTTTAATTAACTGAAAAAACCATTGCAATTGCGAAAATAATTGCATTGTTTAAAACGGTAAAGAGTACCACATGCAATTTATATTTGTCATGGTTATTTGTTATGACAAAATCCATGATGTTCAAATAAATGTCATTGCATGTCCTGCTTGAATTAAAGTAATACCTATTATATGACCCCTCTCATATTCAGCCTTTATTGTAATAGACAATAGTTTGCATTTCAGGATTGGGTTATTTTAGAACATCATTAAAATGAGCTTATTTATCAAGTAATTCATAGTCCTATTCACAGTGTTATCCACAGTTTCTGTGGATAACACGTATGTCAGTCCATTTTTTTAAAAATAACAATACCGCGCCACACAAGGGGTATATGAATTTTTTAGTAAAAAAATGAAATAAAAAGCAACTTTATAAAAAAAGTTATTCACAGGAAAGGAATTTTAAGACGTTACAGAGTTGGTCGTACATAATAACTAAAGAAAAATTTAAAAAACAGTCTTGACAGTGAATTTTTATATATTTTTTTAGAATTTTAATTTTGAATGTGTAATATCTTTTTCAATACAATTGCATCTTCAATATTATTATCTTCTATGTAATAACCCGGTTTAATTTCTACTTGTTCAAAGCCCATAGTCTGATAAAGAGATAACGCTGCTTTATTGCTAGGCCGCACCTCAAGAATGACATAATCAATATGCTGTGATTCAGTTAAAGAAAAAAGTACTTTTTGCAGAAATTGGCGTCCATAACCTTTTGATTGAAATGGTTTGGCAATACAAAAATTTAAAATATGACAGCATTTGTTACTGTGTCTGGAAATAATATAACCACCAATCTGTAGTTTACTTTCTTCATCAACTTCGCATAGGCGACAATCATATCCTACACGAACGCAATCCCTTAAAATTTCTCTACTCCAAGGAGCAATATGAGCATTTTTTTCAATTAAATAAACTGCATCAACATCTGATTCAGTCATGCGCCGAATGTTGAATGCCATCCCTGTTTACTCCTAAATAATTTTTTTTTCGAAACTCAGGAGAAAGCTCCCAATTACCATACTGAATATTTTCCATTTCTGCAAAAGTCGAAAATGAAAATAGTACTTTACAACAAAAAGACCTACGAAAACTGCCCCATCTGTGAACCTATTAATTTAATAAGAAACACCCCTTCCCCCCCTTGGGGAGAAGGAGCCCGCCCGGGCGGATGGGGAAATACAACCTTTCTCTGTCAAATGTTACTCAGTACTTTTTTTCTTTTTTGGCAAATAAAGATCGGTTATCGTACCCTCAAATGCCTCTGCAGCTTGAGCAATAGTTTCCGAAAGTGTTGGATGTGGGTGTATTGTCAGAGCAATATCTTCAACATCACAACACATTTCAATAGCCAGTGATGTTTCAGCGATTAAATCACCAGCATTAATTCCAACAATTCCTGCACCCAATATTCGGTTGGTATCAGGACAAAATAACAATTTAGTCATTCCTTCTTCACGTCCCATACTGAGAGCACGGCCACTGGCAGCCCAAGGGAAGGTAGCTTTTTCATAACGAATACCTTTTTCTTTAGCTTCCTTTTCAGTTAAACCTGTCCAAGCAACCTCGGGATCGGTATAAGCAACACTCGCAATACATTTGGGATCAAAATAATGTTTTTTTCCAGCGATAACTTCTGCAGCAACTTTACCTTCAGGAATTGCTTTATGGGCAAGCATAGGTTGTCCAACTACATCACCGATAGCAAAAATATGCGACACATTGGTTCGTTGCTGATTATCTACCTTGATAAAGCCTCGCTCGTCCACCTTTACCCCAGCTTTTTCTGCATCAATCGCACCACCGTTTGGTTTTCTTCCAACTGAAACAAGAACTTGTTGGAAGCACAGCGGTTTGTCGGTTGCATGCTCGCCTTCCATAGAAACATAAATACCATCTTTTTTGGCTTCAACTGCGGTTACTTTGGTTTTCAAAAGGAATTTGACGCCTTTCTTTTGCATGCGTTTTTGCAAAACATTAACGAGATCAAAATCAGCACCTGGAATAAGTTGATCCATAAATTCAACAACGGTTACATCAACTCCAAGAGATGAATAAACTGTGGCCATTTCCAGTCCAATAATTCCTCCACCTAAAACCAATAAATTGCCTTTAATGTCAGCAAGTTCTAACGCACCTGTTGAACTAAAAATACGTTTGTCTTCAGGAATAAAAGGTAAATTAATGGATTCAGAACCTACAGCAATGATAGCGTTTTCAAACTCCACTTCGACTGAGCCATCTTTGGTAGCAACAGTTATTTGGTGGGAACCCGAGAACTTCCCTACTCCGGTAATTACTTCTACTTTCCTTTGTTTTGATAAGGCTTTTAAACCACCAGTTAATTTGGAAACAACTGAGTTTTTCCATGCAACAATTTTTTTATTATCCAGTTTTGGTTTGCCAAAGCTTATACCTTGCTCAGACATTTCATGAGCTTCATCAACAACTTTTGCAATATGCAACAATGCTTTAGAAGGGATACAGCCCACATTTAAACAAACTCCACCTAGTGAATCATAACGTTCAACTAAAACTACTTTTTTTCCTAAGTCCGCTGCTCTAAATGCTGCTGTGTATCCACCAGGTCCACTTCCTAACACAACGACATCAGTTTTAATTTTATTAGCCATTACAAGCCTCTTTTAATTAGATATTATAAAAAACTACAGTAAAATTCGTCTTATATCACTTAAGCAATCACAAATAAAACGAGTAAAACGCGCTGCTTCAGCACCATCAATCACTCGATGATCGTATGATAAAGATAAAGGCAACATTAATCTTGGTTGGAATGCGCCATTTTCGTAGACAGGTTTTATTTCAGAACGAGACAACCCAAGGATCGCTACTTCGGGGCTATTCACTATGGGTGTAAAAGATGTACCACCAATTCCACCTAAGCTGGAAATAGTAAAGCAGCCACCAGCCATATCTGCCGGCATCAATCCTTTATCTCGAGCCTTTGAGCTTAAACGCGTCATTTCGGTTGCAATATCAGCGACGCTTAACTTATCCACATTTTTAATTACCGGCACTACCAAACCATTTGGCGTCTCAACAGCAATTCCTATATTGCAATATTTTTTGTAAACAAGATTAGCACCAGTAGCATCTAAAGATGCGTTAAATTGAGGGAACGCTTTTAAAGCTTTGCTCACTACCGCACAGACAAATGCAAGTAATGTAAGTTTATAACCCTTTTCTTTTGCATTTTCTGCTTCAGATTTTCTAAATGCTTCTACATCGGTAATGTCAGCTGAATCAAATTGGGTTACATGAGGTATTGTAATCCAAGAACGATGGACATTAACCCCAGTAAGCCTTTTAATTTTATTAAGTGGTTTCGTTTCAATTTCACCGAACTGACTAAAATCAATTACTGGATTAGATGGCATACCTAAAGAGCTGGATCTGGGTTGCTCACTGAGACGTGCTTTTACAAAAGCCTGGACGTCTTCTTTCGTAATACGCTCTTTACGACCAGTTCCTGCAACTTCAGATAAGTCTACCCCAAGCTCTCGAGCCATACGTCTTACAGCAGGACCGGCGGCGAGTATTCTTGTTGAGTCAACGGTACTGGAAGAAATAGTTTTTGATGAAACATCTTCTCTTTTATGATCCTCTGCAGCTGATTTCGAAGATTCAGAAGCACTTACTTGGGCTGATTCGCTGGCTGTTGGTTCAGTTTTTGTTACTTCAGAACCATTTTCTACAGTAGCGAAAAGAATGACATCGCCTTCAGATACTTTATCACCAACGTTTACACTCAGTTTCGTGACTCTTCCAGCCACTGGAGAAGGGATATCCATGCTGGCTTTATCCGACTCTAAGGTAATGAGTGGCGTATCAACTTCAATCTGATCCCCAACGTGCACCATAATTTCAATCACGTCGACTTGTGTTGCGCCACCAATATCGGGGATCTTGATTTCTTTTACACTTTCTGATTTTTTTTCCTGCACAATTTGAGCTTTATCTGGCTCTTTATTTGGTGTTTCATTTTTAGGAGCTCGTGGTTCACTTTCTTTTTCAGTTTCTGATTTACTTTCAACTGTTGCCAAAAGAATCACGTCTCCTTCAGAGACCTTATCCCCCACTTTCATTTTCAGTTTAGTGATTTTTCCAGCAACCGGAGAAGGAATCTCCATGCTGGCTTTATCTGATTCCAAAGTAATAAGTGGTGTATCAACTTCGATTTGCTGACCAACCTGAACCATTATTTCAATCACATCAACTTGAGTAGCTCCACCGATATCAGGAATCTTAACTTCTATTTCGTTTGACATGTCTTTCCTCAAAGGTTGCCGATTAATTCAAGCAACGATATTCAGGAAGCAGACCTAAAATAGTTATCCGCTTCCTTAGTCTCAGGGCTTGAATTACCAAGGCCACTATCTATTTCAATTCTAATGATTAACCGGATTCAATTTATCAGGTTTAATGTTATAGCGCTTCATTGCATCAACTACTTTGGACTTATCAAGGCTTCCTTCAGCAACTAAAGCGTTTAATGCTGCCAAAACTATAAACTTAGCATCCACTTCAAAGAAATGACGTAAACGCTGACGTGTATCACTTCTTCCATAACCATCTGTACCTAATGTTACAAAATGATTTGGAACAAAAGGTCTAATTTGATCCGCATAAATTCTCATATAATCCGATGCAGCAATCACTGGTCCAGTTCTACCCTCTAATTGCGTTGTAACATAACTTTTTAATGCCTTTGCCTCAGGATGCATTGCATTGTATCGTTCCGCAGCTAATCCGTCTCTTCTTAACTCATTAAAGCTTGTCACGCTCCAAATATCCGAGGTCACAGAATAATCTTCTTTTAGCATCTTTGCAGCTTCAATTACTTCACGCAAGATAGTGCCGCTTCCCATTAGTTGCACATGCTGTTTCGATTTTTTCTTATTTTCCTGAAGTAAATACATTCCTTTGATAATACCCTCTTCAACTCCTTCGGGCATATCCGGATGCATATAGTTTTCATTCATTACTGTAATGTAATAAAAAACATTTTCTTGCTTTTCATACATACGGTGTAAACCATTTTGAATGATCACAGCAAGCTCGTAAGCAAAGGTAGGATCATAAGAAAGACAATTCGGAATTGTTGATGCATATAAATGACTATGCCCGTCTTGATGTTGCAATCCCTCTCCCGCTAGCGTTGTTCGTCCAGCGGTTCCACCGAGCAGAAATCCCCTGGCCTGCATATCACCTGCAGCCCATGCTAAATCGCCAATGCGCTGAAATCCAAACATAGAATAATAAATATAAAATGGAATCATGGCCAATTTATTGGAACTGTATGAGGTTGCCGCAGCAATCCAAGAACAAAAAGCACCTGCCTCATTAATTCCTTCTTCGAGAATTTGTCCATCCTTAGCCTCACGATAAAACATTACCTGCTCGTGATCTACTGGTGTATAAAGTTGGCCAACTGGAGAATAAATACCAATTTGTCGAAACAACCCTTCCATACCAAACGTTCTGCACTCATCAGGAACAATTGGAACAATACGCGAACTTATCTCTTTATTTTTTAGTAATACAGAAAGTATTCGTACAAAAGCCATTGTTGTTGAGATTTCTCTATCCCCTAATCCCTTTGTAACGGATGAAAAATCTTCTAAAGGAGGAGTTTTAAGTGGTTCTACTTCAGTAGAGCGTGATGGCAAATACCCACCTAACGCTTCCCGTTGTTTTTTGATGTATTTAATCTCTGGGCTATCATCCGCAGGTTTATAAAAAGGAATGTCAGCAATTTGCTCATCACTTATAGGAATACTAAATCGATCTCTGAACGCTTTTAATTGATCAACAGTCATCTTTTTTTGCTGGTGGGTTATATTTTGTCCTTCACCAGCGGCTCCCATTCCATAGCCTTTAATTGTCTTAGCTAAAATAACAGTTGGTGAACCTTTATGCTCCACAGCTCGAGCATAGGCCGCATAAACTTTTTGCGGATCATGTCCACCTCGATTTAATCTCCAAATTTCTTCATCGGTGTAATTTTCAACCATTTTCTTTAATTCAGGGTATTGATTAAAGAAATGTTGTCGTACATAGGCACCATCATTTGCCTTGTAGGCCTGGTAATCACCATCAACACATTCTTCCATACGTTTTTGCAACCAGCCATCCTTATCACGCTCAAACAAAGGATCCCAACGGCCACCCCAAATCACTTTAATGACATTCCAACCCGCTCCACGGAATAAACCTTCAAGTTCTTGGATAATTTTGCCATTGCCGCGTACAGGCCCATCAAGTCTTTGTAAGTTGCAATTCACAACAAAAAATTAGATTATCAAGTTTTTCTCGAGCAGCAATGCTTAAAGCGCCTACTGACTCTACCTCATCCATTTCACCATCACCAAGGAAAGCCCACACTTTTCTGTCTTCAGTGTTAATGAGGCCTCTATTCTCTAAATATTTTAAAAAGCGTGCTTGATAAATCGCTTGTAATGGGCCTAATCCCATAGAGACAGTAGGAAACTGCCAAAATTCGCTCATCAACCAAGGATGGGGATATGATGATAAACCATCAACTTCTACTTCTTGTCTGAAATTACATAATTGTTCTTCTGTCAAACGTCCCTCAAGGAAAGCGCGTGCATAAATTCCAGGAGAAGAGTGTCCTTGAATATAAATTAAATCACCCCCATGCTCGCCATTGGGTCCTTTAAAAAAATAATTGAATCCAGTTTCGTATAAAGTAGATGATGAAGCATAGGAGGCAATATGTCCTCCAAGCTCAGGAGCATATTTTCCAGCGCGTAAAACCATTGCCACAGCATTCCAGCGAATTAATGCACTAATTCGTTTGCCTATCCCTTCATCTGGAGGAATTTGCTTTTCTTCATATGGCTTAATGGTGTTTTTGTAGGGGTATTAATTGAAGTCGTTAAGTTAACCCCTTCTGAATTTGCTTTATTAAGAAGCTGCTTCAAAAGAAAAGCACCTCGTTCAGGGCCATCATTGACTAATACAGCTTGCAGGGCATCCAGCCATTCACGCGTTTCTATAGGATCCAAATCTAAATTAGTTTCATTTGCCATGAAAGTGTTCCCCGAAATCTATTAAACACAATAAGGTATAACGTGTAATTTTGTTGGAATTACACCCGTGCAACCTTTCTTACATATTGCCAAATCAAATAAGCAATCGCATGTCACTTTGCGGCATTGTAGTGGATCGCGGTAAGAATTCAACTCGCGCATCACCTTTTTGCCTTCTACTTTTCGTTCATGCACGTATTTAGCAAAATTTTTCCCTGCCGTTCTTTGAGCCTTATAAGAACAAGTTGGGCAGTTATCAACACAATTTTGTCTGCAAAATTCAAAATGTTGCATGCACGTCATATTGCATCGTTGTTCTTCTTGGGCTTTAAGTGCGCTTTGTTTTAATCCCTGGCAACTCCCAAGTCCTAATATTATAGTGCAACAAACTAAACGCAAAAAAGAATTCATATAGAGAGCATCCGAATAAATAATTATGCAGGTTGAGCCATAAGCCCAACCCCAATCTCAATTCATAAATTAAAAAACTAAAGCCAAGGAATTAAGGTAAATAGAGCAATAAAAACCAACATGACTATAATTGCATGTTCAACTAAACCTTCGGCTTCAGGCATAGGAACTTCTTCAGCTTCATTTGTTCTGACTGCTAATAATCCACACTCACGTAGCATATTACTATTCAAATCGGGTTTGGCAAAAAAGTATTTGGTAAACGAGGAAAAACCGCGTTGAAAATTTCCCACAAGTAAAAAAAGCAAAGCGGTTAATCGTGCAGGAATCCATTCAAGCAGATCAGTAATTTCATTTGCATGCTCACTAACAGAATGAATATCACGGCATAATGTGATCAGACGGTAAGCCAAAGCACCTACAGGTCCGGCAATAATATACCAAAATACAAGAGAAAATAACTGCCGGTTAACTAAGATAAAATAGTCCCCCAAAAGCTCTTGATTACTTTTAGTATCTGATTGAGATACTGGATAAAAAACATTCTGTGGGCCAAGGCAATAAAAGAAAATGAACAAACTTAAAAGAAATCCCATCAATCCAAAAACGATATGGTGCAGTAATAAATATATGATTAATACAAGCAATACGACAGGCATTACTATTAAGGCTAACAATATCCAGGGATTACTAAACATGCTGTGTTTGTCAGCAAATTTTTTTATTTTTTGATAATAGTCGGCAAACCAATAGAATCGTTGATAGGACATACTGTGAATCAAAAAACGTTCACTTAGCAAGCACAATAAGATAACAAGTAATTTCATTATTTAATCCTTACGCATTTTATCAGAGAATGCTATGGGGGTTGGGTATTTCAAAACAACAAAGTATGATGAAACAATAAAAGTTAAAATGGTTGTTGCTTGAATTAAATTCGATGCTTTATCCGAAATAAGGTTGGTGCTTAGAGCAATACTGGCGACAAGTAACGAAAACTCGCTCGCTTGCCCCAATCGGATACCAACTTCCTTCGCAATATGTTTTTTTTTCACCCGACTTACCAAGAAGTAAAGAAAATAATATCGGTTTAAATAGTAAAACTAAACCTGATAAAATAAGTGCGGGAATAATGACTTGATGCGCCAGTCCAAAATTAAATGTTGCCCCGATTGAAAAGAAAAACATAACCAGGAAAAAGTCTCTTAAGGGTTTTAAACTTTCTGCAATATAAAGAGAAATAGGACTGGCTGCTAAAGCTACACCTGCAATAAATGCACCAATATCTTCTGAAAGACCTATCGCTTGCGCAAGAACAGACAAGCCAAGACACCATCCAATTGACAAAAGAAATACATATTCTTGAGTTCTATCAAAACGAGCAAGTAATCGGATCAAAACATACCGCTCAATGGCAAATGCAAAAAGCCATAGTGCAGGTAAATCAATGCCTACTAAAATAATATCATCGATAGATAAACCGTTTGTTTGTTTCGCACCATTTATTAGGATCAACACGATAATTGCAATAACGTCTTGCATCAATAATACACTGATCATGACCTCACCAGTATGTTGATGGTGCAAGATGGTTGTTGGTAATAATTTCAAGCCGATAATGGTACTTGAAAACATCATTGATCCACCTAAAATCCATGACTCATTCACAGTTAAACCGAAAAACCTGCCCACCCAATAACCCATAACTGCAAAAAGGATAGAACTAATTAGGGCAATCCAGGTTACTTTTTTTAGCATGTGTATCAGGTTTTGTGGCTGCAAATGCAATCCAAGTAGAAATAATAGAAAAACAATTCCAACATCACCAATTTGCTTAACAATAGTTACATCGGATACCAGACTTAAGCCCCAGGGCCCAAACACGGCACCAAGCAGAATATAAGCAACCAATAAGGACTGTTTGGTATAAAGAACCAACGTTGATAGTAATGCAGCGCCTGCGAAGATTAAGAAAATTGTATAAAACACAGTGCCATCATGCATTGATTGAATACCTCAATATTAAAAAATATCAACCTAAGAAAATTTTAGCTTGATGATGTCGCAAGAATAAGAAATTGAACACAACAAACGAGTTAATACACGCTTCATCAATGCTACAATTTTGTTACCATAGCAATTCTAATGTCCTGAAAATTAGACGGGATAATTTTATCTATTAATCCGCGAATTAGCTACCAATAATTCAATGTTAATTAAATCAAAACAGAAAAAGATCCTGTAATACCATTAAGAACCAATTTGTGCTTTAAACTATCCGCCATAATTTTTGACCCAAATGGCCCTACTCTTACAATATAATGCTGTTTAAAATGCTCAATATAAACAGGAGAAGGGGTAAGGTGGGATAATTTCTCTTTTAAACGCTTTGCTAAGATTTCAGTCGAAAAAGCACCTGCTTGCAGATAATAATGCGCTTGTCCAGCAGGCCCCATTAACGTTTCAATTTCAACTGGAGCTGTTCCCTTAGGAAATACGCCGAGTTTTAAAGCTGCAGCGTATGACAAATCGATGATCCTATCTGAGTGAAAAGGACCACGATCATTTACTTTAACCACAGCTTCTTTTCCATTATTTAAATTTTTAACTTTGACATAAGTAGGTAAAGGTAAGGTCTTATGAGCAGCAGACATGACGTACATATCGTAAGGCTCGCCGCTTGAGGTTCTTTGCTTGTGAAACTTTGTTCCATACCAGGAAGCAATCCCACGTGTTTTATAACCCGTTGAGCTTCTCATCACCTGGTATGAGCGTCCATCAACAGAATATTCAGTTGGATTGCCATATCGGCTTAATGGTTCTTTGGTTGGCACGGGTTCCTTGAAACTGACTGGTTTCGTTTTAGAGGGGGCCCCATCTTTTAATTGGGTATAGCGATTTGTTTTATTTTTATAGCGATTGTATATGGAATTATTCGTTTTTTTACTTGCTTGTCGTGTAGACTGTTTCGCCCCTGATGATGCAGAATCAAGAGACTGATTTGTAGTTTGACATCCTGTTAACAGAATGAGCACAGCAATAAGTATCTTTCGCATTTTTTCCATTTTTTATTATTATTTTCTTGCTAATATACCGAAATATCACTTAATTTCGAAGAATTATTTTAATTTGAAAAAAATTTCATTATTTTTCATCTGTTATTTTGTTGCCATCAAAAGGCTGTGATAATATATTCTCATTTTTGTAATTGGACTAGTAAACAACATGACAAGAACAACGTCTATTCTATTAACCACTCTTTTTATCATTACCTTATTTGTACAATCAACCAATTCGATTGCTGATGAAGGTTCATTACCTACAAAACCTACTGCTGATTTGGAAAGACCCTCTCCAACAGTGAACAATAAACCCTTAGTAACTCCAGCGCCTCCAATTCTTAATGCAAAAGCATACATATTGATAGATGTGAACAGCGGTAAAATCATTGCTGAAAAAAACAGTGAAGAGCGTTTACCTCCAGCCAGCCTAACAAAAATGATGACTTTATATGTCATTTCCAATGCATTGCATCATGAACAAATTCACCTCACTGATAGTGTGCGTGTAAGCCGTGATGCCTGGAAAATAGGTGGCTCTCGCATGTTCATCAAAGAAGGACAACAAGTCCCGGTGGAAGACTTGCTTAAGGGAATTATTGTTGACTCAGGTAATGATGCCTGCGTAGCAATGGCAGAACACGTGGGTGGAACTGAGAACTCATTCACTGATCTGATGAATCAGCAAGCTCAAAACCTTGGAATGAAAAACAGCCATTTTACTGACAGTACTGGTTTGCCCGATCCTAATTTGTACACAACAGCGAAGGATTTAGCGATTCTTGGTAGAGCATTAATAATCGATTTTCCGCAATATTATGATTGGTATAAACAAAAATGGTTTACCTATAATGGTATTCGTCAACCCAATAGAAATCGCTTATTATGGCGCGACAATCAAGTCGACGGTATTAAGACTGGTCATACGAATGATGCAGGTTTTTGTCTCGTCTCTTCTGCAAAACGTGACAACATGCGTTTATTAGCAGTAGTCCTTGGAGAACCAAGCGACTCTTCCCGTGCTGATGACAGTGAAAAATTATTAAATTATGGTTTTAGATTTTTTGAAACCCATCAGCTTTACAAATCAGGACAATCAATATCCGAGCTTCCTCTTTATAAAGGAAAAGTGGATAAAGTTACTGTAGGATTAACTGAAGATCAATTTATCACGATTCCTACTGGGCAATACCAACGATTAAACATTTCAACTAAAGTTCCATCATACCTTGAGGCTCCAATTAAAAAAGGTGATAAAATTGGTGATTTAGTGGTTCAATTTGATAATAACGTCGTCTCAACCCGACCTCTTTATGCTTTACAAGATGTCGAATCAGGCGGTTTTTATACTCGAACCAAAGACTCCATTCGTTTAGCCTTCAAACGTTGGTTTGGTTCCTAAGATTTATAGGATTGAGGATGAAAAAAACGACTCTGATTGAATTTCCCTGTTATTTTCCTATAAAAATAATAGGGAATAATTCGCCCGTTTTTTTTGAGGAAATTAAACACATCACTATCACTCACTTTCCTAACATTGAAGATGAGGCATTGACTCATAAGATGAGCAAAGACTCTAATTACTTGGCAATAACAGTGACTGTTTATGCTGAAAATCAAGAGATGCTTGATGCGTTTTATAGAGCCGTTACTCAGCATCCCGAAGTAAAAATGGTTCTATAATGAAAATACAACAGCTAGGTATTAAAGATTACAATGATGTTTGGCTGCTAATGAAAGAGTTTACCCAAAAACGTGATGCAGAAACACACGATGAACTTTGGCTCCTAGAGCATTTTCCTGTCTATACCCAGGGACAGGCAGGCAAACCCGAGCACATACTAAATCCTCAGTCCATACCCATAGTGCAGTCTGATCGAGGAGGACAAGTAACATATCATGGACCTGGCCAGCTAGTTGCCTATGTATTAATGGATATCAGGAGAAAAAATTTAGGGATCAGATCATTAGTGAGTAAATTGGAACAAATTTTAATCTCTGTCCTGGCACAATATCAAATAGAAGGATCTATTCGTTGTGGTGCGCCAGGAGTATATGTCAAAGAACAAAAAATTGCTTCAATAGGATTAAGAGTAAAAAATGGCTGTACTTATCATGGAATTGCGCTCAATGTTGATATGGATTTAAACCCTTTTTCAGGAATAAATCCTTGTGGATTTGCAAAAATGGAAATGACTCAAATAAAACATTTCGTTCCTGATGTTCAAATCACTCAAGTTAATCAGCATTTCGTGCAATATTTTCTAGAACAATTTTATCCCTGAACACAATATGAATTTGTTCGTTGACTATGTACAACCGCTTACAGAATGGTTGCAACACAACCCGCGCTGGTCTTTATTCATTACCTTTCTAATTTCTTTAACAGAATCCTTAGCCATTGTGGGCAGCATTGTACCAGGGAGTGTCACTATGACCGCTATAGGGATCCTCGCTGGTTCTGGAATTATGCGTATTGATTTGACTTTATTGGCTGCTATTTTAGGTGCTGTTGCTGGAGATAGCCTAAGTTATACCTTAGGTTATTATTACAGCGATCGATTAACTGAAATTTGGCCATTTAGTAAATATCCAAAATGGATAGAATATGGTAAGGAATTCTTTAAAACACATGGTGGGAAAAGTGTATTAATTGGTCGTTTTGTTGGTCCTTTGCGTTCAATTATTCCTGTCATCGCTGGCATATTGCATATGAAGCAATGGCGTTTTTTTGTAGCTAATGTCTTATCTGCAATTGGCTGGTCTCTATTATACGTAATGCCTGGCGTCGCAATCGGGGCAGCAAGTCACGAATTATCAGCAGAAAGTGCGACACGTTTATTTATATTGATACTTGTTTTACTTGCAGGGCTCTGGGTTATTAGTTTAGTTATAAAGCGACTAATTCGGTTGTTAAATACTTTTTTAACGGCTTATTTACATGATTTTTGGCTCAGGCTTAAAAACAACTCGCTATGGGCATATGTATACAAAGCATTTACTCCAAAAAGTGAAACAAACCATTATCCTACAGCTGCTCTTGTCCTAATAACCGTAGTTTGTATGCTCTGTTTTTTGATTCTTCTTGGCTTAACTGTTACAACACAATACCTAACTTATATTAATTTGCCTGTCTATCTGTTTTTACAAAGTTTTAACACATTGTCCTTAAAAGTATTTTTTATCTTTTGCACCCAATTAACCTCTACAATAACAATAATTAGCATTTTTATTATTTGTTGTTGCTGGTTCATTTTCCATAAGAATAGAAGAGCGATTATTTATTTATGCAGTCTGATTTTTATAAGCAGTGTGGTGGCGCTATTACTTAACTCACTGATTCATAGTCCTAGACCGTCGGGACTCTTAGTGACTCTTCCAGGATTCTCTTTTCCGGCAACAAATCTTTTGATTGCTACTGGATTATACGGATTTATTTTATTTTACATTAATAGTACCTTTACCTTATTTACGAATATACTGAAATCAATCCTATTTGTAATTTTGGGCTTTAGTGGATTAGGCTCTCTCTATTTAGGAGATTATTGGCTCACAGACGTGTTGTCATCCTATTTTTTAGGTACAACAATTTGTTTAATTCACTGCTTGGTTTATAGAAAATCGAATATCCCTCTCAAGAAAGCAAGACATTCATTGTTAATGATCTCTCCGCTTTTAATCGGCATTCTTTTAGCTTCAGTCACATCGACCTACATTAATTTTAAAACGCTATCTTATAATCACACACCCAACTATAAAAAATTTACTCTAAGTGAAGTAACATGGTGGGAGCAAGAAAAACCTATTCTTCCTATGTATCAATACAGTAGAATCGGCAAAAGAATCAGTTTATTGAACCTTCAATTCGCAGGTAATTTAGAATCATTGCAAAATAGTTTAAATGAGAATGGGTGGAAATTACAAACAGACTCATTTTTTATGAACTTACTTATGCGTATGAATCAGCAACCAAACAGTATTAAACTCCCTTTATTTACCCAATTATATGAAAATAAAGCGCCCCAGCTCGTCATGACCTATACCGATCAAGAGACTAAGTTAACGCTTGAGTTAAGAGTTTGGGAGTCTAATTATAATTTACTTGAATCGAACCAGCCCTTATGGATAGGCAGCATTCATCCATCCAATCGCGCTAACAAGCAGATGAGTAACCAAGGTTATTTTCCAAAACTACTCAATCCATTAAAATATTTGTTTACAAAGAATCACGCCTTTGCAGTCAAACAAATCAAATTACCGGATACTATGATTAAAACAACAATCTATCCGACAGAGCCCTACTTAACCCTTATAAAAGAAAATGATGAAGTCCTTGGTAACTAATCAAACGAACACCTACAAATAAGCACTCTTTATTGAATGCTGTAGAAATGCAAACAATTTCCTACATTTTAATGTAATTTAAAATCTCTGCTTTATTTACTTCTCCTCATCCCCAACTTCCATTCAGCAGTTTCTATCAGTGATTTGATTTCGTCGAGTGATGGTCAATCAAAAAATACCTTCAAGCGTGTCATTATCTATACATCTATAAAAATTACTGTTATAACTATAGAGTTTTAAAGTAAATACTATTTAATTTTGAGAGTATGCTCGAATGTATACACTGGGAAAACTAATCCAAGCTCTTTTTCCATTAATTGCACTAGTACTCTTTATTATTGGAATTAAAAGAAACGCTATTTATTATATCATTTCATCTCTTTGGCTAAGCCTTATAGCCTTACTAATTCATTTCCAGTTTTCAGGAAATCAGATTTTTGGAACTTATTTTAACTATTTTAATGCAGGAATTTATTCATTTAATTTCCTTATATTGCTTCTTGCCTTGATACAGGTCATTTCACATTTAAGTGTTAATGGTCCCGCATTCAAATACACATACGCCTTAATTAGTTCACTTATGGTGGTGGGAGCGTTTATTGTAATTAGTAATCTTTGGATTAATGCATATTTTATAGAAAATAAGTTGGAAGGCACTCCCATAATGCAAGTAGCTCTGTTTGAAAAACCAGATTATTGTGGCAATAAGTATGTTTTTTACAAAATTGATCAAGACAGCACCGTCACATACCTCTGCCCAAATTATTATGGTTTGTTACCTTCAATTGGACACTTAGCGACAAGTCCAGATTTCATTACAACACAATTGTCATTACCTGTTAAAAAACAATTACTTTTGAAACAAAAGAATAAGAGTTAATGTATTAATAAATTATTACAAAGGGTTACGTAGTCCTGATTCGATCTGGAGGTTAAATTGTTCTTTGGGTTAATCTTTGATAATATGCCAATAATTCAGCACTTTAATATTTATATGAAACGGTTATTATCTATTACCATAATGATTCTTAGTTTCAATTGCCATGCAATGGCCCCTAAACTTAATTGGGACCAAGCGGTTGATAAAGCAATAAAACGCTATGGTTTACGAGTTGAACCCCGGCTTAAATCTTATTTCTCCAAAGCAAAAGTAAGTTATCCTCCGAGTGAGATCGCCTTACTCGCTTTTAAATCAGAAAGAAAAGTAGAGCTATGGGCTAAAAATACCAATCAAAAATGGAAACATATACACGACTATCCGTTAACTGGTTTTAGTGGTCGGTTAGGACCTAAGTTACGTGAAAATGACAAACAAATTCCTGAAGGGGTTTATAGACTGGTTAATTTCAACCCTTTTAGTAGTATGCATTTATCCATGATGATTAATTATCCCAATAATTTTGATAAGCAAAAAGGTTATCAAGATGGGAGAAGAAACTTAGGTAATAATATTTTTATTCATGGTAAAAATTTATCCGTGGGGTGTTTGGCTGTAGGCGATCTGGCCATAGATCAGCTTTTTATATTGGCACGTCGTGTTGGTCTAGATAACATTCAAGTCATTATTGCACCAAATGATTTGCGTAAAGGCAAGCCATCAACATCTACATTTGCTCAACCCAGATGGCTTCCTGAATTATACAAACAAATTGCTGAGTCACTAAAACCCTTTAGCAAGAAAAGCTATACAGTTTAAGATCGAGTGAAAAATCAGATGTAGGTTGGGCCAAGGACCAACCTACAAATATGAGAATAGATTTTTGATAGTTTCATAGCCCGGATTAGCACAGCGTATTCAGGGAATTACAGTCTATGCGTCGATACACTTCGAGCTTTTTCAATTATTCCTTTGGTAAAGAAGCCAAAAACTCAGTAACCTCTTTCGGGGATAATTCATAACACTGCCCCCGTGACAAGTACCTTGGCATAGTTAATAGACCATAGCGTATACGTATTAATCGGCTGACTTCGACACCTTGCGATTCCCATAGGCGTCGGACTTCCCGATTACGCCCCTCATTTAAAGTCACATGATACCAAGAGTTAGCACCCTCACCGCCGCGAAATTCTAAACGAGTAAATTTAGCGACTCCATCTTCCAGTTCAACTCCCTTTTGAAGCTTATTTAAGGCTTCAGGACTCACCTGACCATGCACTCTCACAGCATATTCCCTTTCTAAACCATATTTGGGGTGCATTAACTGATTGGCTAAATCACCATTATTCGTAAAGATAAGCAACCCAGAAGTGTTCAAATCCAAACGTCCTACTTGCACCCAACGACCTTGTCTTAAGTGGGGTAAATGATCAAAAACTGTTTTTTCAAATTTAGGATCATGGCGGCTAGAAATTTCTCCAACGGGTTTATGGTAAAGAAGAATGCGTACATTTTGTCTTACCTTAAGTGGATTGGGAATTAATTTTCCTTTTACAGTGATCTTATCTTCAGCACTTGCTGAGTCCCCTAATTTAACCGGTTTTCCATTCACTTGTACCCAGCCATTCTCTATCCATCGCTCCATTTCTCGTCGCGACCCAAGACCTGCTTGGCTTAGTATTTTTTGTAACCTTTCGCTGCTCATTCGGTAATATACTCTTCGTTAGGATTGTGTAAGGTTAATGCTTCCATAACCTCGGGTAAGGTTGGAAGTTCATTTAAATATTTTAAATTAAAATAATTTAAAAATTCTCTCGTCGTTGTATATACAGCAGGTTTACCTGCTACATTTTTATAACCAGAAATACGAATCCATTCTCTTTCCAGCAGTGTTTTCATTATTTGACTGCTTACTGCGACTCCACGCAGTTCTTCGATATCTGCTCGAGTAACGGGTTGCTTATAAGCAATAATGGCTAAAGTTTCAAGTAAAGCACGCGAGTATTTAGCGGGTTTCTCAATTTGCATTCGTGCAATCCAGTTACTGTACTCTTTTTTTGTTTGAATAATAAAACCTGTTGCGACTTGTACCAGATCAAAAGATCGAGATACATACTCCTCCTTTAGGTCATTGATAATCACACTTAAATAGTCTTTAGTGGGTCTTTGCCACTCATCAAAGACCTCTAACATTCTATCAAGAGATACGGGTTCATTACTGCTTAAGAGTAATGCTTCCACTATGTTTTTTAACTCCTTTTCATCCATTTTATGCTGCCTGTAAATGTATTGGTGAAAATGGTTCATTTTGTGTAATCACAATCAGTGATTGTCGTGCTAACTCTAAAATGGCCAACAAAGAAACAACCAATCCAATTCGACCTTCTTTAATAGAAAATAATTGATTAAATTCCAAGAGCTTGTGTTCCTGTAGCCGCATTAAAATATCGCTCATACGCTCACGAACAGATAACACCTCACGAGAGACCTGATGATGACTTATTTGTTCTTCTCTTTTCAATAATGATTTCATTGCATCAATTAAATCCTCGAGTGTAACTTCTGGGTGCACGATTATCCTTTCAAGTTCTGAAGGTACTACTTGAATCATAAAGTGATCACGCTCTTGTCGAGGGAGTCCATCAAGCAGCTCTGCTGCAATTTTTATTTGTTCATAAGCTTGTAGTTTTCTTACTAGTGCCATTCGAGGGTCCTCTTCCTCTTCATCACTCGAAGGTGGCGCTGGTAGTAATAGCCGTGACTTAATTTCTGCAAGCATTGCCG
Organism: Legionella cherrii; assembly: GCF_900635815.1. Classification (NCBI taxonomy): domain Bacteria; kingdom Pseudomonadati; phylum Pseudomonadota; class Gammaproteobacteria; order Legionellales; family Legionellaceae; genus Legionella; species Legionella cherrii. The sequence continues at coordinate 2,725,308 of NZ_LR134173.1, forward strand.
CCATCAACAAATAATCAGCGGCTAACTCCAATCGTCTACATTCCATTAATTGAATGTAATGCAAATATTGTTTAGTAATACTCATAATAGGAATATCTAAGATATCAATATTCTGTTTGCGAATAAGATATAGAAGCAAATCGAGCGGGCCGCTAAATGAATCCAGCAGTACTTCAAGCGCATCTGGAGGAATAAATAAATCATCCGGAAGCTCTGTGAGCTCCTTACCATCAACTATTGCTTTTACTTCCGGATTGCTTGATATTTCAATATCCATGCTAACAACTCATTCTTATTCAGCTGGTCAGTCCACTTTCAAAGATTGACATAATCAACAATAGAATGGATGAACCTGAACCTACGGTCATTATTCTAAAAATTTATGTCATTCCCACAAAAAGACCTGCCGGAATCTATTCGTAAGGCAGGCTTGTGCTGCCCAAAAAAGAAACTCCCGCCTTCGCGCGAACGACGGTTTCTATTTAATAACAGTGAAGCCAGGGAGTCATTATTATAACTCTAAGGACACCCATACAGCTGATATCAATAATCGAGACCCATGACTTCTCGGACCGTACTTAAATTTTTACTAGCCACTTCTCGCGCTGCCTCACTCCCCTCAGAAACGATTCGTTTCACGGAACTTAAATCAGACTCATATTCAGAAATTGCTTCCTGGATAGGCTGTAACTCTTTATTAATCGCGTCGACAACAGGTCTTTTACATTCAATACAACCAATCCCTGCAGAACGACATCCATTTTGTACCCAATCTTTCACTTCATTATTTGAGTAAATTTTATGAAATTGCCAAACTGGGCATTTCTCTGGCTCCCCAGGGTCGGTTCTTTTGACTCGTGCTGGGTCAGTTGGCATCGTCAATACCTTTTTTTCGACTTGTTCCGGCGGCTCTCTTAACATAATTGTATTGTGATAAGACTTAGACATCTTTTGTCCATCAAGCCCAGGCATCTTGGCTGTCTCAGTCAGTAATGGATGCGGTTCTGGTAGAATAATTTTACCACTACCCTCTAAATAGCCTAATAAACGCTCTTTATCGCCAATAGATAAATTAGACTGATCTTCTAAAAGAGCCTGTGCTGTTTTAATCGCTTCGTGATTCCCATGCTCCTGAAATTGTCGACGTAATTCACTATAATATTTGCTGTTCTTTTTCCCCATTTTTTTAATTGCTTCAGCTGCAAGCTCTTCGAAATTAGGCTCCTTACCATAGATATGATTAAATCGACGCGCAATTTCTCTGGTCAGCTCAATATGAGATACCTGATCTTCGCCCACTGGAACATAATCGGCATGATAAATTAGAACATCAGCACTTTGTAATAAGGGATAGCCTAAAAAACCGTAAGTGGATAAATCCTTCTCTTTTATTTTTTCTTGCTGATCTTTAAAGCTGGGCACTCTTTCAAGCCACCCCAAAGGTGTAATCATGGATAAGAGTAAATGAAGCTCTGCATGTTCTGGCACCCATGATTGAATAAATATTCGTGATAATCCAGGATTTACGCCACAAGCCAGCCAATCAATAATCATATCCCATAAATGGTTTTCGATAAAACCAGGTTCATCATATTGTGTTGTTAAGCCGTGCCAATCGGCCGCAAAAAAGAAGCAATCATATTGATGTTGTAATTTAATCCAATTTTTTATTACACCATGGTAGTGACCAAGATGTAATCTTCCGCTAACTCGCATTCCAGAAACAACTCGTTTATTGGAACTAAATAGTGCTGACATCAATATCCTCTTTTTTTAATTATTAATTATCTAAAGGGCTCAGGATCACCTTTACCCTCCCTTATTATCACTGGATAATCACCAGTTAAATCAACTACCGTTGTGGGTTCATGCCCACAATTACCACCATCAATAACCAAATCGATTTGATTTCCCAAAAGATCTCGAATGGCTTCAGGTTCGCTTAATGGAGCCTTGGCACCAGGAAGAATTAAGGTAGTGCTCATTAAAGGAGCATCAAGACAATCCAAAAGTGCCAGTGTAATCAGGTTATTAGGTACCCGTAATCCTAATGTCTTTCTTTTGGGATGCAACATTAAACGAGGAACCTCATGTGTTGCATTAAGAATAAAAGTATAGGAACCCGGTGTGAATGCTTTCAATAATCGAAATATTGGATTTGATACTCGAGCATACGTGCCAAGTTGAGATAGATCACGGCATACAAGAGTCATATTATGATTCTTATCCAATTGACGTAATTTTCTAATGCGCTCGAGCGCGGCCTTGTTCCCCAAACTACAACCTAATGCGTAGCCTGAATCTGTGGGATATACAATTAAACCACCTTCCTCAATGATATTTACCGCCTTTCTCAACAAACGAGCTTGCGGATTATCAGGATGTAATGCAAAAAACTGACTCATAAAGTCCCCTGTTATATGTTCCATTCATGCCAAATAGGCGTACAGTTTGCTGGTAGTTGTTTTTGACCACCAAGATTAACACGTGAAGTGCGATCACTATGATAGTCTGAACCAGAAGAACCTAATAAATGAAAACGAAGACATGTTGCAGCCATTTCATTAACTTCAGTTACTGTCATTTCCCCCGAGACGACCTCTATTCCTACTCCACCTGCTTCTTTAAACTCATTAATTAACTCATGCAATTTAGAACGCGTCAATCCATATTTAAGTGGGTGAGCGATGACTGCCTGACCACCAGCAGCGATAATGCCCTGCACTGCTTCTTGAAGGCTAATCCAGGGAGTAGGCACATAGGCACACTTACCTCTTCCTAAAAAACGTTTAAATGCAGCAGCAAGATCCCTAACCATTCCTTCATTAACGAGAAGCTGTGCAAAATGAGGTCTACCTACTCGTTCATGACCTGCCAAATTACAGGCTTTTAAGTAGGCATCCGAAATACCGAGGGAGTCTAAAGCGCTACCAATTTGCTGCGCACGATTGACTCTACTTTGATTTTGCCGCTCAATCAGTTCCAGAAAATCTGCAGTATGATTTATTTGATAACCAAGGATGTGTAATTCATGCTTTTTCCATCGAACACTGAATTCTATGCCATTAATTATTTTAATGGATGTCGCAGCGGTTGCTTCAAGCAACTCTGAATAACCTGCAACAGTATCGTGATCGGTGAGTGACAAACACCTAATCTTTTGATTTTGCGCTTTTTGTATAAGTTCTTTTGGACTTAAAACTCCATCAGAAAAATTGCTATGACAGTGAAGATCGATCATGAATTCGTGTTATATCAAAAAGAATGATTGTAGCATAAATCTTGCAGGAGATGTGCTTTCTGCACTATTCTTGCATACCTATATTTTTCAAGGTCAAAAAGTATTAAAAATACTATACTCATAATATATATTACTTTATTGAGGAAAACCAAAAAATAATGATTCATAATGTTCATCACGTTAAATTATGCCGAAAATCGATTGCTGCGCGAAATAACAAACAAGCTGATTTTCTCGATTCAATTGATCGCTCTGACATAACTTTTGCTGTTGGTCCTGCTGGAACTGGGAAGACTTATTTGGCTGTATCTAAGGCAATACAATGCTTTGAAAAAGGGGAAGTACAAAGATTGATTTTTGTTAGACCCGCAGTTGAAGCAGGTGAAAAATTAGGTTTCCTACCAGGAGACTTGGTTGAAAAAGTATTGCCCTATTTAAGACCTATTTATGATGCTTTATATGAAATGATAGGTTTTAAAGAAACACAAAAATTAATTCAAACTGATATAATCGAAGTTTTACCTTTGGCATTTATGCGTGGACGAACATTAAACGAATCATTTATTATTCTTGATGAGGCACAAAATACGACCATTATGCAAATGAAAATGTTTTTAACTCGCATAGGTTTTGGTTCAAAAGCGGTGGTAACTGGAGATATGACCCAAGTAGATTTACCCAAGGGTATTGATTCGGGACTTGCCCATGCAGTAGGATTATTCAAAAAAATACCGGAAATTAGTATTCATATGTTCACAAGTCGGGAAGTAGTACGACATCCTTTAGTATCTAAAATTGTTGACTGCTATGATAATGCATCAACAGGAAAAAAATAATGAGTTATTATATTGATATTCAAAATGCAACTGATGAATCCTTACCTGTTAGTGAAGACGAATTAATACGTCTCGCACATCTGGCTTTGCGGGATAAACAAAAAGATGCTGAACTGACCATTCGTCTCGTTACACCAGAAGAGATGATCTACTTAAATCACACATACAGAAAACAAAATAAGACAACAAATGTACTGTCATTTCCCAGTGCTTTGCCTCCTGAAATACAACTTGAATGCCCTCTCTTAGGTGATGTTGTTATTTGCCCGCAGGTATTAGTCGAAGAAAGTAAACAGCTTAATAAAACTTTGGAAGCCCATTGGGCATTGATTTTGATTCATGGAATATTGCATTTATTGGGCTATGATCATATTAAGGATGATGAAGCAACTATAATGCAAGCTATTGAAATTAAATTGTTAGCGGAACTGGGGTTTCCTAATCCTTACGACGCAGAGGGTATTGAACTTGAATAAAGAGGAAGACAATAGTACGTGGTTTGCTCGCTTTAAACAGTTTTTACAAGGAGAACCACAAAATCAAGAGGAACTTGTTAGTTTATTAAGGGACGCTCAAATTCGCTCTCTTATTAGTGCAGAAACTTTGGCAATGATCGAAGGGGCTATTTCATTTTCCAAGATGCGCGTACGCGATATTATGCTGCCTAAAAATCAAATGGTTTGCATCAAGCAAAACGATGAGTTCTGCGATATTATAAAAACTGTAACTCAAACCGGCCATTCAAGGTTCCCAGTTATTGCTGCAGAGGCAGATGAAATCATTGGGATCCTCCATGCAAAGGATTTACTACGCTATCAATCGTCTAATCTGGATAGCTTTGATTTGTTGGATATTTGTCGCTTGGCGGCTTTTGTTCCTGAAAGCCGACGTCTCGATAGCTTGCTCAGTGAATTTCGTAGTAACAAAAATCACATGGCTATTGTTGTGGATGAATATGGTGAAGTTTCAGGATTTGTAACCATTGAGGATATTATTGAACAAATAATCGGCGATATTGAAGATGAGTTTGATATCGACGAAGATGCTTACCTTAAAGTACATGAAGATGGGCACTATATTGTCAAAGCCCATATGCCCATTGATGAATTTAATGAACAACTCAATGCCGATTTTAGTGATGAATTTTATGATACAATTGGTGGTATTGTAATGAATAGTTTTGGTCATTTACCTTCACGAGGCGAAACCATTACAATTGATTCTTTTGAATTTAGAATAATTAATGCAGATGCCAGAAGAATTAAGTTAATGGAATGTATTGATAAACGTAAGGCATAATGAAGTATGAATGGTAATATTCTCATAATTGATGATGATACAGAGCTGACGGATTTATTGTCCCAATATTTGGTGCCTGAGGGTTTTAACGCTGTATGTGTCCATGATGGTGAAAGTGGCGTAAAAAAGGCCTTAAATCAAACTTTTGATGCGATTATTCTCGATGTGATGCTGCCTAAATTAAATGGTTTTGAGGTATTAAAAGCAATTCGAGAGCATTTGGAAACCCCTGTACTCATGTTAACTGCTCGGGGGGATGACATCGATCGTATCGTGGGTCTTGAAATTGGCGCTGATGATTACTTACCTAAACCCTGTAATCCACGTGAATTGGTTGCCCGTTTGCGTGCTATCTTAAGACGTACTCAAAAAATTCCCACTTCAAGACCGATCATTGAACAACATAATATTGTTGTTGATTGTTCCAAACGTCATGTAACTATGGCCGGAAGTTATCTTGAGTTAACCAATGCCGAATTTAATATTTTAGAAATGCTTATTAAGTCACCAGGACAAGCGTTCTCAAAAGAAGAGCTTACTGAATATGCTCTTGGACGAAAATACACCGCTTATGATCGCAGCATTGATGTTCATATAAGTAACCTAAGAAACAAGTTAGGAGATAATCCTCAAGGCGAACCCATAGTTAAGACGGTTCGTGGCTTTGGATATATGTTTAATGCGTAGTCTATATTGGAAAATTTTTATTTCATTTTGGCTTGCCACCATACTTATTATTTTCACTACTGCATGGGTCATCAGCCATATTGTACAAAAGTCATCATTACCCGCACAAGAACAACTCTTTATGGACAGCTATGCGAATGCAGCAGTTGCTACTTATGAATCAGGCAGGCAAGCTGCTTTATTAAAATGGCTCAATAAAATAGGCATTTCTCGTCATATGTCCATTTATTTATTGTCCAGTACTGGTGAAATTATTGGAACACAGGCAGCGCCAGAAAATGTCAAGAAAGTCGCTGAAAATCTGCTTCAAGATCAATTGAGTGAAGGTATTTTAAAGTCAGGAAAGCTCATAGTCAGTCATGAAATTTTATCCACTTCGGGAAAATTCTATCGTCTTGCAGCGGTTAGTGAAAAACCTATCTATCATTTTGTTGGTGTACCGTGGGCAGGTCTAGCTATTCGTCTTATCTTAGCAACATTTATCAGCGGGCTAATATGTTATCTATTATCACGCTACTTAACTCAGCCGTTGCGTTCTTTAGGCATGGCAGCAAAATCAATCGCAACGGGAAAATTAAATACGCGTGTCGGGCATTTAAGAGGCCATCATAACGATGAAATTGCTCAATTAAGTAAAGAATTTGATCGCATGGCAGAGCAACTGGAAAGATTGGTTAATTCAAAAGAACGATTGCTGCAAGATATTTCTCATGAATTACGCTCCCCTCTTGCTCGACTACAAATTGCCATTGAATTGGGGCGCAATAAAACACAACATTTGGCGGATACCGAATTCAACCGTATGGAGCTTGAATGTTCTCGTTTAAATGCATTGATTACAGAAGTTTTAGATTTTGCTCGTTTAGAAAAATCAACGACGGAACTTAATTTATCTGAAGTCGATCTTTCTGAGTTATTGTTCCATATCATCGAAGATGCCAATTATGAGGTTGGTGAGGCTACACCCAGAGTCCAGGCAGGAGTTATCGAGCCTTGTCACTTATTAATCGATGAACGTTTGATTCACAGAGCAATAGAAAATGTGGTTCGCAATGCATTGCACTATTCACCGGCTGCTGAACAGGTTACTGTATCATTAAAATATGATGAAACAAAAGAACACGTATGCATCGAAATTAGTGATAAAGGACCAGGCGTTCCAGACGATCAGTTAGAGAGAATATTTAATCCCTTTTATCGAGTCGATACATCGAGAGCAAAAAAAACTGGGGGATATGGTTTAGGCTTGGCTATAGCATCTCGTGCGATTAAAATGCATCATGGTAAAATTATGGCTCTAAATAATTCGGGCGGAGGATTGCTTGTACGAATTATTCTTAATTCAAATTTTGCGAGTGCAGTTCGAATCGAAAAAACTGAATTAGACTCGCTTATGACCATGTAGGACATCAATGCTGACTCTTCTTAGTGTCTGAAAATGAACTATTTTTTTCTGTCTAATTAAGGTACAATGCTTAGGGTTATACACTCTCCAGGACTATTTATAGAATGACTGTAGCTCAGAAATTAGATAAAGCAAGTGGTATTTTATTCTTCGCTGGCTTTTTGCTTTCAAAGCTCCAATATCTGCCTTTTCCTATTGTATCAGCTGTTTTCAGATTTGTTTCTCTGGGGATCTATTTACTCGCTTATCTTTCTTGGCTTACAGCATCCATTCTTCATCCAGATCATAAAGAACACTATCTAAAATGGTATGGCTTTGCCCAAATAAAAGAACAATTTTTTTATTCATCATTCATAGGGTTAGGTGCAACAATCCTCAGTGTTGCCGCAGTTTTTATCCCTGCTCTATTCCCTCCAGCAGCTTGGCTCTTTTTTCTGGGTAACCTGGTATGGACCGTTGGCGAATATCATAAATTAAGAAACCCACTGGATAAAAATGCCTCTTATTCTAAACAAAGTGCTTATTGCGGTTATGCTACAACATCATCTGCTATATCATTTGTCACCGCAATCTCAGCCACTCTTATATTCATATTTCCTCCTATGGCAATCCCCATTACTATTTTTTCGCTGATCGTTTGTGTAGGGCTTGGTGCTTTGGCCTTTGAATTCTGGCTTAACTCCTCCTTTGGGGATCATAAACCAGCTACAGGACCTGGACCAGGTAGTTATGTGCAGATGGGCGATACACTAGGACCGTCACCTTCCCCGGAGCATGCTGATACACCCGAACCAGGCTGTTGGAGCGGCTTGTTTTCTAGTCCCAATGATAAAACTAATAAATCAATTTCAAATTCTATTGAATTAATTGATGCAGTGAAACATCAAGAAATTGCAGGAGGACATAGTCTTAGTAACAATAGTCTTTTATAATTGAATAAATAGTATCTATTTTATTGAGACTTATTATGGATCCCAAAATTACCACAATGATTACAAATGCATATCAAGCACTTGCTCATTCATACTCACCCTACTCCAAATTTAGTGTAGCCTGTTGTATTTGTACGGATAAAGATAATCTGTATACAGGCGTTAATGTGGAAAATAGCTCTTATGGTTTAGCAGTATGTGCAGAAACTTCAGCAATCTCAGCGATGGTTTCTGCGGGGGAGCAGCATATTAAAAGTATGGTGGTACTTGCAGGAACCAATGAATTGTGTTCACCATGTGGTGCGTGCAGACAAAGGATTTATGAGTTTGCAACACCCGATACCCTAGTCCATCTGTGTAATAAAGATTCGATATTGCATAGCTTAAAAATTGATGAACTCCTGCCGTTGGCTTTTAAGTTTGATTTTAACTCTTAACATAATAGGAAAATTTGTATGACCGATACTGCAACCAAGCAGAACTATGCTCATTTAGCAGCAAACCATATCAAAAAACTCTATCCTTCATTTAAGCCAGCTATTGCTGTGGTTTTGGGATCTGGATTAGGTAAATTTGCTGATGAATTAAAAGATTCAATCCGTATCAATTATGATGAATTACCTGGATTTCCTAAAATTACAGTACAAGGACATGGTGGTAATTTAATTCTTGGCTATTGGAACAACGTAGGTGTTGTCTGTTTGCAAGGACGAGCTCATACGTATGAAGGTATAGAAAACTATGAGACGGTTAAGACCTACGTTCGGACTTTGAAACTTCTGGGATGCACCTATTTTATTGCAACTAATGCCTCAGGTTCACTAAGAGAAGATGTTGGCCCAGGGGAACTAATGCTCATTTCCGACCATATAAATTTGCAACCAAGTAACCCTCTAATAGGTCCTAATGATGATGAGTTTGGTCCAAGATTTTATCCTTTAGATAATGCTTATGATAAACAGATGCGTTTCGATTTATTATCAATTGCAGAAAAAAATTCAATCAAACTGACTGAAGGAGTTTATATCTCTGTATTAGGTCCACACTATGAAACAGCCGCAGAAATTAAAGCATTTAAAATTTGGGGAGCAGATGCGGTGGGAATGTCTACAGTCCCAGAAGTTTTAGTAGCCAACCACTGCTCTATGCATGTAGCAGTAATTGCCATGATAACTAATTACGCGACTGGCCTTTCAAAAACAGCTCATAGTCATGAATCAGTCGTTGCAATGGCAGAAAGTGCCGCTGAACAGCTGAATCTTATCCTAAAACAATACATTGCGAGCCTAAAGTGACTTTAGAGACCCATTTCAACGAGGTCATGCATGTTTTGCTTGGCAGTTATCCTCATCGTGGGATAACGGCCAAACAACTCATCCATACACTCGATCTCACCTTATTGGATGAGCAAGCAACCGATGAATCATTATCTCAATTGAAACAGAATGCCAATCTGAACCATGTTGCTGCACTATGTATTTACTCACAACATCTAGAACAGTGTTCCTCGCAAAATATCATCCCCTTGGCAACAGTGATCAACTTTCCTTATGGAAAGGATGACTTAGACTTTTCACTTGCATCTATAGAACAAGCGATACAATTAGGCGTAACTGAAATTGATTATGTCCTTCCCTATCATTTGTATCTGCAGGGACAGAAACAAAAAGCATTAGCCCAATGTCGTGCTGTTTCAAAATCATGCAAACAACATAATCTTGTTTTAAAAATTATTTTGGAAACGGGTGCTTTCCCTGACATGCAAACCATTTACAATGCAAGTAAAGAACTAATTGAATCAGGTTGCGATTTTCTTAAAACATCTACAGGTAAAATACCTTTAGGTGCGTCTTTATCCGCAGTATTTGCGATTTTAAGTGCAATCAGAGATACAAAAGCAGACTGTGGCGTTAAGGTTTCTGGGGGTGTAAAAAAAACCCAGGATGCATACAATTATGCGACGCTCTCAGAACTAATAATCGACAAACAAATTAACAAAAGCTGGTTTCGCATAGGAGCGAGCAGTTTATTAAATGAACTGTTAAAAATAATTTAATTCTCGGTTATACTTCGTGCGGCCAAACATTAAATTGATGATATGACTCGGTGTTATTTCGGTCATGTCCTAACTGGAGTTTAAGCCCTATGAATAAAAACAACTTATTTAAATCTGTTTTAATATTACTTTTTGGCTTTATTTTAATAAGCTGCAACAAAGCATTGCCTCCCGGTGAGTATGATACAAATGAAGTTGGCAAAGTTAAAAAAGTAATACCTGGAACAATTATTTCTAAACGTCCGGTGAACTTACATCGAAACATGAATAATATGACTAAAAGTACAGGCAATGGGTTTGTAGATAATGGTTATAGTCAAACCCGTGGTGTTGAGTACGTTATTAAATTAAATTCTGGTGGAATTATTTCTGTGGTTCAGTCCGAAGATCTCAGGCTTAAAACAAAACAAAAAATTCTTGTAATTTATGGAAAACACACACGTGTTGTGCCAGATAATGGAAGTGAGACGTTTTAATAAACTGTCACCATGGCGATAACTTTTGGATGAATCAATCCTGTGATGCTAATACAGCCTGGTTGCTATCAGCCGGGCTTTGTTAATCCTAAAAAGATGACTTAAGATTTAGATGCATTCATTAATTGGAACTAAATAGAACCCTCTTTTGGTGCCCCCTCTAGATTCAGCTCATCAATTCGTTTATCAAATTGACATGCAAGCTCATTGCTTTTTTAAAATTGCTCAAATCTTGATTCTCATTTACAAAGGACTTACTGTTTATGAATTTATAAATAACCTATATCGCTACTGCCAACCACATCCATGCTCCATAGTACCCGCTCACGATAAAAGCTTTAAAACAATCCTGTGGTTCTCTTTTCTTAATAAGCTTTTGTTGGTAAATCAAGATAAAACCCGCTATACACCAAATAATATAAAAAAATAAATTCATTTGATTTACCAATGCCCAATACAGCCATAAGCCATGAAATAAACTCTGTAACACACCAATAATTAATCGATCATAATCAGCAAACAAAATTGCAGTGGATTTTACCCCAATTCGTAAATCATCTGCTTTATCGGCCATAGCATACATGGTGTCATAAACAAGGATCCAACAAAAATTGATTAAAAATAATAAAAAACATTCAATAGTTAACGTGAAACCTGAGGCGACATAAGCCATAGGTATCCCCATAGAAAATGCCAAACCAAGAATCAGTTGTGGAGCGTCTAAAAAACGTTTGCAAAATGGATAGAGCAAAGAAACAAATAATGCGATTAATCCAAGATAAAAGCAATTTCGAGGTAACTGAATTAATATAAACAATGCGGCTAAAAGCAATACAATTAATAAAAGGAAAGCCTCGGGTAAAGTCACCTCTCCAGCAGTTAATGGTCTTAATTTAGTGCGAGCAACATGCCTATCGATATTTCGATCGGCAATATCATTAATGACACAGCCTGCTGCTCGCATAAGAACTGTGCCGCCTAAAAAAAGGAGAAACAGTCTAAGTGATGGCTCTCCTTTGTTTGCTAGCCACAAAGCCCAGGCAGTGGGATACCATAGCAATAAAATTCCCACCGGTTTATCAAAGCGCATTAATCGCCAATACGCATTCCATTTCATGGATTCAAATTCTCAAGTTCAGGTAACATAATTTCAACTAAATAAAATGACTCCTTTTGTTGAAATGAAAATTCTGCGAGGCGAACCCAAAGTACACCATGAGCTGAATCCAAATTTCGTTTTACCCAATAATATTCTAAACAATGTTGATCAGCCGGATAACTGATCCATTGCACGCGACGCACTTTCTCTTCATCAAAAATTAAGTTTTTTATGGATTCATTTTTAAGGCGTCCAAAAAAATCGGGAGCGAGGTCATAACATTTTTTAGGAATAATACTTCGGGCATACCAATAAGCGACACCATGACTTCTCATAATAATGTCACGCTGAAAAACCATTTCATCTTCAATTTGTAAAAGATTTTTATTCCACCAATCAGTATTTATCCAACATTGGGAAATAAGTTCAATTTTTGCCTCACCTTTTATTTCCTGTAATTTATCAGTTAATGAAGATTGATAATTGAGCCACTCGGTAAGAGGCTCGGATCTTTTTGCATTTATTGTAAAAATTGATTGGGTATTAATAGCCATCGATGGTATTACTTAAAACAAAATATTATCAGTAAGATCTTACAAAATTAACGCTCCAGCGACAAGTTATTGCTGACTCTTATTCTTCCTAGTCGATTTAAAATCACAGTGAATTGCTCATGAGTCACTTTATTAATTAAGGTAAAATGTCCATTGCTCATTGCCTGTCCAAGAACAGTAGAAAATGTGATCTTATTTGTTGAACCAGCACCCTCCCAATTCAAACTCCAGCGTGGATGACTCCATTGCCATTGATAAATCAGTTTGTCTTGATTGGTTTGTTTATCTAAAAAACTCAAAACCATACCATTTGACCAATTGGATGAACTATCTATGGGAGTAAGATATACTGGACTGCCAAGAATAATCGCCTGAATCTTGGCATATTGAATTGCTGCTCGTAGTTCATCAATTATTGTTTGTTGCTCATTTTTATTGATGAAATAAGTATATGAAGCGATTCCTAATAGTGATAATCCTATAAATAATGCCATTGTTATCACTAACTCAAGAAGTGTAAAACCTTTACTTTTCATAAAAATAAATACCACTCCATGTCTACTCCTGGTGCGAATGGAAGTAAATAAAATATCATGTATTGCAACATATTACATGTTAAAAGAAAACGCCTCATCAGAGTCATCCTCTTCATAATAAACACCTGAAACTACAGTTTGCAAAGGCTCACTTTTTCTGCTCATCGAACGAAGTAAGCGAGTATTAATTTGAGAATCCTTGCTCCATATACGCAACATACGCAAACATTGTGGAAAAGTTAAATCCCAACGTGCAAAATACTCGTCTTTATCCATGTTTTTATTCCCATTCAACAAATCAAGCACCTGACTCAATGCATCATACACCTCTTTACCTGGATTTTTTTTAAGTTCTTTTAATAACTGAATCACAATATGAAGTATTAAATGGGTCTCGTTGCGAATTTTTGCAAAATGCTCTAAACAAGCAAAGGGATCTTTCAACAAAAATGAATGCCGAGCGTAATCAAAGATTTTTTTGTCCGTGCTGTCTTTTAATAATGACTGCGATAACTTTAAAAATACTGGATATACCGCAAGTAAAATTTTGTGATTCTCCATTCTCACTGCAGAGGAAAAGGTGTGCGATATTTCATTACCAAAAAATGTTAATGGACGATCTTCATGTAAGGGGCTATTTAATGAAGAAGATCCCGAATTGAAATAAAGAGCTTTTAATTCTTGAGCCTGTTTTAGCAAATCAACGCGATTAGGAGCAGTAGATTCCTCAAGAAGTTGATACACCCTATCAAACCATTGTCTATCTCCTCTATAACAACAATAAGAGAGCAATTCACCTAAAGAGCTGAACGTCTCATACATGAACTCTTCATTATCATACTCATCAAATTCATTTTTGTGATAGCGCATATTTAAGTAGTTTATTGTCTCTTTATAACCTGACTCAATCATTTTTTTTCTTGTTTTCTCTTCCACAGTAAATGATGAGGTAGATACATTATCCACATTAATCACAATGGATTGGCATGCATATTTTCTTAATTTCAAACGGTCTTTTTCCCACCCACTGGCAGGATCACTGACCCCAGTGAGCAAGCGATAAATCCAGTTTAATACTATATTTTCCCTATAGACCCTATCCATTACACGATCTATTGCCTTTCTTTCGGGTCCATCATCGAATTTGACAGCGAGTACTTTTAAATTATTACCATATTCGGATTCGAGTAATGTTGTATGATCATCCACAAAAGCTTCGGTAGGAAAATTATTCAATACACCACCATCATTATGCGGATCCCCATCAATATCCGTCGAACGATAAACTATAGGAAAGCTTGCTGATGTTTTAACTGCCTCACTTACTTCAAAATTTGGTGAGCGTAAAAATGAAAAATAGCGTGTTTCTCCTTTACGTTTATTCGTAGCCGTTACCACCAACTCTTTCCCTATGCCACATCCAGGACATTTTTTTCTTATATCTTCTAAGGTTGCGAAAGTAATTTTTCCTTCTGGATAGGGAATTCGATATTTAGCAACGATTTCATTTAATTTATAGGCAATTGCATAATCAAGAGCTGTCTTTAACGAATGAGCTTCTGAAATTCCATTAATATTAATATCGAAATGAACTAAATGTTCATGTTTAAAATGTTTAAATAATTCTTCAATTTCAGCCGCTGAATAGCCTAAATAACACATTAAAGCCATAATGGCGCCCGCAGAACTACCCGCGAACTTTTCAGGATATATTCTGGCTTCATTTAGAGCCTTCCAAACCCCAATATGTGCAAAAATTTTTGCACCACCACCGCAAAGAACGATATTTTCAATATTAGGTTTTCTTTCTCTGACTAAAATCTCATGAGATTTTAAAAATCGAAATATTTCTATTTTTTTTGATTCATATAAGGGAACTATTTGTTTTTCTTTAATGGATTTGCTTTTAACTTTTTCCTCACCCAGCCATGGAAATAACCAAATCCAAATTCGAATATACCAAGGTTTCATTGAGACAAATCGCTGCATTTTTCGATAATCATACATTTTATCCAGACGTTCCTGCGGATCAGACACTTCTATAGATTGAGGGTGCGGACTTTTGCATACCGATTCAAATCTGATATTTTTTAAATTGAGCGTAATAAGCTGGTCGACTAATTTATCGGTAATAAAAATTCGTTTTGTATTTCCTAAAGGCTCCTGTTGTAAATCATTGTGGGCTTTGTACTTTGTTCCTGTTCCAGGTACTAGAAATTGATTGAAGCCGATCAATATTCCATGAGTCCCTTGACACATTTCAATTCCAGTCAATTGATAGTGAGATATTTTTTTCAGTGACAAATCGATATCGCTTACTTTCCAATAGTCTAAATACAAACCTTGGAACCAGCTTACTATTCTACCCCACCAAGACAAAGGGACCTCAGCAGTAAAACCTCGATATTCATTTACGGTAACACCTCTTAAAAATACCTTCGTTTTATCTTCTTGATGCGGATCTAAGAACCATTGCATAAATAGGGCTCTTTTTTCTTCACTTAGACGTGTGAAATCGAACATCATCTGCTCGTTGTCAAATAAATAGTTCCCTAAGGCAATTTTATTATCTGGAGGCAAGCCGTTGATTTGTAGACGACCTAAGTAGGCAGTAATAATAATTTTTTTTAATAAATCCAGATTTTTAGCATATTGAGCTGAGTCAGAGTCAAGCAACTGACTTATTACGTGTTGTGGTGTCATCACTTATCCTTAAGTTATGATAATCCATTAATTCATTCAGCAGCTTTATTTTATTTTGCAAAATTTCCTATTCCGCTTATATCTTCCTTTTGTTTAAGCTCCTGCTTTTCTTAATCACCTTATTCATTGTAGTGATACGGTTGGATGCCTAGCTGTTTTATTATTTTTAACCATCACAAATATAATTAACACAAATTTATCAGAAATTAAATAGCACTAATTAATCAAAAATTACACTTCTTCGTTTGAAGTAAGTAAGATTGACTTGAGACATAAAAAATAATTTTTTAAGATAACCCTGGGTAACTACTTGGGTTACCCTGAGCATTGAGATAATTAAGATTTTTGAATACTTTTTAGAATTTCTGCGACAACAAGTTCTGGATTTAATGATTGGGTGATGGGACGGCCTACTACTAAATAATCACTACCTTCCTTAATAGCTTGTTCCGGTGTCATCACTCTTGATTGATCATCATTTGCATCATCTGTAAGTCTTATTCCTGGAGTAACTGTAATAAATTGATCGCCACACGCCCTTTTAATTAGGTTAACTTCTTGAGCGGAGCTAACCACTCCATCTAAACCGGACTCTTTGGTTAAGATTGCCAGTTTCTTTACATGCTCCATGATCGGTGTATTTATGCCAATAGAAGTTAATTCGGTTTGATTAAAACTGGTTAAAACAGTTACTGCGATTAATAGAGGTCGATTAGCGCCATAAGCATCGACTGCTCTACGTGCCGCCTGCATCATGCTTACTCCGCCGGAAGCATGAACATTCATCATCCACACCCCTAATTCAGCCCCTGCCTTACACGCATTTGCAACAGTATTGGGAATATCATGAAATTTTAAATCCAAGAATACCTTAAATTGTCGCTTCACTAATTGTTTCACAAAATCGGTGCCAAATAGAGTAAAAAGCTCGCTACCTACCTTTAAAGCACAACTTTTAGGGTCGAGCTTTTCAATTAGGCTTAAAGCAGCATGCTCATTATCAAAATCGAGCGCAACAATTAATTTAGGTGTCATTTTATGCTACAGCCTCTTCTTCGTGCATTTCCAGGGCATTTTTAACCGCAGCAACAATTTTGATTTGTTCGGCTTCTTGCAAATAAGGATGCATAGGTAAACTTATTACCCGACTACTTGCATGTTCAGAATGGGGAAAATCTCCCAATTTGTAACCTAAATAAGCTAAGGCATTTTGTTGATGCAACGGTATTGGATAATGGACTGCTGTTGGGATTCCTGATTCGCTCATTGATTTTTGAAAAGCATCACGATTATTTACTTCAATTGTATATTGCGCGTAAACGCTTGTGTTATAACTATGAATATAAGGTGTTTTTACTAATGGCGAGAGCATCTGATCATAAGCCTTAGCAACCCTTTGCCGCATAATGATTTCGTCTGGGAAAAGTTTCAATTTTTCAATTAAAACAGCAGCTTGTATGGTATCCATACGTCCATTAATGCCTATTCGATTATGACAATAACGCGCATTTTGTCCATGAATTCTTATTTCAATGAGTTTTTGTGCTAAAACATCATCATTGGTAAAACAAGCACCAGAATCACCATATCCACCTAAAGGTTTAGATGGAAAGAAGCTAGTACATCCGATTGTTGATAAGGCGCATGAATACTTACCTTTATACGTTGCACCGAAACTTTGCGCTGCGTCTTCAATTACCGGAATACCATAACGAGCAGCAATAGCATTAATTTCATCATGATCAGAACATTGACCATACAATCCAACGGGCATTATTGCCTTAGTTTTACTGGTAATAGCCGCTTCCAAATGTTTGGGATCCATATTATAGGTAAGCGGGTCGATATCCACAAAAACTGGTTTGGCTTGGCAAAGGCTAATTACTTCTGTGGTGGCAAAAAAACTAAACGGAGTAGTAATAACCTCATCTCCAGGCTGAATTTCCAAAGCCATTAATGCCATTAATAAGGCATCCGTTCCACTTGAATTGACAATAACATGTTTGACACCTATAAAATCAGCCAATTGCTTTTCAAGCTCTGTAATTTCAGGCCCCATGATATATTGGCCATGATTCAAAACATTTTTAATACTGGCCAAAATTTCGGTTTCTATTATTGAATACTGTTTTTTTAAATCGATAAATTGCATCATAATCTCTTAAAATTAGTTAATATCCTTCCAAACCATGGACAGGTTTCATTCTTCCCCAGTTTTTACAACCGGGACAATGCCAATGCAGATGCTTACCACCAAAACCGCAATGAACGCATCGATAAACTGGCTTATTGTCTAAAAACTTACTCGTTATATCATAAAGCATTTGTAATTTGTCACGAACTTTCCCGTGAGCCGATTCAAGATGCCAATAAATTAACTGATTTAAACCTCTTATTGACGGATGTTTGCTTAAATTGTCGGCTACGAAATCTATAGCGGCATCCATATTCTTTTGTTGTCTTAAATATTCTGCGATGACAAAAATTACTGAAGCCCGAGGATGATTTTCTAAGGTCTGCTCAAGATACTTGATGCACTCATCCATTGTATTTAATTCTTTGTGGCATATAACTAGTGGCTCAATAATTTCTGTTAAAAAATCTGCATCTTGTTGTGGGACGCGCTTTAATGATCGAATGGCTTGCTTGTAACGACCTTCTTTCATTTCCAGGTTTGCATTCATTAAACTGGCTCGAACTGATTCATTATCCACAGATATAGCCTGTTTAATACAATAGGTAGCCTTATCAATCGCATTACTTTTTAATGCCTGACTGGCCATTTCACAATAATAATGAGCTGCTTGATTGTGAAAACTTGTTCCAGTTGAAATTTCTAATTTTTTAATTACATCTAAAGCCTTTTCCCAAGCTTTTTCTTGCTGATAAATGGCTAATAAGCCATGTAAACTTCGTGTTTCTTTAGAACCACCTAACTCGACAACCTCTAAAAAAATTCGCTCTGCCCTATCAAATAAACCAGCACTCATATAATCCTGGCCAAGAGCCATTAAAGATTCTTTCCTTTGCACAATACTTAACTGAGGTCTTGCAATCAAATTTTGATGAATTCGGATGGCTCTATCAACCTCGCCACGACGCCTGAATAAACTTCCCAATGCAAGGTGAGTTTCTACCGTATCACTATCTACCTCTAATAATTTAATAAAAATATCAACAGCCTTATCGGGTTGTTCATTTAAGAGATAATTAAGTCCGACAACGTATTCACGTGATAAACGATTATAAAAAGCAGGATCTTCTTTGGGCTTACTACGATTTGCCATCCACCAGCCCGACCAAGCAGCAGCAGGCAATAGTAATGGCCATAAATCAATCATTATTACCCTCCTCTGTGCATGTTACGTTTTATATAATAAAAAAACTAATGTTGATCTTGCAATGGAATTGATCGTAAGTTTTTAATTTCTTTTTCAGTTAATTTCAATTGATTTTTAATTTTGTAACATTCCGCCTTTAGACGCCAATATCGTCCAACAAAAAGTATAAAACCCACTAAAATACCAATGCCCAACATAATTGTCATAAGAACTGAGATAGGCATAGATATTGTTTTAAAATAAAAATTAACATCTACCGAAGTAGCATTTAGGGCAGCAAAACTAACGCCAATAATAATGAGAAGTAAATAAATAACCAGCATTAATATGCGCATAAATTCTTCCTTTTTGTTGCCTGGGCAGTAAAAGCGAAGTGCAACCCGGTGTGACCAGGAGACTATAATAACATAAACCTGAGCTCACTTCGCCTCACTCAGATTATTTAAATAGATACAAACAAAAAAGCGTAGAAAAATCTACGCTTTTTTAGCTATTTGACAATAAAGAAATTAATCACTTTCTTTGCTTGCCATTTTTTCTTTCAACAAATCACCTAAGGTTGTTGTTGATGCACCTTCAGTTCTAGAGTACTTCTTAATCGCATCAGCTTCATCTTGAGCATCTTTCGCTTTTACTGAAAGAGTAATTGAACGGTTTTTACGGTCAACATTGATGATTTTTGCTTCAATCTCGTCACCTTCTTTGACAAGAGTAGTCGCATCATCAACACGCTCATCTGAAAGCTCACTCGCACGAATAGTACCAGTAATGTCATCTGCCAATGCTACAGTAACTGTTTTAGGATCAACAGAGACAACAGTTCCTTTAACGATAGCTCCCTTGGTGTACTCATCAACAAAACTTGTAAAGTTGTCACCTTCAAGTTGTTTAATACCTAAGGAAATACGCTCACGCTCAGGGTCTATAGCAAGAATAACTGCTTCTAATTCCTGTCCTTTCTTAAACTGTTTTACTGCTTCTTCACCAGGAACAGTCCAGGAAATATCAGACAAGTGAACTAAGCCATCAATATCGCCATCTAAGCCAATGAATATTCCAAAATCAGTGATTGAGCGAATCTTACCACTAACTTTTTGGTTCTTATTGTGCGTTGCAGCAAATTGTTGCCATGGATTACCCACACATTGCTTCATACCTAAAGAAATACGACGTCGTTCTTCATCAATTTCAAGCACCATAACATCAACTACATCACCTAGTGAAACCACTTTACTTGGATGTACGTTTTTATTGGTCCAATCCATCTCAGACATGTGAACTAAGCCTTCAACACCTTCTTCAATTTCTACAAAGCAACCATAATCAGTAATATTAGTTACTTTACCTTGTAATTTTTTGCCTATTGGATAACGTTCCACCAGGTCAACCCAAGGATCGTTACCTAATTGCTTCATGCCTAAAGAAACACGGTTTCTTTCGCTGTCAAAGCTTAATACTTTCACTTTTACATCTTGACCAACTGATAATACTTCACTTGGATGTTTGACCCGTTTCCATGAAATATCAGTAATGTGTAGCAAGCCATCTATGCCGCCCAAATCGATAAATGCACCATAATCGGTAAGGTTTTTGACAATACCATGGAGTTCTTGGCCTTCATGTAGTGACTCAAGCAATGCTTGTCTGTCAGCGCTGCTTTCTTCTTCAACAACTGCGCGACGTGATACAACAATATTGTTGCGCTTTAAATCCATTTTAATTACTTTGAATTCAAGCTCTTTTCCTTCAAGATAAGAAGGATCTCTTACAGGTCTGACGTCTACTAATGAACCAGGTAAGAAGGCGCGTATCGTTCCAATCTCAACAGTAAATCCGCCTTTGACCTTGCCGGAAATAAGACCAGTCACTGTATCATTGTTTTCATGTGATTTAGATAATTTTCGCCAAGCTTCCTGACGTTTTGCTTTTTCTCTTGAAAGGAGCGTTTCGCCGTAGCCATCTTCGACTGAGTCCAGCGCTACTTCGACAGTATCACCCAGGTTAACTTCCAAGGCACCATCTTTGTCATAAAACTCTTCTTTAGGTACAATCCCTTCAGATTTTAGACCGGCATTTAAAATGACATAATCACTATCGATACCGATAACTTTGGCATTAATAATGGCACCAGGATAAAATTGAGCACCGGCAATACTTTGCTCAAACAATTCTTTGAAACTTTCAGACATGTTAATAAACTCTTTAGTAAAAAAATGAAAGAATGAGTTCCACTCATCTTTCCCCTAATAAAACTTAACCATTGTGCAGACGTTCTTTCATTAATTCTAATACAATATTAAACACTTGTACAATGGATAAACTGGTTGTATCAATTTGCACTGCATCATCTGCAGGCTTTAATGGCGCATGTGCACGACCAGTATCCCTTACGTCACGTTTAGCCAATTCTTCTACAACCTGCGCGAGGCTAACATTAATTCCTTTTTCTTTCAACTGTAAATATCGTCTATTTGCTCTTTCTGCTTCGTTTGCATATAAAAAAATCTTTAAAATGGCCGTTGGAAAAACCACTGTGCCCATATCACGGCCATCAGTAACCAAACCGGGAGGTTGAGCAAAATTACGTTGACGCTCAAGCAAAGCCTGCCTTACTTCCTGGAGAGCAGCAATTTGAGATGCATCTTGCCCACATTGCTCGCTTCGAATTGCTGAGCTGATGTCTTCTTCGTCTAAAATAGCTCGTGTTCCATTATCGGAAGACTCAAAACGTAAATTTAGGGAGCGGGCTAAAGCAGTTAATTGCCCTACATCATGAAAATCGATTTTGTTCTTTCTTGCTGCATAAGCGAGAACGCGATAGATTGCACCGCTATCAAGCATATTCCATTTAAGATGTTTTGCAAGTAATTGACATATCGTTCCCTTACCAGTTCCACTTGGCCCATCTAGGGTTATCACAGGTACGGTGTCATTGTACATTATCAACAATTTCCTCTACTTGTAGCTGAAGTTCCCTTGCTGTTTCTATGAACAAAGGAAATGAGGTAGCTACATTGGCACAATTTTTAATAGTAACGGGTTCACTAGCTACAGCCCCAGCGATTGCAAAAGACATGGCAATACGATGATCACCCCTACTTTCAACAATACCGCCGTGCATCATTCCGCCCTCAATCATGACACCGTCATCGAATGCTTCCGCATGAATGCCTAATTTTTTTAGGCCATCAACCATGGTAGCAATACGGTCACTTTCCTTAAAACGTAACTCGCTTGCTCCATGAAGTGTAGTTTGTCCTTGGGCACATGCTGCGGCTACAAAAATAGCAGGAAATTCATCAATTGCAAGTGGAACCATATGTGCACCAATATTAATTCCTTTTAATGGCGAGTATTTAACGCGTAAATCAGCAACCCATTCTTCTCCGAGTTGCCGCTGATTTAAGAGAGTAATGTTGGCACCCATTTCGAGTAAAATGTGAATTATTCCTGTACGTGTTGGATTAATGCCAACATTACGGATGAGGACATCAGAACCAGGAATAATCGTGGCCGCAACCATGAAAAATGCTGCCGATGAAATATCTCCAGGAACAAAAATCTCAGTACCCAAACATTCGCTTGCTGAATTAATAATCAGAGTATTGTCTTTATGATGTACTGGATATGAAAAATATTTGAGCATCAGCTCGGTATGATCACGACTTACACCGGTTTCAGTAATTCGAGTTTCACCTCGAGCATAAAGCCCGGCCAATAAAATACATGATTTCACCTGAGCACTTGCTTCAGGCATTACATAATGGATCCATTAAGTTCTTTTCCACCTCTAATTGTTATCGGAGGTTTCCCATCAACAGTAGTTATATCAGCACCCATTTGTGTCAATGGCTTACTAACCCGTAGCATGGGTCTCTTTAATAAACTTTCATCACCAGTCAACTGACTATCAAAAGATTGTGCCGCCAATAATCCCGCTAATAAGCGCATGCTGGTTCCAGAGTTTCCACAATCAATAACTTGTTCTGGCTTCTTCAACCCATGTTTTCCAACACCATGGATTACAACTTGTTGTTCATCAGGCCCTTCTATTGAAACGCCCATAGCTTGAAATGCTTTCAAAGTCGCCATGCAATCCTCACCATCGAGAAATCCGTTAATGATGGTTGTTCCTTTAGCTATAGATCCGAAAATAATGGAGCGATGCGAAATCGATTTATCACCAGGCACATTGATCTCACCTTTTATTCCGCGGACAGGTTTACTTATGAAATTATGTATTCTCACCGATTATTTTCCTTAGCAAATTCAGACATGAACTCAATAAGTGCATCAACCCCAGCCATGGGCATTGCATTATAAAGGCTGGCGCGAAGTCCACCCACAAGTCGATGTCCCTGTAAAGCATATAAACCCCGGAGTTGGGCTAAACGAAGGAATTCACCCTCTAATTGTTCATTTTTAAGTGAGAAACATATATTCACAATGGAACGGACTTGAGGATCGATATTCGTAGTATAAAAATCTGAGCTATCCAGATATTGATATAACTTCGCTGCTTTTTGGCAGTTAATACGATATATTGCTTCGACTCCACCTTGTTTTTTTAACCAATCAAACATTTTATCAGCTAAATAACAATTAAATACCGGCAAAGTTGCATAAAGTGAATGATGCTCCGCTTGAATCTTATAATTTAACATGGTGGGTACAGGAGGAACAGGTAATCTCTCCAGTAGGTCATCCCGAACAATTACTATGGTTAAACCAGCATTTGCTATATTTTTCTGAGCTCCAGCGAAAATCAAACCGTAATTCTTGATGTCTATGGGCTCGGTAAGCAGAGCTGAGGTCATGTCGGCAATTAATGTACTACCTTTTGTTTTAGGAACATAGGGAAATCGTACACCATTGACGGTTTCATTAGGTGTATAATAAACATAGGATGTATTTTCTCTTATTTCCCAACTTTTAGGTTCAGGAATTGTTTTATAACCATGTTCTTCGCCACTGGCAATGCAATAGGCTTTTTTTAAGTGCTGCGCTTCAGCTAAAGCCATATGCGACCATACACCGGTAACTAAATACCCCGCCTGCTCCTCGGGGTGCAAAAAATTCATGGGAATCATAGCAAATTGTGTACGGGCCGCGCCTCCAAAAAATAGTACTTGATAATTTGGAGGTATAAAGAGTAATTCTCTTAAAGACTGCTCGGCATGATTCAAAAGCGCCGAAAATTGTGGTGTACGATGCCCCACTTCAAGCACTGAAACACCTAAATTTTGCCAATCAAGGAATTCTTCCTGAGCTTCCTTTAATATGGCCTCAGGAAGCATTGAAGGACCAGCACCAAAATTATAAACTCGATTCGTCATCGCCACTTTCTTCAATTTCAATTTCAATTTCGTTATCGGACTCATTAGAGTCTTCGCCCAAATCTTCAATTTTCTGCATACCCACCACTTTTTCTCCTGGGGTGACATTAATTAATCGTACCCCTTGAGTATTTCGTCCGATTACAGACAATTCATTTATCCTAAAGCGTACCAACGTGCCTTTGTCTGTAATGAGCATGGCTTCATCGGCATCAGTCACTTGGACTGAGCGAACAACTTTACCATTACGTTCGCTTACCTGAATGGAAATCACCCCTTGTCCACCTCGACCAGAAACACGATATTCTTCAATAGAGGTACGTTTACCGTATCCATTTTCTGTTGCAGTTAATATGGTTCCATCTGGGTGCGCTACAACCAAGGAAATTACTGCCTGACCTTCTTCTATGCGAATACCTCGCACACCACGCGCAGTACGTCCCATAGGTCGTACTTTATTTTCATCAAAACGAACCACTTTTCCAGCATCAGTGAATAACATGATATCTTTACTACCATCTGTGATATCCACACCGACCAAGCTGTCATCTTCGTCAAGATCCACAGCAATAATTCCATTGGATCTGGGTCTGCTAAAGGCATTTAAAGGTACTTTTTTGACTGTTCCTTTTTTAGTAGCCATAAACACATAATAACCATCTTGATATTCTCTTACTGGCAACATGGCATTAATTTCTTCGCCTTCCGCAAGTGGTAAAATATTAATAATTGGACGACCTCTGGAAATACGGCTGGCTAATGGAAGCTGATAAGCTTTAAGCCAATAGAGTTTTCCATGGTTAGAGAAACAAAGCAGAGTGTCATGAGTACTTGCAATAACGAGACGTGAAACAAAATCTTCATCTTTAACATTTGTTGCAGACTTGCCCTTTCCGCCTCGACGCTGAGCCTGATATGCGCTAAGCGGCTGGTATTTTACATAACCCTGATGCGACAGAGTCACCACCACATTCTCTTCAGTAATTAAATCTTCAATGGTTAAGTCTTCTTGTGATGCGGTAATTTCGGTACGACGCTCATCACCAAACTGTGTTTTAATCTCAAGAAACTCATCACGGATCACTTGCATAAGCCGTTCAGGAGAAGCCAATATTTCCAATAGCTCGCGAATCAACTTCAATAATTCCTCGAACTCACCTAAAATCTTATCCTGTTCCAGAGCAGTTAAACGATGAAGTCTTAATTCCAGAATGGCTTGGGCTTGAGCTTCTGATAATTTATACCCATCAGCACCTAAACCAAACTCAGCAGCCAAATCATCGGGTCGTGATGCATCAGAACCTGCTCGCTCCAGCATCGTTTTAACCATGCCTGCTTCCCACAACTTAGCAAGTAAGGCTTCTTTTGCATCTTGCGGGGTTGGTGATTGTTTAATCAAAGCAATCATCTCATCAATATTAGCCAGGGCAATACCTAGACCTTCCAATAAATGAGCACGGCTGCGTGCTTTTTTGAGATCGAACAAGGTTCTTCGGGTGACCACTTCACGTCGGTGTTTAATAAAATATTCAAGAATTTGTTTCAAATTTAATGTTCGGGGTTGACCATCAACTAAGGCAACCATATTGATTCCGAACACGTTTTGCATTTGCGTATGAGCATATAGGTTATTTAAAATGACATCAGCGACTTCATTACGTTTTAGCTCAATAACAACGCGCATTCCTTGTTTATCTGATTCATCTCTAAGCCCAGAAATCCCCTCAATCTTTTTATCACGAACCAGTTCAGCAATACGTTCAACCAAACGGGCTTTATTCACTTGATAAGGAAGTTCCGTAATAATAATGGCCTGGCGCCCAGAATCTTCATCTGTTTCAATTTCTGTTCGCGCACGGATAATGGCTCTACCTTTCCCTGTACGATAACCTTGAATAATTCCAGCTCTTCCATTAATAATTGCCGCTGTTGGAAAATCAGGACCCGGAATAATCTCCATAATGTCATCGAGACTTAATTCAGGATCATCAACCAAGGCAATACACGCATTAATTACTTCAGTCAGGTTATGGGGAGGAATATTAGTCGCCATACCTACAGCGATACCTGAAGAACCGTTGACCAATAAATTGGGAACACGTGAAGGCAAAACTACGGGAGCGAACTCAGTTTCATCATAGTTGGGACTAAAATCAACCGTTTCTTTTTCCAAATCCGCTAATAAAGCGTGAGCCACCTTAGACATTCTTACTTCGGTATATCGCATTGCCGCGGGTGCATCACCATCTACAGAACCGAAGTTACCCTGGCCATCAACCAAAAGATATCGCATTGAAAAAGGTTGTGCCATGCGAACGATTGTATCATAAACCGCTGTATCGCCATGTGGATGGTATTTACCGATCACATCCCCTACGACACGCGCTGACTTTTTATAGGGTTTATTCCAGTCATTACCTAACTCACTCATTGCATAAAGCACACGTCGATGAACCGGTTTTAACCCATCGCGAACATCAGGCAAGGCTCTACCGACAATAACGCTCATCGCATAATCGAGATAGGATTGTTTTAATTCATCTTCAATATTAACTGGCAAGACTTCTTTAGCTAAATAAACCATGGTTTGGACGTATCCTTGACGATCAATTTTAATAATAAAGAATACCACACAGACGGATTTAATTAAATCATCTATCCTAAAATGTAGCCTTGGGAAAACGCAGAGATACCGTATTTCTGAGATAAACAGCGAAATGGACGCGTAACCTTAGTGCGCTCTATGCACAGAACAAATTTATTATTTTTTTTACTGTTATTCTTTGAAATTCTAAACCATAATAAAATTGACTGTAAGTGAGCATTTTTATATAGTGCCACGCACAATCAATATGAATCCTTTATCAGGAGAAGCAATGACCAATAAAACAGCCACACTTAGCCTTAAAGGCCAAGAGCCGCTTGAGTTACCCGTATATACGCCTACCTTGGGAAATGATGTGATTGATATCACGAAACTGGGTGCAAGTGGCGTCTTTACCTTTGATCAAGGTTATTTATCAACTGCCTCCTGTGAATCTAAAATCACTTATATAGACGGCGATAAAGGTATATTGCTCTATCGCGGTTACCCTATCGAGCAATTGGCTGAGAAAAAAAGATTTCCTTGACGTTAGCTATCTTTTACTTAATGGCGAATTACCTAATGCTGAGGAAAAGAAAAAATTTGTTAGCTTAATTAACAATCACACCATGGTACATCAACAAATGTATCAATTTTTAAATGGTTTTCGTCGTGATGCGCATCCCATGGCAATCATGGTGGGCATGGTTGGTGCACTCTCTGCGTTTTATCATGAGACTATGGATATTAACAACGCCGAAGATCGCTTTATTTCTGCAATTCGCATGGTTGCTAAAATGCCCACTTTTGCGGCAATGAGTTATAAATATTCCATAGGATTACCATACATTTACCCACAAAATAAAATGTCTTATGCAGAAAACTTCTTGCATATGATGTTTAGTGTACCATCAGAAGAGTCTACTCCTGATCCGGTTCTAGTCCGTGCCATGGATACAATCTTTATTCTGCATGCAGATCATGAACAAAATGCTTCCACTTCTACTGTTCGCCTCGCTGGCTCAACAGGTGCGAATCCTTTTGCATGCATTTCTGCAGGTATCGGCGCATTATGGGGGCCTGCACATGGGGGTGCAAATGAAGCCTGCCTGAACATGCTCAAAGAAATTGGAAGCGTTGATCGCATTCAACATTACATTAAACGGGCTAAGGATAAAGATGATCCATTCCGATTAATGGGATTCGGGCATCGTGTGTATAAGAGTTATGATCCTCGAGCAAAAGTAATGCGTCAAACCTGCTATGATGTCTTGGAAGCTGTAGGTGCAAAAGATGAGCCATTATTCAAACTGGCTATGGAACTAGAGCGCATTGCCCTTGAAGACGACTACTTTATTGAGAAAAAACTATATCCCAATGTTGATTTCTATTCAGGCCTGACTTTAAGTGCCCTAGGCATTCCAACCAATATGTTTACAGTAATTTTTGCTTTGGCTCGAACTGTTGGCTGGATGAGCCATTGGATGGAAATGGTTGCCACCAAGTCACGAATTGGTAGACCACGTCAGCTTTACACTGGCGAAAAAACTAGAGATGTACCTTAAAATCCACATTTAGCCTGTGTTTAGCTCACACCCATTATCCCGCGTGTAATGAGGGATAATGGGTAATTAATCACAGTCTGTAACTACCCCTTTGCTTTTTGCAATGCCTGCCGCCAGCCCCGATAATCCATTTCCACTTGCTCTAAAGCTCTTTGTGGAATAAATTCTTGCTCCACAGTCCAAATTGCATTGAGATCATCTAAAGAATTAAAGACACCACATCCTAAAGCAGCCAACATCGCTGCGCCCTTAGCCGTGGTCTCGATATCTTTAGGTTTTTGAATTTGCAGTTGACATTGATCGGCTAAAAATTGTAAGAACCATTGATTGACTGCCATTCCGCCATCAACACGCAGTAGGGACAAATCCAATTGACTGTCCTCACGCATACAAAGACATACTTCGCGCGTTTGGTAACAAACGCCCTCTAACGCAGCTCTGGCAAAATGAGCTCTGCTGCTGGACAAACTTAAACCGACCATGGATGCTCCAGGTACTGATAACCAATGGGGAGCGCCCAAACCTGTAAAGGCTGAAACCAAATAAACCCCGTCATTTCCTTTCAATGAGTTTGCTAAGGTTTCGGTTTCATCAGCATGAGTAATAAGTTTCATTGAATCTCGTAACCACTTTACAGTAGTACCCGCATGATAAATGCTTCCTTCTAATCCATAAGCTGTTTTTCCATGTATCTTATAGGCTATGGTTGTCAAAAGTTTATGCTGCGATAAAACCGCCTTACTTCCTGTATTAAGCAATAAAAATGCACCTGTTCCAAAAGTGGCTTTTATCATGCCAATGTTGAAGCAGACCTGACCAATTAATGCGGCTTGCTGATCGCCAGCAACTCCGGTAATCGGAAGTTCAATACCCAACCACTTTTTATCTATCAGGCCAAAATGACTATCACTTGCACAGACTTTCGGCAAAACGGACTCAGGGATTCTAAAATATTCGAGCAAATCCCAATCCCATTGTTCTTCCTTAATATTGAAAAGCATGGTCCTTGATGCATTAGTCACATCTGTTAAATGCAAATGTTCTTTAGTTAAACGCCAGATAAGAAAACTATCAATAGTGCCAAAGGCTAAATCACCTTTATCTGCTAATTTTTTTGCTTCAGGATTATTATCTAAAAGCCATTTTAGCTTAGTCGCTGAAAAATAAGGATCAGGTATTAAACCCGTTTTCTCTTGAATCATCGATTCATCAACTATTAATGTTTTGCAGTATTCAGCGGTTCTGCGATCTTGCCAAACAATAGCCGGCGCAAGACAATCCCCAGTTTTTTTATTCCAGATTACTGTAGTTTCTCTTTGGTTTGTTACGCCACAAGACAGGATTTGCTCCATAGGAACTCGAGATATAACATCACGCATGGCGGTTAGAGTTTTTTGCCATATTTCTTCTGGATCATGCTCGACCCATCCGGCTTGCGGATAATGTTGCGTGATTGGATATTGACTGGAAGTAACTAATTCGCCATGAACAGTATATATCATGGCACGGGTACTGCTCGTTCCTTGATCGATTGCCAGCAAATAATTCATTGTTGCAGAGTTCCTTGTCCCAACTATTATGTGTATATTGTAAGTGTATACTTTTTTTATGGAGACCAAAATATGAATTCGGTTTTTGATGTTGCAATTATCGGTGGCGGCATCAATGGCTGTGGTTGTGCTGCAGATGCGTCATTAAGAGGATTGTCTGTAGTACTTTTGGAGCAAGATGATTTAGCCTCTAAAACCTCTTCAAGCAGCACAAAACTAATTCACGGTGGGTTTAGATATTTAGAAAATTATGAATTTGGTATGGTTAAAAAAGCAATCACCGAAAGACAACGGCTTTTAGATTTGGCGCCCCATTTAGTACATCCCCAAGCCTTAGTTCTACCTTATGAAAAGCATATGCGACCCGCTTGGTTTTTACGTTTAGGTCTTTTTATTTATGACCATTTAAGTAGCAAAAATCGTTTACCCAAATGTAAAACCATTTATAGAAGAAACAAAAAAGAATATTTTGACCCTTTGATTAATAAACTAGACATGGGTTTTCTATTCTATGATGCTGTAACTGATGATGCTCGCTTAACCATTGTTAATGCAATCCAAGCAAAAAATCATGGGGCAAGCATAAGAACCCACTCTACAGTGATTCATATTGAAGTTGTGAATAATTTATGGCAATTAACCATTCAACCGAAAGTCGGTTCAAGCTATACCCTCTATGCCAAATCAGTAATTAATGCGGCTGGTCCGTGGGTTAAATCGGTGGAACAACTCACACGGATCCCCGATCGGCAAAAAATTAGTTTAATTAAGGGAAGCCACATTATTGTTCCTCAAATTTATGAGGGCAATCATGCATATTTGTTACAACATCAAGACAAACGGGTTATTTTTGTTATTCCATACCACGGATTTAGCATGATAGGTACCACTGATATTCCACTCGCTGGTAACCCAGGTAATGCGAGCATCAGCAATGAAGAGGTTCATTATTTGATTGATCTGGTTAATTCGTATTTTAAAAGCACGATATCCGCACAAGATATTATTTATACCTGGAGTGGTGTCAGAGCCTTGCTCGCTGACGAAAACAAGGAGGCCAAAGCTTTAAGTCGTGATTATTCATATGAAGTCCATCTCAAACCCGCACCTAGTGTCACCATTTATGGTGGGAAAATTACTACTTACCGGCAATTAGCAGAAGAGGTTATCAATCAACTCCTTCAAACATTTCCACAAATGGGCCCTTCGATCACGGCATCAACGCCATTACCAGGAGCCTCTTTTGAACAAATGAATTTTGAGCAGTACGTTCATTATGCAAAAGAAAAATATAAATGGATGGATACAGACTTATTTAATCGTTATTTGAATACTTATGGAAGTCGCATGGAATTATTCCTTTCCTCCTGTAATAGCAAAGAATCCTTGGGAAAAAAATATTGTACCCATCTATATCAAGTAGAAGTAGACTATCTGATTTTAGAAGAATGGGCACAAAATTGTGATGATATACTCAAACGCCGAACAAAACTTGATCTAATCATTGATGAAACAGGCAAAAAAGAATTGGCAAATTATTTATCAAACGTTACTTGTTATCCTTCTGCCGAAGCTCCTCTTTTATTGCACTGACATCAACAGCCACGGCTTGTTCAACCAATTCTTTAAGCGTTGAAGCTGGCATACTGCCAGCATTTGAATAAATCACAATTCCTTCTTTGAATACCATCAGATGAGGGATAGAGCGGATTTCAAAGAAATCCGACAATTGTTGTTCCGCTTCAATATTTACTTTTGCAAATTTTATATTGGGAAACTGCTCAGCCACTTGCTCATAAACCTTGGAAAATTGTTTACATGGAGCACACCAGTCTGCCCAAAAATCAATGAATACAATTTCATTTTCATTAATTAAAGATTCAAATTCAGAGCTGGTTATAGTAAGGCTGGTCATATTTCTTCCTTAGCTTCAATTGAGTTAACAATTTTTTGGAATACATCATCCACATCTCCAGCGCCACTAATACTATGGAACTCAGGAGCACCATGGGTGCCACTCTCAGCCCAAGACTTATAGTAATGAACTAAAGGTGCTGTTTGATTACGGTAAACCTCCAAACGCTTTCTTACAGTTTCTTCTTTGTCATCTTCACGTTGAATTAAAGCTTCGCCTGTAACATCATCTATTCCATCACGTTTTGGCGGATGATTTTGGATATGATAAACACGGCCAGAAGGCTGATGGATACGTCTTCCACTAATACGCTTAATGATTTCTTCATCATCAACATCAATTTCAATAACATGGTCTAAATAAATTTCGGCTTGTTTCAAGGCATCTGCCTGTACAATTGTTCTAGGAAAACCATCAAATAAAAAGCCATTAGCACAATCGCTCTTTCTTAAACGTTCTTTGACTAGCCCAATAATAATATCATCGGAAACCAATCCTCCCGTTTCCATAATCTTTTTGGCACTGAGTCCCAAAGGAGTTCCTTGCGCAATAGCAGCACGAAGCATATCACCTGTGGAGATTTGCGGAATTTGATAACGTTCAATCAAACGCAAAGCCTGGGTTCCCTTTCCTGCACCCGGCCCACCCAAAAGCATTAATCGCATTAAAAACTCCTTAGTGATCTATATCAGTTTTAATTACTGAATATATTATTACTTATTAAACCATATAAATTCAAATTTACCCTAAGCTTCTACGTCACAAATTCAGGAAAACATTAGCACCAATAGTTCAATTCTAATATTTTTTACACGAATTAAGCTGCATTGCATAAAGTTGTGAGCGCGCTTTCACTTTGCGAGCAACGGGTATTAACCATGATTTTTTCAAATAAGTTTTACGTTGATAACCACCTATACCTTCATGATAGGCCAAATAAAGTAAATACGCATCTGTTCGGGGCACCCTTGCTCTTTTATACGCTTCATTGGCGTACCAACCAATAAAATCGACACCATCAGCAAAATCATCCCGTGAAGCAAACCATCCACCACAACTTTGTTTATAATGATTCCAAGTTCCATGTAGTGCTTGGGTATATCCATAAGCTGAAGAAGGTCTTTTCCAAGGAATAATACAAAAGAGCTTCTGCCGAGGTGGTCGTGCTCGTGCGTTAAATTTTGATTCTTGATGGATGATTGCCATTTGTACTGGAATTGGAACTTTCCATCGGCGCTCCACATCCTTAGCATCTCGATACCATTTAGGATATTGCCTAAAAATATTACAAAGATTATTAACATCCGCAGGAGGATGACTAACACACGCAGTAAGAATTAGAGCAAATAATAAAAAAAAGGCTATTCGTAACTTCTTAAATATGTGTAACAAAGCGTCCATGAGCAACCAAACATTAAAAATGAACATTTTAACAAATTTGATCACTACAATCTACGCTTGAATTATAGCCATGATGAACTCGAGATGGGCTGTTATATAAATTAGCTTCTGTATCCATTGGTTCGAATGAACCAAAATGGAATGATTTTGGAAACCCTAGTGCCGCCGGGTAATCCCGAGTGCAAGGAAGTTTCTCAACGTATCACGGTGCTACAGCATGGAGATCCCTCGTTGTACTCGGGATGACGTAACAAGAGGTAGAATTGTGAAACCTACTATTTCCTCACCCTACCCCGTGCTAAGATAGGGTTTCATTTAAAGTAAAAGAAACCTAAACCGATGACCATTCTTGTATTTGATATAGAAACAATTCCTGATATTGAATCAGCCCGTAATTTATATGATTTACACGGCCTGTCTGATGAGGACACCGCAGAAGCAATGTTTGCATTACGCCGAGCTAAAGTAGGTAACGATTTCTTACCGCATTATTTACAAAAAATTTGTGCTATTTCTTTGGTTATGAGTCATGGGTCACAAATAAAAGTATGGTCGTTAGGTGATGAAGCCTCTGATGAAAAGGAATTAATCACCCGTTTTTTTGCTGGAATCGACAAACATACACCAACACTAGTGAGTTGGAATGGCAGCGGGTTTGATTTACCGGTTTTGCATTATCGTTCCATGTTGCATGGAATCAGCGCACCTACGTATTGGGAAACAGGAGAAAATCAACAAAATTTTCGTTGGAATAATTACTTAAGCCGTTTTCATTATCGACATCTTGATCTCATGGATGTGATTGCAGGATATCAAAATAAAGCGTTTGCTCCACTGGATGAAATATCCAGTATGCTGGGATTTCCTGGAAAAATGGGGATGAGTGGCTCCAAAGTGTGGGAACAGTATTTATTAGGCCAAATAAAAAGTATTCGTGATTATTGTGAGACGGATGTGCTCAATACCTATTGTGTTTTTTTACGGTTTGAGCTCATGCGTGGCGTGCTCCAACATGATGAATATCATCGTTCATTAGAGTTGCTAAAAACTTATCTAAGTTCTGAGCAAGATAAAAAGCATCTGCAAGAATTTTTAAGTCATATGTCATAAAATTAGTTGTAACTTAAGTGTAGCGCACCCCTGTCCTTCCGAGCGTAGCGGGGAGATCATTCGTTGCGCTCGGGATGACAATAAGTGAACCCGGGGTCCGGTACACAAGCTACCATTAGATTGTAAAGGACCTATGACCGTTAAAAGAAGGCAACAACTTATCGGCATTAATAATATCAAGAGCATTCCGATAATCATCGCTCTGTAAATGTTGTAAAGTTTTTGCAAAGCGTTCTGTTCCTAGTTTTGCATACTCTTCCTCACTCACAGATTTCGCTTTATTTGCCAATTGGGTCCATGACCAAAGGGTTATCCACCATTCTACTACCGGTTTATAAACAGTAAACCAGGCCAATATCGACTCTGTAAGTTCTTCTTCTCCAAAGTATGCTTTTAAAAAAGTTAATTCTTGTTCTTTGCTCAGTTTTGCTTCAATTGCAAAATAAACAAGATCCCACATAAAGTCGTTATTACTGGAATACTCCCAATCAATTTGATAGAACACTTTCTCCTTCTTTGGTCCAGAAACTGCCATCATATAATTTAAGGGTGTCGAATCATTATGGCATGGACTCATCTCAATATGATACGAAGAAAATAAATTCTTCAATGCAATCATCTGTTCCGCTATAAAGTCTGTTTCCTCAGGAACCACAAAACTTTTACTTTTTAGCCGTTCCAATAATTGTTCGTTACGTTCGAAAACTGCTGTGTCATTGTCAAAAGGTTCCGATGTATGCAGTTTTTTGGCCATACTTGCTAGCGTGTTTAATATGTCAATACGTTGTAATGTTTCCTTGTCTAAATCATGAGCATTTTCAATATACTCCATCAATTGTAATCCATCAGGATCAAAGTGTTTTATGGGTACATTAAGTCCCAAGACTGAAGCTTTGCGTGCATTTTCTGCTTCGTGTTCACGCGATATTGAAAATGAGGACACCTCTCCAGGAATTCGTAATACCCATCGTTTGAATTGGCTACGCTCGATGAGATCCGGATTGATTCCAGGGATTTTTGCAAGCAATTTAGGAGTATTAGGACCAATTTGTACTCTGTAAACTGTATTTGTCATTCCACCCGATAATAATTTGAATCTCAGCACATCCAACCCCACTTTTGAAAGCAGTGGTATGCGATGAATTGTGGGTAATAAGTTCATATATTTGTGAGTTAAATCGACCATCTCTTTCCATGTATGGTTTACCAAAGATGCCTTGAACTGCGAAATAGGATCGAGTAGACTAAGAATGTAGATCATTAAATGTTCATTAATTCTAGGATTGCCATTATCTTTGCCAAAAAAATACCATTTCATAAAGATCGTTTCACAAATATTGAGCATCAAAAGAGTATATAAAATTTAGCCACAAAATTACAAGACAGTACATTTAAAGAGAAAATTAAACAACAAGGGCTCTTGCTATGACTGACCCCCTTATTCCTATAACAAAAAGACAAGCTTTAATATTTACCTGTTTTTTTGTCATGTATGAGTTTTTAACTTATATAGCCAACGATATGATCATGCCGGGGATGATTCATGTGGTTCAGTCTTTTAATGCGCCTGAATCAGCCGTAGCAACTTCTTTGAGTGTTTATATTCTTGGAGGCGCAAGCTTGCAAGTTTTCTTAGGTCCTATATCCGATAGTTATGGACGCAGGCCCATGATGCTTCTTGGTGCATTTCTATTTTTTATTTTTACTCTATTTATTGCCAGCTCGAATTCAATGTATCAATTTCTAATCGCACGTTTTTTTCAAGGTATGGGATTATGCTTTATTGGCGTCATAGGTTATGCGACCATTCAAGAGATATTTGAAGAAATGGATGCCATTCGTTTAATCTCGATTATGGCAAACGTTGCAATTCTTGCGCCCTTATTAGGCCCCCTGATGGGAGCTATAGTAATTCATTACACTTCCTGGCGTTATATTTTCATAACCATTGCTCTGGGTGCTCTTGTTGCATTATGGGGATTATGGAAATACATGCCTGAACCGATTGGCCAAACAAAAAAAAATGGAGAAGTAACACCAAAAACTAAGTTCTCAGCAAATAAGGTATTACGAAACTATAAAGATTTGTTTACCAATAAAGCATTTTTATTTGGAACCTTGGCCGCAGGTACAGTAGGTATCCCATGTATTGCTTGGATTGCTTTAGCCCCTATTATTTTAATTGCTGAGGCAAAACTTACGGTCATTCAATATGGTCTTTGGCAACTTCCAGTATTTGGTGCGACCATTTTGGGTAATTGGTTTTTACATCAATTAACTTACAAATACACAATTAAACAAATTATTTTTTGGGGCTGTATTATTATGGTTATTGGGGCAATTTTAACTTCATTGCTTCCATACCTCTATGGTAATGCCTATTACCATTTGCTCCCTGGAACAATTATCTATTTTTTTGCACTCAGTGTAATTAATGCGCCTTTAAACAGATACTGTCTTTTTGTAACGCCTGTAAGCAAAGGCACTGCGTCGGCATTGGTTAGTTTATGTGTTATGGTTGTAGGTGCGATAGGAACAGAGTTAGCTAATTTTTTCTATAAATATCACAATAATCTTCATTTCGGACTTTATTGTAATGCAATTCAATTCCTATTTTTAATATTTATAGGTTTAACGTTCTTCCCTAGTCAAAATGCAATTATGGAAGAAAATAAAGCAGGTACTGATAACACCATCTAGTTCGCAGGCTCGATTGCGCGATACCAACCCAGTTTTTAATCCTGGGTTTCCGTTTTCCTATTATTCGCTATATATATCTTAAGAAATCCACAAATTTTTATCTAACATACAGTGAACTTCCTTTTCCCCGGTTTTATAGGGTGCCATGCGACAATCCATCGTAAGACTAAGTAAGGAGTAGGTATCGAGTCGAGTTAATTTTTTCTCAGCAGCAATTCGATTGAGCATAGTCATAGAGGCTTTTTTCATTGCATTTTCAATATTATTATCCTTTGCATAAGTAACGTATTGAGTGGGCGTATCCGTTTTAGGCAATAGGAAGGGAGTTTGTTTTTCAGATTGTTTTGGAACAATACAATAAACACCTTTAACTCCATTAACTACTTCTGAAATAGGGCAATTCCATGTTGCAAACATAATTTGCTCAGCTTGTTCGCGAGATACTTTACGTTGATCCATAATCAATTGAATCGTTTCTCCTTTAAGTATATCCAGAGCCTTATTCAAATCCGCATCATAACCTACTGCGATCCATGCATCTGGCGTTTCGACACGTGGCCAGCTCAATGGAGTATGTTTGAGCAAATCAACTGTAATATTGAACTCTTCATATGCGGTTTCAATTGCAGTGAGATTGATCTCGCCATTTCCCTGCCCTGCATGCGAATCACCTGTCCAGAGTAGCCCCCCTTTGACGAAAACCGGTAAGTACAATGTGGTGCCCTCTTTCATTTCACGTAAATCCATATTTCCACCAAAAGGACCCGGTGGAATCGTGTCAAAATCGCCAGATTGTTCATGTGCTACTGCAATTAAACCCGGAAATGGCGCAAGTGGAATTACAATCCCCGGCGCAAATTGCATCTGCATCTTTTTTACATCCAGATAAAAATACTTAATTTGTCCCTCGGGGAATTCTTCTGGGAATAATCCTTTTCCAGGAACATTATTATTCGATGCATAGCTTCGTGGCAGTATTTTATTAAAATGAATTTTGAGCACATCACCAGGTTCCGCACCTTGGATATAGACGGGTCCCGTAATAGTATGGGGGCCTCTCCCTGGGACTGCATTATTCATACGGACCACTTCTTCAATAGGCGTACCTGGCACCACTTGGTTATCTGAAGCAGCCATAGTTTCTATAGAAATACTGTCACCTGGATTAATGGTTAAAACAGGGGGTTGATGATTATTGTATACACCCCATTGTGTCGTTGCAGGCGTTGCAGGAAGAATATAGGTTTTATGTGCTAAGTTGTCACTCTCTAGTGGAGCAGCCATAAGTTTTTGCTCAGGTAATTTTTCAATATATGGAAAACATTTTTTTGTTTTTCCTACTGAATTGATTGAGTTATCTTGAGCTAAGGCCGCACCAGAATTCAGTATATTGAAACAAACTGCGCCAACAAGTAAAAATAATTTATAGTCCACAACCATAGTTCCGCTCCATGTCAGCCTTAATAGTTTATTGTTTTTTTTAGATAACGTCCTTGTCTGCATCCGCAGTTTCCTTTTAACGGTATAGAGTTAGGTATTCCTTGTCAATATCAAACGATGGGGCTTGCTTTAGAAAAATATATAGTTAAAGATGTAAAGAAAGATTTGTATGTCTATGCTTTTGAAAGAAAAAAATCATGATCCGATTATTATTTTTTACTTTACTTATTCTCCTACCTGGTATTCATAACCCTGTTAATGCACAGACATTAAAAAATTCTCCCACAAAGCCAACGAAATCAGAACAAAAACCGATTGCAAACAACTCCAGTATTAGTTCTAACCCTGCCGCAGTTAATGTAACTACTGGCTCTG
This sequence comes from Legionella cherrii, assembly GCF_900635815.1. Taxonomy (NCBI): domain Bacteria; kingdom Pseudomonadati; phylum Pseudomonadota; class Gammaproteobacteria; order Legionellales; family Legionellaceae; genus Legionella; species Legionella cherrii. Next base: position 2,764,449 of record NZ_LR134173.1, read on the forward strand.
GGGTACTACAACGTTATTTAGAAAACAAGCTAAGTATTCAAAATAATCATGGAATTATGCTTCAAGGAGCTTGGATTGGTGACACCAACAGATTGTTCTCTGGTGGAATTCCTGATGCGGACCTAGTGACATCCAACAGTGTTCTTTTAGTTGATCTTACCGTGGATATGGGACAATTTACTGGATGGGATGGTGGGTTGTTTAGTGCTCAATTTTTGCAACAAAATGCTCAGAACACCAATGCACAAGCGGGTATTATACAAGGATATAACTCATTACCCGATGTTTATCCTTTTAATCGTTCTGAACTTTATGCCCTTTGGTATCGCCAAGAACTGTTCGATAAAAAATTATTTGTCCGAATTGGAAAAACAATCACCACACTTGATTTTAATAACGTCATTAAGCCCGCCCCACTGAGCTCTGACGCACCTAACATTCCTGCAGTGACAAGTTTAATTTATACGCCTATTTTTATTAATCCTGAAGTAGATGGCATCATGCCCGGTTATACCAATACTGCATACGGTATTACTATGACTTTGGCCCCAATCTCTCAATGGTATCTATCCTATGGAATATATGATGGCAATTTAGCCAGTGGCAAACAAACCGGATTAACCGGTCCGACATTTAATGGAAGGTATTTTCAAGTGAGTGAAATGGGTGGTGCTTGGGTTTTAGGAAAAAATCATTTACCTGGGACTGCTGGACTAGGTATATGGCATCAAACTGGTTTAATTCGACAGCACAATCTCACTGAAATGGAAGCAACAGGCGCTTATCTATTTGGTTCGCAGCGTTTATGGTACCGCCATCCTGGATATGATACCAGCGGGATTTCCGCGTTTTATCAATACGGGATCAATAACTCCAGTGTGTTACCTATGAAACAATCTGTAGGAGGTGGCCTTACTTTATTTGGCCTTATTGCACATCGTGAGGGTGACTCATTAGGCGCAGGTTTTTCGCTGGCCTGGCTCAATCAGCGCATTACTGATCGCTCCTCTGAATTGATGTATCAAATTTATTATCAAGCAAAAATAATAAATAATATCTATCTTGAACCGGTACTTTCATACATCCCCACCCCAGGTCAGAATGCTAATTTACCCCCTGCATTCGCAGGAACATTAAGAGCTATTGTATTGGCATAAAAGCATCTTTAAAAATTAAAATTAGTGTTCATTTTGCCCATCCTTATTTATCTTGGGAGCGTGGACTCAATGGATAGACTAATTGACTTGGACGGGAATATTTATGTTCCAGTTTTGATTCAAGAACAGCTCAACATTTAATAGCTATTAATAAAACACGTAATAAAAGACCTAGAAAATGCTAGGATTTAAAACTTCTAATAGGTTATTTTTGCCGCAAGAAACTTATAGTGAAGTACGAAGTCAGAGCTTGAATTGTGAATTTTTAAAACTATAGTCATAATTTTTTGACTATTTTACTCTCACTAGAATAATGCAAACGAAAATATTCCCCAATTTCTTCACAATTCAAGGCCTGACCCCGTTGACACGCTTGCTGTAATGAATTCTATAACATTCCAGCACGCCGAGTTTCATAATTTATAGATTCTGTTGCCTTTTCTATCTTTGGATTTAGCTTGTTTAGATGCTCATTCTGCCAAGTTATTTCTTTGCCTTGCTCCCTTGCCAATTGATTTAAATCATCGATAATTTCACCTAACTCATCAAGCCCCTCATTGGTCTTATCTAAGAGCTCTAAATGTTTTTCATCCAGTAAAGTTCTATCAACTGGTTCATTATATTGGGTTTTAAGTTTAGGTTCATGATGTCTTGGCAGTTCCTGCTTAATAGATTGAGTCAGAGTTGAGTGTCTTGGTGGTTCATCTTTTGACTTGCGTCTGAAGGGGTGATTAAAAAAATCAGGCATTGGAGGAAAAAAGCGAGATAAGCCATAAGTTTTTATGTTTAAAATACTTTCCTCTGCCTGTTCAGCCGTATTTTGTATATTTTCTGTAATTTTCTCTATTCTTTGAATTTTTTTTGATTGACCCTCTAAGGCCTCTACAGTATCTGCCCCTATTTCTCGAGTTCTTCGTGCCATACGCGCAGCTCGCTCTACAGACGCCTCTGAATCTTCGATGACTTCATTGATCTCCTGAATCTTTTCCTGAAAAAATAATTCTTTTTTCATTCTCATTGTTAATGTCCTTGTTCCTTTTTATTGCAGCTTATTTAAACTCTTTTTACATTACAAGAGACAAATACTGGTAGGTAATGCCTTGCTGTAATCCTACTTGATTTTCACCTACTTTTACCAGGACCTGAGTGTATAGAAATGTTAATTAGCACCCAACTATAACCGAAACACATATAGGGTCAGAACACATATAGCACATATAGGGTCAGGCCTTGAATTGTGAATTTTTCATTAAAAGTTAATTAAATTCACAATTCAAGGCCTGACCCCATTAAGCTTGCATTAAGGAAGCATTGATAACTCTTAAGCTGTTGACCTACGCTTGCTCCCATACAATCTGTATAATACATCCTTATACTTATCCATCAGAGAATTAGCACTTGAATTACGAGAATCAAACACCCTATGCGCAACTCGATCCCGATACCATTTTGGATGCAATTGAAAGCACGGGGGTTCTGTGCACAGGCAGCCTAGTCGCACTCAATAGCTATGAAAATCGAGTTTATCAAATAGGAATTGAAAATGCCGAGCCGCTCATTGCTAAATTTTATAGACCGAATCGCTGGTGTTCAGCAGCTATTTTAGAAGAACATCAATTTTCACTTGAGTTAGCACAACATGAAATTCCAATTATTGCCCCCCTCATTATAAATGACCGAACCTTACACCATCATCAAGATTTCAGATTCGCACTCTTTCCAAGGCGCAGCGGCCATGCACTGGAATTGGATAATAGCGAACACCTCGAATGGATGGGACGCTTTATAGGGCGATTACATCGAGTTAGTGCATGCCAGTCATTTCAACATCGCATCCAATTAAATCCCCAAAGTTATGGCCAGGAACCTTACAAATTGCTCATTGAACAAAGTTTTATTCCTGATTATTTAGCCTCAAATTTTTGCAAAACAGTTGAAACAGCATTACAAAAAGTAAATCAGATATTTAAGTCTATAGGAGATATTGATCTAATACGCTTGCACGGCGATTGTCATGCTGGAAATGTGTTATGGAGCGAAACAGGTCCTCATATCGTTGACTTAGACGATTGTCTCATGGGCCCTGCGATACAGGATATTTGGATGTTACTTTCAGGCGAACCAAAACAAATGGATTTGCAACTGGAGAATATTTTAGAGGGTTATTGTAAATTTCATGATTTTAACCCGCGTGAGCGCCATTTAATCGAAGCATTGCGTACACTACGCATGCTGCATTATTCAGGATGGATCGCAAAACGCTGGGCCGATCCCGCATTCCCTTTGAGTTTTCCATGGTTTAATACGCCTGCATATTGGCAAAACCTGTTGATAAATCTTAATGAACAGATTGAATTATTAGATCAATTTGAATGCTAGCTAGTGGGACGGACAAACGATTTTTCCAGACTTTATTCTGCGCTTGTCGAACAATTTTAACCAAAGCCTGGCGTCCTTAAAAGCAAGTTTTTAATGAAAATTTGGCTTGATTTTAAGGGGCAGTACCTTCGCTTGCTATCACGACAATTAATGTACAATTACTATTCATCGTGATAGTATTTTCCACTTAAAAGTGGTAACACTTCTTGAACGATGGACTAAATGAAAACAACTACCATGTTAACATCCGCCTCTATAAGTCCTTTTGATAATTTGCCGAATGAAATACTGCACTATTTGCTCCGTTTTACCAATCATCACGGCAGGTTAGTATGCAAACGCTTTCTGGAAGCTGATAGAGAATTAATCAAAAATGAAGAGCAAGAGTTATTCAACGACTACCTATAAACTAAAACGATACACTTTGACTCAGTAAACCCTCTAAAAATAATACATCTTATCACTGTATTTGCGCTTGATGAATTGCCTCAAATATCCGATCCAAACAAAAAGGAGGCGAGTATCGGTATCTTATTATTACAATTGTATGAAGTGCTGTATTTCTATACCAACCTTAACCAACTTGAATTTACACTGCCACGCGAACCCGACATAATAGAGAGTTCAGTAGTGACAGTTTCGTATTTGATTACTGCTAATGATGAGAGTGATGCCCTAAGAACTCCTATTTCAGAAAAAGACATTGATAAGATCAAAGACGATGTAGGTGATATGCTGACCTTTCTTACTGGCACAAACTCAGAAAAAAGCATCAAAACTTGTTATTTTAATGAAATTGTTACAGGGATGATGCAAGATTTCAAAGAAGGTATGAAACATGCCGTCAATAATACCTCTTGCTGTAATTTACGTTTTTTTAGCTTTACCACTACTGAAAATAAAGCACAGATAATTTTACGCTTGATAAATCAATGTGCTTCTTTGCTTGAAAACCAGTTATCCACATCTCAGCTAACTTGCATCCTGTTTTAATTCTGTCTTTTAAATTGAATCTGTAATAAGCTTAAGCGTAGTATCACTGCCATTTAGTTAAGGCATAATTTAGTGATTTTATATTTGAAATTATGCTATAGGGTTACATCAATTGATGTTAGAGTTTCTGTGATTATTTATATGCTTTGTTCTTCCTATATTTTGGATGCATAATTGAAACTAATTAACAGTTCCAATGTATACTCTTCAGATATGACTATCCTGCTCTAAAAAAAATTAAATGACCCCATTTTTAACTACTACAAGATTAATTATTTGCGAACCCTCTCTGAATGATTTTGACAATCTCTACAGACTGCAATCAAATTTTCAAGTGATGCGTTTTATAGGTCATGGGGAACGTGATAAAAATGAAGTAATGGTTGGATTAGAAAAAGCCATTCATCACTTTCAAAAACATCAATTTAGCCTTGGCTCTGTTTATACAAAAGATTCCCATGAATTTATCGGTCGAGCAGGACTGATTTATTTCAATTATGATGACCATCAATCAGAGGTTGAAGTCGCCTATGCTTTATTACCTCAATACTGGGGCAAAGGGTATGCTACAGAAATCACTACCTCTCTAATTCAATTTGTTTTTCGAAAGCTCAATATGCAAAAACTAATCGCTGTAGTCCATCCTGAAAATGCCTCTTCCCAAAATGTATTAATCAAATGCGGAATGAGTTATGCAGGAACAATTAATTATTGGAATAAAGAGATTATGAAATTTGAGATAACCAATAAATTCCTAACCATCTAGTTCATTCTCGTCCATCATTGATACAAGTTGAACCCCTCATGGATTCAATATAAAATTTTCAACCACCAGCTGTGTTAGTGATTTAATAGGAAAGTGTAATGTACAATAAAATTGAAAGTGAAAAATATTCGACTCGCAGCAGTTGGGCAAAATCTTCAGAGGAAAAGCAAAAATTAATTTTGGAGTATCAAGACATTTATAAATCTGAATTATCAGAAGGAACTGTATTTAGGATTGTGGGTCTTTCTATTTTAGAGACATTAGCCTTGCCTAGATGTAACCACCTTTGGGTCTTGCCTGTAGGGCGCTATCATAGTGTCCCTCCTAAGCTCACACTTTCCTCACCTGAAAGTTCGGAAATACAAAATCAAGGTGGCGCTTCTCGTTTTGGCTCAGTGATCGTCTATGATGAAATAACAGGAGGAATGTGCCTTTTTCATTTTGGTAAAAATCCTGCATATCTATCTCATTCAAGTGCGGAGTATAATAATAACAAAGAGTTCTTTTTGGATACCCCTTCTGCAAAACTTTCGGTAGACATATTAAATATATTAAACGAAAGTAATACCTTGGATAAAGTAGGAGGCTCTACCCTTTTTGCTAGTTTTAAAACACATGTTAAGGAAGAAATAATTCGACATGCAAAAAAGCTAACTGACCAGACCACAAATAATTTAGCCACCTTTACAAACTTAGGCCTGGAGAGTGATACGGTAAAAATTCTCAGTGGCGAGCATGAGGAAAATACGATTATCGGTATTATTCCTTTACTGCCAGAAGAGCAGCCACTTATTCTTTGTAGTGCTGACCCTATATTCGGCCCAAGTACCCATTTTACTCAAATCCCTGCTCTTTTAATGCAACCATTCACTGAGTTAGGTACAGATAAATCCTCTGGTGCAGACAATGAAGTACTCCATGACTCTGGAGAGGAAGCGTTCCAGCAAAACTCAACTACACCACACTCTTCTTTGAGTATTTTTAGTCATTCTTCATCTCATGATCACGACTCAACTTCTCTGGTCGATGCACTGGGAATGACTTTTAAAGGTTTTTACAGATTTTAGCAGTGTATGCCGCCGCTACGCATGATATTTTGAAACGAAACAATACCCAGCAATACCCAGGGTCAGGCCTTGAATCTTGTTCAATTGAAACTCATAATTCAAGGCATGACCCTGAAATACACTATAACTTAGGTTTGGATATTCACTTTAAAGGTTCACCTCTCCTACATGAAAAGGTGAACTTAAAAGCTATTTAGAATTAATGTTTCTTATATGCTGGATGTGACTCTTTTAACACAAAACTTGCAATGAGCAAACTTGCTAAAAAGCATATTGGCATAACCATTAAAGCAATTTGGTAACTTGAAATACTGTATACATGTACTCCATTAACCAAATGCCATAAGTTGGTATGCTGTAATATGTACCCTACTAAAGGCTGAAATAAGGCCCCACCTAGCACTACTGATAGATTATTAAAACCTGAGGCAGTACCAACAAGCTCAGGGGGATTATTTTCTTTGACCACAGCAAAACTTACCGTTTGCCCACCTGCTCCTAAACCCAATACAAACAGAATAAATGGCGTCCATCCATAAGATAATCCAGGCAAATACAACAAAACCAATGTCGCAAACAAACCTAAAATGGCACTGATAATGAGCGCGATGCGTCGACTTTCAATACGATCACTGAACCATCCTAATAAAGGGCTTCCCACACCAATTCCAATCCAAATCATACTGCATAGCCCTGAAGCGGCAACCACGCTTATTTGGAATTTTTCTTGTAAATAAGGAACTCCCCAAAGTGCTGCGAAGACAGCAATGGGAGCCCATATTGTGAACGCATACCCCCCTATTATCCAGGTATAACTATGTTTGCACACCGCCATAAGTCTTTTCCATTCATCACGGAGGTAATGCTCAGGGACTGCTTGGCTTTTCTGATGTGGATAATCACGGATATACAACCAAAAGAATGCTGCCAGAATAAAGCCAATAATCGAAAGAATAAAGCTTGCATTTCGCCAGCCAACCCCCTGAATTAGATAAGCTAGGGGCATTTCACCAAACATAGCACCCACTGAACTCATCAATTGGGCGATCCCTGCTAAAATGGCGAAATAATGAGGAGGAAACCAACGTGATAAAAGAACCAATACCCCAATAAAAGAAAATGCTGAGCCAATTCCAATTAAGAATCTTCCGATACATGCCGTGAACACACTGTCAGTTGAAGCAAAAAAAGCAGAGCCAAGAGCACATAGGATAATGGCAAAAGTCATTAATTTTCGAGGACCATAACGATCGAATAACACACCTGCGGGTATTTGAGTGGGTGCGTAGGCATAGAAATAAAATGCGGAGATAACTCCAAATCCTTGTCCTGTAACCCCAAAAGTTTTCATCATCGATTCAGCCATGACGCTAGGGGCTACCTGCAGAATGAATTCATATAAATAAAATGATGCTGCCAGGAAAAAAATAAAATACGCAGTCACCAGACTTGTACTTACTCCTTGAGGTGTTTTTTCTATATAATTTGCGCTCAACTTAAGGCCACTCCGTTTCAAATTCCTCATTTAAGCTCATACAGATTTATTTTGTCAATATGATCTTAATGCAGAAAAGCAAGTCAGATGAATTTTATTAAAGAATTCACTGTTCTTTTTTTGTCTTCATCCCGAGTACAGCAAGGGATCTCCATGGCTGTATTACCGTGTTACGAGTGGAAATCCCTCGCTGTACTCGAGATGACGAGAACTTCACAGCACAACATCCATGCTACATGATTCTACTTTTGTTTAGGGTAAATCGCACCCAAAATTGCAGGAGTTCGAGATCCAGTAATCGTAGTTAAATCCACGGGAACGTGATTTATTGTTTGTGCAGCCAGCCAAGCAAACATCATCGCTTCTAAATAATCAGGGCTAATGCCTACCTCTGCTATACTTTTCACACGGGTTTCTGGTAATAGTTCAGTAAGCCTATGCAATAGTGCATGATTGTGGGTGCCCCCACCACACAGGTACATTTGCTCCACTTGATTTGGTTCATTTAAAACCGAATTCGCAATCGTTTGAGCAGTAAATGCAAGCAATGTTGTTTGAATATCTACTGCTTTATATCCGTCCCTTAAATGGTTTTTAAGCCATGATAAGGAAAAATATTCTTTACCTATGCTCTTTGGTGCTGAAGAGGTAATGAAAGAATCTGTCATTAACGCTTCAAAAAGTGGGGCAATAATTTCTCCTTGTTGCGCCCATTCTCCACCCGCATCATAATCCTTTCCCTGCTGTGTCCTAATCCAAGCATCCATTAAGCAATTCCCAGGGCCTACATCCCAACCTTTAGTTGGCTCATTCCCATGAATAAAGGTAATATTGCTTATACCACCTACATTCACTACAGCGATATGATCATTTCTGCCACTAAATAACTGCTGATGATAAAGTGGTGCAAAAGGAGCTCCTTGCCCACCCAGTACCAAATCACGAGTTCTAAAGTCAGCAACAACAGTGATACCAGTTAATGTTGAAATAGTATGAGCACATCCCAACTGTAAAGTATATGGAATAGAACAATTCGTATTATGGCACACGGTTTGACCATGACTTCCTATCGCACAAATATCACTGGCTGATAATTTTGCTTTTTGTAATAATTGATTTACTGCATAGGCAAACTCTCTTCCAATCAATGTATTAAGTTGACAAATAGAGGCCAAACTTAGGTCTGGGCCATGGAGCAACTTATCGATGCGTGCTTTCACTTCATCGCTGTACTTATTAGTGATCCCATAAACCAGTGTATTTTTTGATACATCAACCAGCGCAGCATCAATACCATCCATACTTGTTCCAGACATCAAGCCTATGTACAAAGTCATTCTGTGATCCCCAATAGAAAATATTAAAAGCATGTAACTGGGTACAACGCTTTGGCATTGCGATTAAATAAGAAACTTCCCTTACCCCCTGGGGGAAGCTGCCCGTCAGGACAGATGAGGGTATTGAGCATGGCTAATTCCCCCTCACCCCTTTACATCTCTATACGCCTACAATTTGAAACAAGTATAAAAGTTATTGGTAGTAATTTCAGCTATTTCATCATATGACATACCACGGAGCTCAGCGATAGCTTCCGCTACATGTTTTACTAGTGCAGGATGATTTTGTTTTCCGCGATAAGGTACTGGAGCTAAATAAGGTGAGTCCGTTTCAATGAGTATTCGGTCCAAAGGTATTTTTTTTGCTACATCTTGAAGGGCCGTTGCATTTTTAAACGTAACTATTCCCGAAAATGAAATATAAAAATTCAAATCCATGGCTTGATGTGCTATATCCAAACTTTCAGCAAAACAATGCATAACACCACCAATTTGTTGGGCATTTTCTTCTGCCATTAATGCTATGGTATCTTCTGCTGCTTGACGAGTATGAATAATCAATGGTTTTGAAGATTGTAAAGCAGCCTTTATATGCGCTTTAAATCGACTACGTTGTATTTCTCGCGCTTCTTCGGTATGAGTTCGATAATAATCTAAACCTGTTTCACCTATTGCAACACATGCTGGATTCTTTGCTAAATCAAGCAACATCTTTGAGGTAACCGCAACATCCATTTCAGTATTTGGATGAACACCTACCGAAATACTAATATCAGTATATTCTGCAGCGAGCTTTTCTAATTGTGGATAATCCTTTAATTCAACGCAAACACATAAAAAATGCTGCACGCCATTTGCTTTTGCCTGTGCCAAGACATTCGCCATATCATTATTAAAATCAGCTAAATCGAGAAAATTCAAATGACAGTGTGAATCAACTAACATGGATGACCTCTTAAAATGTTCGTCAGCCCAACATAAGGAATGGAAGGAAATAGTTCCCCATATTGAATGAACCTAAATTGTATCTGTAAATTGAGAGGATTTTAACATGCCTGCTAAATAGGTCTCTATTTTATTGCATAAATAGCGGCTGTTTTCACCGATAAATTGTACTCCTATCCCAGGTACTTTATTTCCCTGCGCTCCTTTAGGAGTAATCCAGATTACTTTACCCTCAACAACATAGGATTCATCATCATCCATTAGTTTAATTAATAGCCTAACCTCTGAACCAAATGAGTAGTTTGTTTTAGTCCGGATAAATAACCCGCCTCCTTTGACAAAAGGCATATAAGCTGCATAAAGATCTGACTCACTCAGAAACGAGCAATTGATTTGTTGAGTTGTATCCATCATAGATCTTCCTTAAATACTCTGGATTTCATAAAAATCACAACATTACATATTTTGAGACGCTCTAGATTCACTGTATAGTGTTAACAATAAATCTTCCAATGCCAAAGTTTGATTTACATTCATATTATGGCTTAATTTTCGCTGTAATGTATTGATTCTATCAATTTGAGAAAAAATCATTAGGGGATTCAATAAAGACATTAAGCACCTCATCTGAGGTAAAATTGGACCAGTATCTGCAGGTGTAATAATTTGCATCATTTGTATTTGTGCATAAACCAAATACAGAAACCAAAGTAATGTTCCTAACTCAAATTGATTCCATTGAGCAGCTACACGGCTTGGATGCTCCTTTTGTTCAATTACTGTAATTAACCCATCTAAAATAAATTCTGATTGTTTCACAATCCTTGCTTGCTCAGATTCTTCTGGATAGTACTCTGCCAATTGCAAATAATTAGTCCCGAATAAATCCTCATATGAAGCAAAACGTATGATCTGACATCTGCTTAAGACTGTTGGTAATAAAGTACTTATTTGCTGAGCCAAAAGTAAAAATATGGTCTGTGGAGGAGGCTCTTCTAAAATTTTTAATAATGCATTAGCAGCAGAAAGGTTCATGCGATCTGCGGATTCAATAACAATCAAACGGTATTTAGTGCGTTGGGGTGTCAAATACGCATTATTTTGCAACTCTCTTATCTGGTCAACTTTAATTGCCCCACCGCTTTTTTCTGGTTTAACCCAATCCACATCGGGGTGCTCGCTGCATGCAACCATTTGACAATCAGAACATACAAAACAAGGCTGATTCTCTTCTTTTTTACAGAAAATCAGCTGGTTTAATTTTTTTACAAAATCCATAAAGGCACAATCAAACGCGCCCACAAACAGCATAGCCTGAGCAATACGCTTATTTATCCATGCCGATTGAATTTGATTCCATTGGGATTGATATTTTATTATCTGATCCGATAACTTGTTAAAATTGCTCATTATTGCTGCTCAATAAATACATTTATTGCATTTTGTATTGCCTGTTGCACTTCATGTAGAGGACTTCGAGCGTCAATCATTACCGCATTAGAGTCCATTTTTACATAATGTGTGTAACTTTCATGAACACGATGAAAGAAATCAATTGATTGTTGTTCAATCCTATCAAATTCCCCCCTTGATTTAACCCGCATCATTCCTTCTTCAGGGCTAATGTCCAAATATAAAGTCAGATCAGGTTTAAATCCCCTAAGTGCAAAAGAAGATAACTTGTGGATCATCTCTTGATCTAATCTTCGTCCGCCACCTTGATAAGCCATCGTTGACAGTTCGAATCGGTCAGCAATAACCCAAATTCCTTGCCGCAAGGCAGGTTTAATCACTTCCTCAAGAAGCTGAATTCGAGCAGTATAAAGCAATAACAATTCACTGCGATCATCTAAAACATCCCGATATTTGGGATTCTTAATCAGTTCGCGCAGAATCTCACCTATTGCTGTACCACCAGGCTCTCGAGTAGTTAAGGTCTGAATTTCTCTTTTTGACAAAAGTTCTGTAACAGTATTTATTGCGGTCGATTTACCAGCGCCTTCTAATCCTTCAATAACAATTAACTTCCCAGCTAAAGATGACATTAGAGATCCTTGCGTTTGTATTGATTAATTGCTTGTTTTTGCTGTTCGTACGTTTCGGAAAATTGGTGTGTTCCATCCCCTTTGGCAACAAAATACAGATAGTTGGAAAGTTGTGGATGAGCTGCTGCATCCAATGCTTCTTTACCGACCATAGCAATAGGTGTTGGCGGCAAACCTCTATAATGATATGAGTTATAGGGAGAATCAATAAGCAAATCATTATGAGAAAGCTTTCCCTTGTAAGCAGCACCCAAACCATAGATCACAGTAGGATCCATCTGCAATGGCATTTTTTTATTTAATCGATTCACCATCACACCTGAAATTAACTTACGCTCTTGTGGAACAGCTGTTTCTTTTTCAATGATTGAGGCAGCGATAAGCATCTCATAGGGTGTTTTATAAGGTAAGTTAGGCGCTCTATTCGTCCAACTGATATTTAAATAGTTAATTAAATTACGATGGGCATACTCTAATAAACTCTTACCACTACTTCCACCATGATACTGATAGGTATCCGCAAGCAACAACCCTTCTGCATTAGGATGGTCGTCTTGAATAGAGCGCCAGTCTTCGGGACTATAATTCAGATAGGCCGCTTTAGCCAAATCTTGGGAAATTTTTTGCTGTGTGGTACCCGAAATAACTGTAAAATTTTGGGTTAAGACATCCCCTGCTACAATTCGATGAACCAGTTGCATTGCCGTTTCACCCGGTTTAATTTGGTATACACCCGCTTTAAGCTGGGATGATAAACCAGAGAAACGAATCATCATTAGAAGGGCCGAATCTGAGTGGATTAGTTTTTTCTCTTTTAGTATTTTTACAAATTGTGACGCTGAAGCAGTTCGGTCAAGTGTGATAATAACTGGTGCGCCCTCATTGGGAATAATGGGTCGGATAATCTGAATATAATTGCTAAAAAAGAAGAGAAAACAAGACATAAAAAACAATATTACTATAAAAAATATCAGTTTTTTATGTCTTGAAAATGTCATTTAGACCCGCTTAAATAACAAGCTACCGTTTGTTCCACCAAAACCAAGAGAATTGCTCAGAACAAAATTGATCGCTCTTTTTTGAGGTGTATAAGGTACATAATTCAAATCACATCCTTCATCAGGATTATCTAAATTAATAGTTGGGGGTGCAATTTGATCCCTGAGTGCTAAAATACTAAATATTGCTTCAACAGCACCAGCAGCACCTAATAAATGACCTGTCATTGATTTTGTAGAACTAACTGCTAGATCATAAGCATGTTGTTTAAAAACACGCTTAATGGCTTTTGTTTCATTCAAATCGTTAAGATAAGTCGATGTGCCATGTGCATTAATGTAATCAACTTGTTCTGGATCAATTCCTGCATCATGTATGGCTGCTTCCATGGCACGTGCTGCACCATCCGCATCATCATCGGGTGCAGTAATATGAAAAGCATCACCAGACATACCAAACCCAACAAGTTCGGCATAAATTTTTGCACCACGAGCTTTAGCGTGCTCATATTCCTCTAGAATAAGAATACCTGCGCCTTCGCCCATAACAAAGCCATCTCTATCTTTGTCAAAAGGTCTTGATGCCTTTTCAGGCTCATCATTTCGTTTAGATAGGGAGCGCACAGCAGAGAATCCCGCTAAACACAGTGGGGTTAAGGTCATTTCAGCCCCACCACATACCATAACATCAGCATCACCATAAGCAATCATTCGTCCCGCAAGTCCAATATTATGTGTACCCGTAGTGCATGCAGTAACGACTGAAATATTAGGTCCTTTCAGCTGATGTCTTATTGAAATCTGCCCAGCAACCATATTAATGATTCCTGCTGGGATAAAAAATGGAGAAACCTTTCGAGGTCCACCCGCCATCAGTTTGTCTTGGTTATTGGTAATTGTCTGGATGCCACCAATACCTGCACCAACAGCCACACCAATGCGATTTGATAAATTCGCATCAATCTTCAAACCCGAATCCTTTATTGCTTCATCAGCTGCAGCAATTCCATATTGGGTGAACACATCCATTTTACGTGCATCTTTAAGCGGAACATAATTCTCAATATTAAAATTCTTAACCTTAGCCCATATCCGTGTGCTGTATTCATTGGCATCAAACTCATCTGCCAAAACAACACCACTTACACCAGCTAATATATTTTGCCAAGTTTCTTCTACATTAAGCCCGACAGGGGTAATCGTACCCATACCAGTAATTACTACACGCCGCTTATTCAATGAAGGCTCCTCGTAAAACAATTCCCATCTCTCTCCCACACATTGCGTAGGAGAGAAAGAGATAAAAGCAAATGCTTATGCTTCTTCTTTATTTAAATTAGATTCAATATAATCAATCGCTTCTTGAATCGTGGTAATTTTTTCAGCTTTCTCATCAGGAATTTCTGTTTCAAATTCTTCTTCAAGAGCCATAACCAATTCCACAGTATCTAAAGAATCAGCACCTAAGTCATCAACAAATGATGCATCGTTCTTTAACTCTTCTTCTTTAACGCCTAATTGTTCAACAACAATCTTGCGAACACGCTCTTCAACTGTACTCATAACTTGATTTTCCTCTTTCGGTTGATAGAAATTTAAAAAAATTCCAGATTATTAAAATACAACTTCCACTTAACTTTGATTGCTTAATCACTGAAATTTAAAAGCAATCGCAAACACCAAACAACCAAAGTTAAATGGAAGTGGTATAGTTTATTCATTTATACAGATAACGCAAGTGCATTTAATCCATATACATGCCGCCATTGACATGAATTGTTTCACCCGTGATATATTTAGCACTTTCTGATGCTAAAAAAGCTACTGCTTCGGCTATATCTTTGGGATCTCCCAGCTTCCGCATAGGAATTCTTTTTAACATCTCTTCCTTTACCATATCGGGTAAAGCTGCTGTCATGTCTGTATCAATAAACCCAGGCGCAACAACATTGACCGTAATTCCTCGACTTCCAATTTCTTGAGCTAAGGATTTACTGAAACCAACAATACCGGCTTTTGCTGCAGTATAATTTACTTGGCCTGAATTCCCACTTGAACCGACTACTGAACCTATAGAAATAATTCGTCCCCATCGCGCTCTAAACATGGGTTTTATACAAATTTTAGACATTTTGTATATTGAATTCAAATTTGTTTCAATTACCTTATACCATTCATCATCATCCATACGCAGCAGTAAATTATCTGCGGTTATCCCTGCATTATTCACTAATATTGAAGGGGATTGATTCTTATCAACCAATTCACCGATTACTTTTTCTATTTGCTCTGAATTTGTAACATCTAGAACGAGCCCCTTTCCTGATAAATTTTCTTTTCAAAATAGGCATTTATTGATTGAGCACCTTGTTCAGTAGTAGCAGTACCATAGACAAAAGCACCTTGCTGAGCCAATTTAACAGCTATAGCCTGACCTATTCCTCGGCTTGCCCCTGTTACTAAGGCAGTTTTCCCCTCTAAACTTGTCATTTATTTTCCTCTATAGAAAAAGTTATTTCTTTAGGTTGAACATGTGTCTCACTAGATCAATGTCATTTTAAGTGCTGCTCATTCTACATCTCAGCATATCCCTAAGTTAGGCTATGCAAATTGCTCTTCAAGTTGTTCTAAACTAATCGTATCGTAAACGCTAATTGTATTTAAGCTTCTATCAATTCTTTTAATTAATCCGCTCAAGACTTTTCCTGGACCACACTCCAGGACGAGGCCTATGCCACTGTTTTTAAAGAGTTGAATCGTTTCGACCCAACGTACAGGACTGTAGAGCTGTTCTTTTAGTTTTTCACGTATATGTTGCGCTGAATGATAAAAACTTAAATCAACATTACTCACAACATCTGTTTTTGGGCTTTTAAATTCAATTTTAGCAAGATAATCGGCAAATGATTCAGCAGCTTCAGACAATAAAGGACAATGACATGGAACACTGACTGGAATCACTTTAGCAAGACGTGCGCCTTCCTCTTCAGCTAAGCCCAATATTCTGTTTACCGCTGGAGTATGTCCTGCCACAACAACTTGTCCAATTGCATTATAGTTTGCAGGAGTGACCACTTCATTTTCACGACTGGCCTGCTCACATAGTGTTTTTACTTGTTCATCGGTTAAACCAACGATTGCTGCCATAGCACCCAAGCCTAAAGGGACTGCATTTTGCATTACTTGTCCTCTACGCGCTACTAAACACGCTGCATCAAACAATGATAATGCCTCAGCACAAACCAAAGCTGCATACTCACCTAAACTATGGCCGGCCATGAGCGTTGGTTGACCGACATCATGCTGCATCAGTACCCTATATACTGCAACATCAGCAGTAAGCATTGCGACCTGTGTATGTTCTGTCTGATTTAATTTTTCTTCAGGTCCTTGTTGCACGAGTTTCCATAGATCGTAACCTACCGCTTCAGATGCTTCTGCAAACGTATTGACAACAATAGGATACTGCAACTCAAAATCAGCTAACATACCCACTGATTGTGAACCTTGCCCAGGAAATACAAATGCTGTTTTTACCATATCAAAAATAGCTCCGAACTAAAAATTTAATTCAAAAAATGAACTCAATAAAATTATTAATAACGAATTACCATAGCTCCCCAAGTCATTCCACCTCCAAAAGACTCAATCAATAATAATTCATCTCTTTTAATCTGATTGGTTCGAATAGAATGATCCAGAGCCAAAGGTATGGATGCGGCCGAAGTATTACCTTGACTACCAATAGTAACAATCACTTGTGACATAGGGAGGTCCAGTTTTTTAGCGATGGCTTGTATGATACGCATATTTGCTTGATGAGGAATGAGCCATTGAATATCAGATTTTTTCAAATGACTGACCTCTAAAACTTCATCAACAACATCACCCATAATTTTAACGGCGATTTTAAAAACTTCATTACCACGCATGGTAATCGTAGCACGTTGATTTTCAAATGTAGCATTACTTAAGTTTAGTAATTTTTCTGCATCGTAAGAGGCATGTAGCACACTACCCATAATGCCTTGTCTGTCACTAGCACTTAAAACGACTGCTCCAGCTCCATCTCCAAATAGGACGCATGTTGCACGATCGGTCCAATCAACTGCTCTAGACATGCTTTCACTGCCGATAACAAGAATATTTTTAGCAGCACCGGACACGATATACTGTTTTGCAATATCCATTACATAAACAAAGCCACTGCATGCGGCGCCGACATCAAAAGCAGGTATAGGACGTTTAATTTTTAAAGCATGCTGGACATAACAGGCAACCCCCGGAAAAAAATGATCTGGGGTACACGTAGCTACTAATATTAAATCGATTTCATCAGCATCCATACCGGAAGCACTTAAAGCTTGTTCAGCAGCTTTGGAAGCCATATATGAGGTGGTTTCATGAGGTTGCGCCACACTACGACTGCTGATTCCAGTTCTAGTGACAATCCACTCATCACTGGTATCAAGTATTGACTCAAGCTCAAGATTTGTAAGTTGCTTTTCAGGAATATAACTTCCAGTACCACGTATTACAGCATTTTTCATAACAGCAATCCCTGATTGATAAAATCATTTATTTGTACACGCACTAAATCAATCACGTTATTTTTAACTTCAAGAACTGCTTGTTCAATAGCATGTTGAAATCCTAATTCATTAGCACCGCCATGGCTTTTTACAACAATGCCATTTAATCCGAGCATGCTTGCGCCGTTATAACGAGAAGGATCAAAGCGTTTCTTAAGATGCTTTAATGCAGGTCGTGCAATTAAAGCAGAAAGTTTGGTATACCAGTTCCTGTTAAATGACTCCATGAGTAAACTTACAAAAAACTTTGCAAGGCCTTCGCTCGCTTTCAAAGCTACATTACCCACAAAACCATCGCAGACTACTAAATCAACTTCCCCAGTATAAAAATGATCACCTTCTACATAACCAACGTAGTTCATAACGTCACACTCTGCAAGCATATGTGCCGTACGTTTCACTTGATCATTTCCCTTCATTTCTTCCACGCCGATATTCAATAAGGCAATTTTAGGCTTGGGCTTATTCGCTACCGCTTGAACTAATGCAGATCCCATTACAGCAAATTGAAATAAATGTTCCGCACAAGAATCAACATTAGCACCCAAATCAATCACCCAAGTCCTACCACGCATGGTCGGTAACTCAGAAATAATTGCAGGTCTATCGATTCCGGGTAAAGTTTTTAAAACATAACGTGCTGTAGCCATAAGAGCGCCAGTATTTCCGGCACTAACACAAGCTTGCGCCATTCCCTCTTTCACCAAATTAATGGCTACGCGCATCGAAGAATCTTTTTTATTGCGCAAAGCATGTGAAGGCAATTCATCCATAGTCACTACTTCAGAAGCATGGACTATGGAAAATTGATTTGAAGAAGCCACTCCATGCTTTTTTAAAAAAGCATGAATTTTATCATGAACTCCAACAAGAATGAGTTTCAAATCAGGATTATTATTTGCTGCGCGAATACAGGCAGGAATCACAACATTCAAACCATGATCCCCACCCATCGCATCAATTGCAATGGTGATATTTTTCAAGAAAATTACTCTTGTTCGTAAACAGTATCAGTGTCAATAATCTTTCTACCACGATAATAACCATCTGGAGTCATGTGATGACGAAGATGTGTTTCGCCGGTAGTTTCATCCACAGAAAGTGTTGGCTTTGTCAAAGCATCGTGCGAACGACGCATGTCACGACGTGAGCGTGATTTTTTATTTTGTTGTACGGCCATTGTATTACTCCTAAACAAATTGCATTCATAAAGCGGGAATATTAGTGTTAATTAGATAAAATTTCAATAAAATTCATTTTTTTCCCACTAAAATTTGGTTTATTTCACTGCTGCAATCATTAATTTCAGGATGAAACTGTGGCGCGTAGAGATGTAACTCATCAATCAGCATATCTTCCAAACTGACTTGCAAATTCTCAGAAACAATACATTCATAATGTTCCAATATCTGCTCTGCCCTCTCATCATTACGACATACAGCAACTACAGTCATATTATCGTATGGAAAATTAAATTCGTCTAGACAACGTTGACATTGCGTAGGCAGATCGCCCTTAACATGAAGATGAATAAGATAAAAATCTTCTTTTACTTCAACATGATAAGTCACCTCTAGCTGGCAGGAAGTAGTAATGAAATTAGGTAAACGTTCACTAAGTGTCACAGTCTTAGTTTGTTGCCCTTGTTTAACCATTTCTTGTAAGTGCAGCATTATTGTCGTATCCTAAAGAGTTATAATTTGTATAAGTTCACTTGCACAATCGTAGCCTAGGCAATAGAACCTCGCTCATTTGCCGTCAGCCCAAGCATAGCGAAGGATGACGGCAAATCCACTCGCATAGGCTACGATTGTGAAAAAATAGAATATTAAGCGGTATCTCAATTTTATGAAAGCTAAAGTTATAGTTGGAATGTCTGGTGGTGTTGATTCTTCTGTTGCGGCCTGGTTATTGCAAGAAGCAGGCTATCAAGTTGAAGGCTTGTTCATGAAGAACTGGGAACAAGATGATAAGGATGGATTCTGTCCTGCAGCACAAGATCTTGCTGATGCCCAAGCAGTATGCAATCAATTGCGTATTCCGCTGCATACAGTTAATTTTTCAGAAGAATATTGGCAAAGAGTTTTCACTCATTTTTTAAATGAATATGAAAAAGGAAGAACGCCCAATCCTGACGTCTTGTGTAACAAGGAAATCAAATTCAATGCTTTTTTAAATCATGCATTAACCCTCGGAGCAGATTACATTGCAACAGGACACTATGCTAAAAATAAAATAGAAGGCGATATTGGGCTCTTATATAAAGCAAAAGATCGCGATAAAGATCAAACCTATTTTCTTCACGCAGTCAACCCTAAAGCTTTGGCCAAAACTTTATTTCCTATAGGAGATTATACTAAGCCCGAAGTGAGAGAGTTTGCGAAAAAACTTGGCTTAGTAACCCAGGCCAAAAAGGATTCAACAGGGATTTGTTTTATTGGCGAAAAACGATTTAAATCCTTTTTACAGGAATTTATTTTAGCACGACCAGGCGAGATAAAAAGCACGGATGGCAAAGTTTTAGGACAACATGACGGATTAATGTTTTATACTTTAGGTCAACGGCAAGGGCTAGGAATTGGTGGTTTACAAAATTCAACCGATGATCCTTGGTATGTGGTTGATAAAGAAGTGGCTACGAATACTTTATATGTAGCTCAAGGCAGCCAACACCCCATGCTCTATGCACAAGGCCTAATTTGTGGTCCAATCCATTGGTTAGCTGATTGTGCAGATAATTTACCACTGACCTGTTATGCTAAGACCCGATACAGACAGGCAGAACAAGGCTGTATTATTTCGCCTCAGAATGAAAATCAGCATTATGTAATGTTTTCAAATCCGCAACGAGCAGTTACACCGGGTCAATATGTGGTTTTTTATGATAAAAACCAATGCCTGGGTGGAGCTACTATTGAACAGATTATACGATAATTGCGTTATAATT
The DNA here is from genome assembly GCF_900635815.1 of Legionella cherrii. NCBI lineage: Bacteria > Pseudomonadati > Pseudomonadota > Gammaproteobacteria > Legionellales > Legionellaceae > Legionella > Legionella cherrii. Next base: position 2,785,170 of record NZ_LR134173.1, read on the forward strand.
ATATTATAACTATGGGAGTTAAAATGGCTGCTATTGATATATCCCCTACTACTAGCGATATCCACTTTTCTGTTAGTGCAGCAGACAAAGTGGCTGAACTCATAAAAGAGGAAGATAATTTCAAATTAAATCTACGTGTATCCATTACAGGTGGCGGTTGTTCCGGGTTTCAATATGGATTTAGTTTTGATGAAGAAATCAATGAGGATGATACTGTCATTGTGCAACAATGCTCAGATGGTGTGTCTTCAGTAAAACTTCTTGTTGATTCAATGAGTTACCAATATTTGCATGATGCTGAAATTGATTACGTTCAAGGCATACAAGGTGAACAATTTGTTATTCGTAATCCCAATGCGAAAACTACTTGTGGATGCGGTTCATCATTTAGCATTGATGATGAGGATGATTATTAAAATAATTTTTAACCACGTCATCCCGAGCTTAGCGAGAGATGACGTAATTAGAAGTAGAAATCAGTAAGGTTTAACAACGACTTTTGTTCCTATTTTAATAAAATTCTTACTGAGCCAGTAAGCATCACTAGGATGCACACGTATGCAACCATGGCTCGCATTATAATTTGGTACCTCATAAGAACCATGTACTGCATAATATTTAGTAAAAAACATACAATAAGGCATAGGCGATCCCCCTTTTCCTACCGGGTAACGACTAGATTTGCAACCAGCCCCTCCTTTACTCCATATAGTGAATACGCCTATTGGAGTTTTACATCCTCTATGGATGTCTGGACAATATCGTCTACCTCCAGATCCTCTGCCAGTACGTACTACTTTTCCGTTTGAATCAATCGCTTTCCAAGTTAGTGTGTTGGGATTGAAAACAAAGGTATTCGCTAAAGCAGAAGAAGAATAAAAAAGAAAGGCGAACAGTAGAATGAATAAAGAATAAGCTAATGGTGATAAGATAGAACTTTGTTTTTCCATAATAAATTCCTAAGATTTATCCATCGTCACCTTAATTTTAGATTATTTTTTAATCAAAACAAATTAATTTTAAGCAAGATTGAGATATTTGTTCTACTATTTTAATGAAATGATTACAAAAGGTATTCAATCATGACTAAACAATTGCAGGCAGCTTTATACATTTTTTTAGGATGTACCCTTATTTCTTTCACATCGAATGCTGAAGATACATCCAAGAGTACAAGCACGGGTACAACTACGGGCACAGGTACAAGTACAAGCACAAGTACAAGCACAACTACAAATACTAACGGTGCTGCATCCTCGGACAGCTCAATGGAAATATCCAAAGATAGCTGGTTAAAATCAGTAACCCCACTATTGCCCGATCTCATTTGCAAAGGATTTGAAAATGACCCTCAGCTAAAAAAACGACTAGATGACATCAAAATGAACTATGATAAGTGCATCGCTGCAATTCCAGAAAGCGTCAGTAAATGCCAACAACAATTGTATGGAAGCATTCCTGATAAAATCAATAACGACAGTGCAGCTGTTTGGGGAAAATCACTTGGTGAATGTATTGGTAAAGATTTTGCACTAAAATATTTAATCCCTAAAAGCTAATGAAGGACTAACGAGCCGATAAATGCAAATAAGTTCGGTGCCAGCCTAATCCCCGGATTATAATCTCGTGTAATCCGGGTTATACCGAGTCAACTCTCCTCCCAATAATTAACTCCTGATTTCTTATTGAGAAATGCGACAAACTCTTGGTGCAATTCAAGCTCTTTAGTATCGGCGGACAAAACTATTGGGTTTGCTAACTGAAGTGCTGCAATTTCTTGGGGTTTGATTTTGGTAGAGATGGAAGCTTCTTCAACTTCTGCAAATAAACTGGTTTGACCACCGGTCATAGCCAGATAGACGTATGCAAGAATCTCCGCGTCGAGTAACGCGCCATGAAGTTCGCGATTGAAGTGATCGATTCCAAATCGTTTGCATAAAGCATCTAAACTGTTTCGTTGTCCGGGGTATTTATCACGGGCTAAGACTAAGGTGTCAATGATAGTGCAAGAATCTTCTAATCTTTTGTTCCATTGGATGTGTTTAAATTCTGAATTTAAAAATCCGACGTCAAAAGGTGCGTTGTGAATTATGAGTTCAGCACCAACAATAAAACTCCAAAATTCGTCTGCTTTTTCTTCAAATAATGGTTTATCTTGTAAAAACTCATTACTAATTCCATGGACACGAAAAGCACCTTCATCAACCAGACGTTGTGGATTAAGATAAACATGAAAATGTTTCCCTGTTAATTTTCTATCAAATAATTCCACGCAGCCAATTTCAATAACACGATGCCCCTGCTCATGCCCTATACCTGTAGTTTCAGTATCTAAAACAATCTGTCGCATGATTTACTCACTTAACTCTTCAATTGCTTGATTGGCCAATGCATCAACTAAATCATTTTCTACATGACCCGAATGCCCTTTTACCCAGTGCCATTTTATTTGATGACGTGACGCCAATTCATCGAGTAATTTCCAAAGATCTGCATTTTTTACAGGTTCTTTTTTAGAGTTACGCCATCCATTGAGTTTCCAATTAACTAACCATTCGGTCATGCCTTGTCTCAAATATTGCGAGTCAGTATAAAGATTAACAATGCAGGGACGTTTTAAGGCTTCCAAACCCTTAATTGCCGCCATAAGCTCCATTCGGTTATTGGTAGTATGTGCTTCCCCACCATATAACGTCTTTTCCTCTCCCTTATAACGAAGTAATACGCCCCAACCACCAGGCCCTGGATTTCCTTTACATGCACCATCGGTATAAATTTCAATAGTCACTTTGTCCTCTAATCTTGATTCCACAAATGCAAAAATGGGGTTTTAAATTCCTCATTCAAAATTTTTTGTTTGATTATGGAAATATCTGGTGCAAAAAAACGATCTGTATCATAGGGGGCTACGTAAGAGCGTAAACGTTGGTGAATATCTTCCAATAATGCAGATGATTTTAAAGGTTTATAAAATTCCACTCCTTGAGCAGCTGCTAACAATTCGATGGCTAAAATAGTTGCCGTATTGTCATTCATATCATGCAATCTGCGTGCAGCACTGGTTGCCATAGAAACATGATCTTCTTGGTTCGCAGAAGTAGGAAGGCTATCCACTGAGTGGGGATGCGCAAGCGCCTTATTTTCACTAGCACAAGCCGCAGCAGTGACATGAGCAATCATAAATCCTGAATTCAATCCACTCTCTTTGATAAGGAATGCGGGTAAACTACTAAAGTTTTTATCAATTAACAATGCAATACGTCGTTCGGAACTGGCTCCTATTTCAGCAATTGCCAAAGCAAGGTTGTCAGCGGCCATAGCTACAATTTCACCGTGAAAATTGCCCCCTGAAATTATTTGCTCTTGCTCACTAAAAACGAGCGGATTATCAGAAATTGCATTCACTTCTACCTGCAAGGTTTCTCTAACAAAGCGAATTTGATGCAATATCGCGCCCATAATTTGAGGTTGGCACCTCAAGGAATAGGGATCTTGAACACGTGAGCAGTGCAGATGGGCTGCACGAATCTCACTCCCACTTAAAAGCTCACGGTAACACTTCGCTACATCGTGCTGAGCCTTATAACCACGAGCCTTTTGTATCCGCTCATCAAATGGAACATCACTGCCATTTGCCGCATCAACAGATAAGGCGCCCGCGATGAGTGCCGTTTCAAACAAACTTTCTGAGGCAAACAAGGCATTTAAAGCAATTGCGGTAGACACTTGCAGCCCATTTAGGAGTGCTAGACCTTCTTTTGCTTCCAATTCAACGGGTTTTAAACCCGCAATCTTCAGTCCCTCAAGAGCAGGAATAATTTTCCCTTGATAGCGTACTTCGCCAACACCGAGTAAGGGTAAAGACATATGCGCTAAAGGCGCTAAATCACCTGAAGCACCTACTGAGCCTTTAGAAGGGATACAAGGATAAATATTATGGTTATATAAGGAAATCAACGCCTCAATCAGCTCCAGCCGAACACCAGAATATCCTTGCGCTAAGTTATTGATTTTAAGCAGTAAAATTAATTTAACTATTTCATCAGAAAGTAACTCACCAGTACCACATGCATGGGACAGCACAATATTGCGTTGTAACTGTTTCAGGTTTTCTTCTGAAATGGTCTGATTAGCTAATGATCCAAAACCGGTATTGATACCATAAACTGTTTTTTTCTCATGAATTACCTTTTTAACCGTTTGCCGTGATGCGTCGATCCGCTCAAATGCTTCTTTAGGAAGAGCACAAGGTAATTGCTGATTTAAAATATGTCTAATCGATTGCAAGTCCAACTGACCAGGTTGAAGAAGAAATGGCTCTTGCATTAACGTATCTCCTTAAAGTAAGTTGGAATTGCTCCCAATAGATTGCCATACCAACCACTATTTTTAATATTGTGTCACCAATAACCACACGAAAAATCCAATCTACGCTTCCATGGGTAACCAGAGTGCATTTTCTTTAGCGCATTTTTTTGCAATTTCATAACCAGCATCAGCATGACGCATGACCCCAGTAGCAGGATCGTTATGGAGTACTCTTGCTAAACGCTGCGCTGCTTTTTCTGTTCCATCTGCAACAATCACCACTCCTGCATGTTGGGAAAATCCCATACCTACACCACCGCCATGATGAATGCTAACCCACGTTGCGCCACTTGCGCAATTTAATAAAGCATTGAGTAAAGGCCAATCAGATACAGCATCACTTCCATCCATCATCCCCTCGGTTTCACGATTAGGGCTTGCAACCGAACCTGAATCTAAATGATCACGGCCTATTACGATAGGCGCTTTAACAGCACCTGTGCGGACCATTTCGTTAAAAGCCAGGGCGAGACGCGCTCGATCTTTCAGTCCAACCCAGCAGATGCGTGCTGGTAATCCCTGAAATGCGATTTTTTTTCTTGGCCATATCCAACCAATTATGCAAGTGCTTATTATCTGGAATAAGTTTTTTCACCATTTCATCCGTTGCATAGATATCTTCGGGATCCCCAGATAAAGCAACCCATCTAAAAGGTCCTATTCCTTCACAAAATAAAGGACGTATGTAAGCAGGTACAAATCCTTCAAATTTAAAAGCACTCTTCTCACCGGCTTCAAAAGCCATTTGTCTGATGTTATTACCATAATCAAAAACAGGAATGCCTCTTTTTTGGAATTCAAGCATCGCATGTACTTGTAATGCCATAGATTCTTTTGCAGCTTTAACAACCTCATCAGGCGCTGACTTTCTCAATTGAGCCGCTTGCTCCAAAGTCCATCCAGCAGGCAGATAACCGTTTAATGGATCATGGGCACTGGTCTGGTCAGTTACTAATGCTGGAGAGGCTCCTCGTTGAACCAATTGAGGGAAAATTTCAGCAGCATTTCCTAAAATAGCAACGGAGTTCGGCATCTTGTTCTGACAGGATTCATTTATCCAGCTTAGGGCTTCTTCTAAATCCGTCGTGTAACGATCCAAGTATCTGGTTTTAATACGTTTTTCTATTCGTGAAAGGTCACATTCAACTGCCAATACACTGGCTCCAGCCATAGTTCCCGCTAGGGTTTGAGCACCACCCATCCCCCCAAGCCACCGGTTAAAATCCAACGCCCTTCTAGATTTCCTGCGTAATGTTTACGCGCTGCAGCAACAAAAGTTTCGTAAGTCCCTTGCACAATCCCCTGTGAGCCAATATAAATCCAGCTCCCGGCAGTCATCTGTCCGTACATCATTAAACCTTTTTTGTCTAATTCATTAAAATGTTCCCAGGTAGCCCAACGAGGAACCAAATTGGAATTAGCAATAAGCACCCGAGGTGCATCTTCATGTGTTGTAAAAACACCTACAGGTTTTCCCGATTGAATTAATAGTGTTTGCTGATCATCTAAGGTCTTTAGCACTTCAACAATCTTGTTGAAACACTCCCAGTTGCGAGCCGCTTTCCCTAAGCCGCCATAAACAATTAGAGAATCTGGGTCTTCTGCTACATCGGGGTCAAGATTATTGCATAACATGCGAAGTGCTGCTTCAGTAAGCCAACTCTTAGCTTGTTTCTCTTTGCCATGATTTGCTCTAATTACTCGATTTGACTTGTATTCTTCCATTAAGAATGCTCCATAATGAACTAAAAATAAATGCATCATACACTAGACCTATTTCAGCGCAAAGATACAATTTCAGTATTAGAAACACAGAGGAAAACAGCCTCATTTCTTTGCATGAGTTTTTAGTAATGGAATTCATAAGAATCCCCAAAAGACAGATCCTTTTGACCATTAAAAGCACATATTGTCTACTAATACCTAAGCTTCTATGTTATACTTCGCCTTACGTTAACAAACCATGTAAGTACAGTGCATACCTCCTCTGAAAAACATCCAAAGTCACTCCGTATTTTTTTTGCCACTGAAATGTGGGAACGATATGGTTTTTATGTAGTTCAATCTCTTTTAGCACTTTATTTAGCCTTACATTTTAAATGGCCTGACAAACAAGTTTATGCCTTAGTAGGTTCGTTTACTGCATTGACTTATCTTTCCCCTGTAGTCGGAGGATGGATAGCCGACAAATTAATCGGTCAAAAAAGAGCTGTTTTACTTGGTGCCATTGTGCTCTTTTTAAGCTACTGCATCTTATCGTTAGTGGATAACACCAAGATGCTTACGGCATCGCTGGCTGCGATTGCTGTAGGAACTGGCTTACTGAAGCCCAACATCTCTTCACTGTTGGGTAATGAATATCTAATGAGTTCTGCTCGTCGTGAGAGTGGTTTTACCATTTTTTATATGGGAATTACCACCGGTATTATTTTAGGAACTACTCTGCCCAGTATTCTCAATGAGAATTTTGGTTGGGTCGCATCATTTACCAGCGCTGCAATTGGCATGGTCATTGCCTTTTTTGTATTTTTTTATGGGATCAAAAAATACAACATCCGAGATTATAATCCTTTTGTTTTTCAATATAAGAAGATCATTGCTGCTGCTTTGCTCATCGTATTTCTGTGGTCATTATCTTTTTATATTCTGAATTCCCCACAATTAGCCAATATTATTTTTGGTCTGGTTGTCATATTCTCTGCCGGTTACATTTTATACTCAGTAAGCGGGGAAAATGCGAATCAATCGCGACAAACACTGGTCATTGGCTTATTGTGTATTATTTCGGTGGTATTTTGGTCCTTTTACTTTCAAATGTTTATGTCATTAACTCTGTTCATTTCACGAGTTGTCGAACCCACATTTTTTGGTATCCAATTCCCGGCACCGTATTATGTGACCATTCAAAGTGTAGGTATGTTACTTGTAGGATATTTTCTTGCAAAGAAAAATCCAAAACTTAACCTAATCGAACGTGGCTTAAGTATTGGGAAAAAGTTTCTACTTGCTATATTTATCATCACTGCAGCCTATGCTGTGATTGCATTAGTCAGTAATTTCACTGACAAGAATGCCTTACTTTCCCCACTTTTAATCATTCCAGCTTATTTAATGTTTTCATTAGCCGAGCTTCTTTTGTCTCCGGTAGGATTATCTGCAATTACTTTGTTAGCGGATAAGAATAAAGTAAGTACTTTAATGGGGATCTTTTTCGTTTCTTTAGGAATTGGTGGATTTTTATCAGGTAAGCTAGCCTCATTAACGGCGATACCTTCAGGGGAAACAAACATCACGGTACTAAAAACGCTCTACGCCGCTGCGTTTGCGCAACAACTGGGAATCCTGTTTATTGCGGCTTTATGCTGTTTGGTTTTGTTTGCAGTGATTAAATTTTTATTAACTCATGTGCACTTAACTGAATAATCCTATTTGGGGTGAAATAAAGAAGACCCGTTTATTTCATCCCATCAATAAAAACAAGATGATGTTTCTTGATAATTCAATCAATTACATCTAAAAGAACAATACGAACGGCTTCAACCCTTTTTATATAGAGAAAATACTGCTATCATTCAGCGCTTTTTATAAATGATTCACTTACTTATGTCAGATCAAAATCCAATATTAACAAAACTATTACAACTACTTGATGATAACCAAGCCATTGACGTTAAAGTAATTGATGTTCGAAAGCAAACAACAATTACTGACTATATGATCATTGCTTCAGGACGTTCATCCCGCCATGTCAAAGCCATAGCGCAAAAAATGATGGAAGATATGAAGGCTTACGGCTCGCCTGCTATGAATTGTACCGGTTTGGAAACTGGTGATTGGGTTCTTATTGATTTTAGCGACTTCATAGTTCATGTCATGCAGCCTGAGTACCGACAATATTACAATTTAGAGGGGCTGTGGGAAGAACACTCCAAAGACTAAATATTTTGATTCATTCATTATGTTAAAAATTACTCTCATTACTTTAGGTAATAAAATGCCCGACTGGGTTACTGAAGGATCGAATGAGTATGCCAAACGCTTTAATGATGGGATTCAGCTAAAAATCATCGAGATCCCTCTAATTCGTCGCAGCAAATCATCGGACTTGACGCGGATCATGGAAAAAGAGTCTGCTTTAATGAAAGAGGCTTTACCTAATAACGCACGAATTATTGCTTTAGAAATCGAAGGTAAGACGTTTAGTAGTGAAGAGTTAGCCCTTAAAATATCTCAGTTGAATCAAACAACCAGCCACCTCTGCTTTCTAATCGGTGGACCTGAAGGCCTTACAAAAGACATTCTAAAATTATGCGATGAACGTTGGTCTTTATCCAAACTCACCCTTCCTCATCCCTTAGTACGTATCGTATTACTCGAAACCTTATATAGAGCCTGGTCTATTATTAACAATCATCCGTATCATAAGTAGTAAATGTTGTTTGGGTAAAACTATTGCCCCCTAACCCTAACCCTCTCCCCTAAGCATGCGACCGCATCCCCTCGCCCCTTTAGGGAGAGGGTTGGGGTGAGCGGTTTTTTAAACAAATTTTCTTTATACTGGACTTCCCCTATTTTAAGATACAAATAAAACCTCATCATACCAGGTTTCCAATGCGCTACACCGAGCTACAACGCTAGTAAACCGTCAAATTTTAAGTTACTATGCAGATCTTTGAGTCCTGCTTAACTGACAGTGCGTCAATGAGTTATCATTCTTTTAATAATTACCGAACAGAATCCCAACACCAACTCTTTAGAATTAAACTGCTGGTAGCCTTTCTTATTATTTTATCTTTAATTCTTGTTTTAAGGCTCGCTTTTCTACAAATCTCTGAATTCAAAAAATATCAAACACTCTCTTTAAAAAATCAAATGAGTATTATTCCTATCGCCCCACCTAGAGGAGTAATTCTTGATAGAAATGGAGTATTACTTGCAGAAAATATTCCTGTCTATGTTCTGGAAATTATTCCTGAACATGTTAAAGACATGGATAAAACTTTAATCGAACTACAAAAACTAATTCCTTCCATCTCTGAAGAAGATATAAAAAACTTTAAACGAACTCGAAAACAAAATCGATCCTTTGTGCCCATACCCATTAAGTTAAAATTAACTCAAGAAGAAGTCGCGCTTTTTGCTATCAATCAATATCATTTTCCTGGTGTCAGTATTAAAGCGCGCCTGATGCGCCATTACCCTTTAGGCGAAATGACGGCACATGTTTTGGGTTATGTCGGTAGAATTAATATTGAGGAATTAAAAGCAGTCGATCCTACTAATTATCGGGCTACAAACTTTATTGGTAAGGCGGGTATCGAAAAATATTATGAGGATGTACTCCATGGCAAAGTTGGATACCAAATGGTAGAAACTGACGTCAGCGGACGGACACTTAGGGTCATTGATAAAATTAATCCTCGTTCAGGAGCAAAACTCTATTTAAGTATCGATGTCAGACTCCAGCAAGCAGCATATGAAGCGCTAAAAGACAAACGAGGGGCCGTAGTCATGATTAACTCCAAAAATGGAGAAGTTTTGGCCATGGTGAGCTCTCCTAGTTTTGATCCTAATATTTTTGTAGGCGGTGTAAGTTCTAAAGATTATAAAAAACTCTCTAATACCTTACAAAGACCTTTATTCAATCGTGCGGTACGAGGTGTCTACCCGCCCGCCTCAACAATCAAACCATTTGTGGGTTTAGCAGGATTAGATAAAGGTTTTATCACCACAGCAACAACCATTTATGATCCGGGAAGATATAAACTTCCCACGGCCAGCCACATTTACCGAGACTGGAAAAAAACAGGGCATGGAATGATTAATTTTAAACGTGCAATCACTGTATCTTGTGATACCTATTTTTACCAGCTAGGAAATAAAATGGGTATTTCCAATATTGAAGACATGCTTGTTAAATTTGGTTTAGGCCATTTAAGCCATATTGATCTTTATGAAGAGGCATCAGGAATTGTACCAAGCTTGCGTTGGAAAAAACAAACTAAAGGAGTGCCTTGGTATCCTGGGGATACTTTAATTTCTGCTATAGGCCAAGGTTTTATGCTGGCTACACCCCTACAGATGGCTAATGCAACAGCCTCTTTAAGCCAGCATGGGCAACGATTTAGACCTCATTTATTGACGAAAACCGTGAACAGCGATAGTGGTGAGGTCAAACAATATAAGCCTGTTGAAGAATACCCAATTTATCTTAAAGATGAGGCAAATTGGGATATTGTTGCAGATGCAATGCATAGTGTATTAACCAGTAATGAAGGTACAGGTTATCGCTTTGGACGTAATCCACCCTACCCTGTTGCAGGGAAAACAGGTACCGCACAAGTATTTAGCGGTAGACAATATGAAAAAGCAAAATATGAAGACATTCCCGAAGCATTACGCGATAACTCCTTGTTTATTGCATTTACTCCGGTTGAAGAGCCTGAAATTGCACTTGCAGTTGTTGTTGAAAATGATGTTGCAGCCTCAACGGTCGCACGCAAAGTTCTCGATACTTACTATCAACTTTATCCGATGAAAACTCATGAACAGACGCCACAGTAAACCCGTTTATCGTTTTACCACAAAATCACTCCATTTAGATTTTCCTTTATTGGGGTTGTTGCTCGTATTAATCAGTTTTGGTCTTTTAATATTATACAGCGCTTCTAATGCCAATTCAGGTATGATTTTACGTCAATCCATGAGACTTATTTTTGCATCACTCATCATGATTGTGCTTGGTTTTATCCCGCCTCATAAATATAAAATATGGACTCCATGGATATATAGCGTCGGGTTAACATTACTAATTGCAGTCATGCTCATGGGTAAAATTGGGAAGGGAGCACAGCGCTGGCTTGAATTGGGCTTATTTCGCTTTCAACCCTCTGAAATAATGAAACTGGCCGTCCCGATGATGGCCGCATGGTACTTTGATCGCCAGACTCGACCCAGTAGTTTCAAATCGCTTAGCATCGCCGGGCTCATTATTTGTGTCCCCGCCCTTCTTATTGCCAAACAACCCGATTTAGGGACTGCAATTATGGTGGCTGCTGCTGGCTTATGTGTGGTATTTTTAGCTGGAATTCGTTTTAAGGTGATTTTGTTAATTATGCTCCTGGTTGGCGCTGCGATTCCAGTGGTTTGGCATGTCATGCATGATTATCAAAAACAGCGCGTTTATACACTGCTTGATCCGGAACAAGATCCATTAGGATCAGGATATCATATTATACAGTCTAAAATTGCCATTGGCTCAGGGGGTCTTGCTGGAAAAGGTTGGTTGCAAGGAAGCCAATCACATCTTAACTTTTTACCTGAGCATGCAACCGATTTTATCTTTGCAGTAACCAGTGAAGAATTTGGATTCGCAGGTGGGTTCGCTATTATTGCACTGATTGTTTTAATTTCCCTAAGAAGTCTAAATATCGCCTCAAATGCCCAAACGACATATACTCGCCTCTTGGCAGCAAGTCTTGCGATGTCGTTCTTTATGTCGGGTTTTGTAAATATTGGCATGGTTATGGGGATTATTCCAGTTGTTGGTATCCCTTTGCCTTTAGTCAGCTACGGTGGTACGGCAATGGTTACTTTTTTAGCGAGTTTCGGGATCTTAATGTCCATTAGCTCACATAAGATTTTATTCAATAGCTTACACTGATGTCCCTTCATCCCGAGCGTAGCGAGCGATCTCCCATAGAATAGCACTGTGCTACTTGCGTGGAGATCGCTACGCTCGGGATGAAGGGAATTTCAGCTGTGAAGGACGCTGCGCCACTCAGGCTAAGTTTATTTTTACAGCAATACGGCAACTGGTTCAAAACTTCGACGATGAATCATGCATGGGCCAAGTCGATTTAATGCTTCCCGATGTGCCACTGTTGCATAACCTTTATGCTCAGCAAAACCATATCCCGGATAAATCGCATCAAGTGCCTTCATTTCCGCATCTCGGAACACTTTGGCAAGAATGGAAGCAGCACTAATTTCAGGAATCAAATTATCACCGTCCACAATTGCCTTGCAGGGAATACTTAATTTGGGGAGATGTAGGCCATCAACTAATACTTGATCGGGCTGGATTGGCAAAGCTTCAACTGCTCGTTGAATTGCCAGTAATGTAGCATGATGAATATTCAACGTATCGATTTCATCTACTTCCGCCCTGCCATATGCATAAGCTAAAGCCTGTTCTTTTATTTGCGCAGATAACAATTCACGTTTTTTCGGGCTCAATTTTTTTGAGTCTGCAAGACCAGCTATAGGCTTTTTTAAAATAACTGCCGCAGTAACAACAGCACCTGCCAAAGGACCACGTCCTACTTCATCAACTCCAGCTATAAGCATAATATTTATCTCATTCTTTAAATCAGTATAGTCTTGGGCTTTAAGGTCGGCTAATAATACTCTTTTAAAATTGATTTATCATCCAGGAAATGCGATCATTCGCACAAATAATTAACATATAGACATTAATGAGTAAAATTCGTTGCGCAGTAATTGGTGTAGGTTATTTAGGTAGATTTCACGCACAAAAATATAAACTCCTTCCAAATGCCGAGTTAATTGGGGTTTGCGATCTGAATCAGACAGCAGTCGAGAGCGTATCACTAGAGTTGGATGTCCCAGGCTATAGCGATTATCGCGACTTATTTGGCAAAGTTGATGCAGTAAGCATTGCCGCCACGACCAATAAGCATTTTGATATTGCCAAAGCATTCTTGGAACATGGCATCCATGTGTTAATTGAAAAGCCAATCACTGAAACAATAGCTCAGGCAGAAGAATTAATTCAACTCGCCAAGAAAAACCATGTCAAATTGCAAGTTGGGCATCTCGAACGCTTTAACTCTGCACGACTCGCTTTAGATGAATATTTAGATACGCCTTTATTTATTCAATCAGAACGTTTAGCTCCATTTAATCCTCGTGGTGCAGATGTTAATGTGATTCTCGATATTATGATTCATGACATCGATTTAATTCAAAATATAGTAAAAAGCCCTATTGTCTCAATCCAAGCCCACGGCACACCAGTAGTTACTAATGCAATCGATATTGCCAATGCCCATATTACATTTGCTAATCAGTGCGTCGCCAATATCACAGCGAGTCGAGTAAGCTTTAAGACGGAACGTAAGACAAGAATATTTCAGCCTAATTCGTATCTTTCAATCGATTATCAGCACAAAAAATTTGCCGTTTTTAAAAAAGGAAATAATGAACTGTTTCCTGGCGTTCCTGATATCATTCGTGATGAAAAAGAATTTGAAAAAAGTGACGCCTTGCTTGAAGAAATAAAATCGTTCATCAGGTGCATTGAAGAAGACAGTATTCCATTGGTTACTGGTGAAGATGGCCGTCTCGCGCTTGAAACCGCTGAGACAATTACTTCGCTCATTCAGAATAATTTAATTGAACGTCATGCAAAAATCTAAACGAGTTGTCATTATTGCTGGTGAAGAATCGGGTGATGTTCATGCATCCGTTTTAATTCGGCAATTAAAAGCCACTTATCCTGATATAGAGATTAGTGGGATTGGTGGTCAGCATATGCAAGAAGCCGGAGCGCAAATAATTTCTGATTTAGCACGCTTTGGAGTAACAGGACTTACAGCTGTTATTCGCCACCTTAATGTAATTCGTAAGGCATTTATCGCCATTAAAAAGCATTTAAACCAACAAAAACCAGATTTACTTATTCTTGTAGATTACCCAGGCTTTAATTTGAGGCTGGCTAAATATGCAAAACAAAAATTAGGTCTTAAAATTGTTTATTATATAAGTCCACAAATTTGGGCATGGAAAGCAAATCGTATTCATCTAATCAAAAAATGCGTTGACCAAATGGCAGTTATTTTGCCGTTTGAAAAAGCTTTATATGAAAAAGCCCAAGTTCCAGTAAATTTTGTTGGCCACCCCTTAGTAGAAAAAATAACATCCGTTGACTCGAGCCATGCTCAACGTACAGCTCTAGGTCTCCCTCAGGACGCAAACATTTTTGCGCTTCTTCCTGGAAGTCGCACTAATGAAATCAAATATCATATGCCCATACTGCGTGATACGGCTCAAATTTTGCAGCAACGTTATCCTAACTTACATTTTGTAATCCCTATTGCAGATACAATTAATCCAGAAACGATCAAACATTATTTTTCGGATATGAAGTTATCGATTAGCTTTGTCCAAGGAAAAGCAATAAATTGTATGGCTGCTGCGGATTTCATCATTGTTGCTTCAGGTACGGCCTCTCTTGAGTGTGCCTTATTAGAAAAACCTATGTGTATTATTTATAAATCTTCTTTTCTTTCCTACGTATTAGCGATGAGGTTTATTCGAGTAAAATTTTTTGGTCTGTGTAATCTTTTGGCGAATAAAATGATCGTGCCTGAGTTTTTACAATACGACTGTAATGCTCATGAATTAACTCGATATATTGATCTTTTTTATAATGATCCCGAGCAACCTACAAAAATGATTTCGCAATTAACCAAGGTAAAGAAATCTTTGTCCTCAGAAAAATCCGATCGCTCATTATTTAGTCTTGTGGTGAATGAATTGCTTGAAAATAATGCATAGTTTTCTCTTAAAAATATAGAATATCAATTATCCTTCATGTACAATTAATTTTGCTTTCATTTTAAATGTTAGCAATTGGAATGTGTGATTTAATTAATAATAAGGAAGTTAAGATGACTGTCATTGAAACACCTGATACTACTCTAAGCATGACTAAACAAGACCAAGGTCTACAAGATTTAGTCTACAATCTAGTCACTCGTTTTCTTGCTGAAAACAAGACCAAAAACATTGATGATCTTTACGACATGATATTATCTGAGGTTGAGCCTCCATTACTGCAAGCAGTTATGGAAAAACGTCGTGGCAATCAACTACAAGCTGCTAAGATGCTAGGTATTAGCCGTGGCACCATCCGTAAGAAACTCCAAAGATATTTTGGAACTAAATATTTTCGCTTAACTGATGAATAATAAATATTAATTATGCTAAAAAGGCTCGAATATCGAGCCTTTTTTTTGTAATAGGTAAACCAGCTTTTAAGGATTTGTAATGAAAAAAATAATCTATCTAACCCCTCTAATTGGCTTACTATTAACTTCCTGTGTCACTGATAAACCTGATGTCATTGCAGATGATGCAGGTAACTTGCATTACACAACGCCCTATCAAGACGACAAACGTGGCCGCACAGTTTTTCCTATGAAACGAGATGTTCAAGGGAAAAAACTCTTTGTTTTTGATCCAAAAGCTTATGCATGGGCAGCTTATGATGCGCAAGGAAACAGAGTTATGACCGGTAGTGCCTCGGGCGGAATGGATTATTGTGATGACATTCACGAATCATGTAGAACAGTTACAGGAACCTTCCATGTGTTCAATAAAAAGGGAGCGGACTGCAAATCGAATGAATATCCTATTGCTCGTGATGGCCATGTGATAGGAGGAGCCAAAATGCCTTATTGCATGCATTTCCATGACGGTTATGCAATCCATGCGGCTTATGAAGTACCAAAATACAACAGCAGCCATGGCTGTATTCGTGTTTTACCCGGGGCGGCAAAATGGCTTAATGAGAATTTCATTGATGTAGGAACAACTGTATTAGTTCTTCCCTACGCATAATCGCTACGGAATCCTGGGAAAGTGAATCTCATTTCCCAGGACTTTAAAGAAGGATAAGAATCTTACTTTCTGGAACTAAGCGCAACAAAACGATGATGTTTTGAAAAATTGGCTTATACAACAAGAGATTCAATTGCTTGCACAGTTTCTCCCATAGTTTTCAACAAAGCATTTTGCTCTTCCATTTCACACAAAAATTTAATCTCTTCTTAAACTCACAAGATTCGTCATTCGATTCTTGTCTGATAGATTGTACTTGTCATTTTGAAAGGAACTCTCAATATCAAGGCACAACACTCAAGAGTTTAATTTTAATAGAAAAGAATTCAAAAACTTCAACTCATTTTTACTGCGATTAGCTGCATCTTTCATAATCACTGAAAAAGATATAGCCTGGATTCAGCCACACCGTACCCAGGCTATATAAATTACTTCTAAACTGCCGTTGAAACCAGCAGCTTATTGACTCGATTGACAAAATCCGCTGGATTATCGAGTTGACCACCCTCAGCTAAAACGGCTTGTTCAAACAACATGGTGACCCATAGCTTAAATAAATCATCATCTTGGATATCATGTAAACGTTTAATTAATGCATGATCTGGATTAATTTCGAAAACAGGTTTGCTCGTAGGTACTTGTTGACCAGCAGCCTGCAGAATACGTTGCATTTCTAAGCCCATATCTTGCTCATCAGCAACAACACAAGCGGGTGAATCAGTTAACCTGTTTGTAACCATGACATCCTTTACTTGCGTCTCTAAGACTTGCTTAATATGTTTTAGCAAAGGTTCAAGCGTTTTTTCTTGCTCTTTTATTTGCTCACTTGATTCATCATTTAATTCAACTTTACCCTTGGAGATAGACTGAAGTTTCTTGCCAGCATATTCGCTCAAATAACCAACCAACCACTCATCCACTTTGTCGCTGAGTAATAAGACTTCAATTCCCTTTTTCCTAAAGATTTCTAAATGAGGGCTGTTCTTAGCCGCATTGTAGCTGGAGGCAGTAATATAATAAATCTTATCCTGGCCTTCTTTCATACGACTTATATACTCATCTAAAGTCACATCTTGCTTCTCAGAATCGTTTGCAGTTGTCGCAAAACGTAGTAATTTAGCAATCGCTTCTTTATTGGTAAAATCTTCAATGGGTCCTTCTTTCAAAACCAATCCAAATTCATTCCAAAACTTTTGATACGTTTCTTTATCCTGAGTACTCATTTTTTCAAGCATGGATAAAACACGTTTGGTACATGCGGAACGTATGCTCTCTACTTGCTTGTTGTCTTGTAAAATTTCTCGGGAGACATTCAGTGGCAAATCGCTTGCATCAACAATACCTTTAACGAAACGCAGATAACGAGGTAAAAATTGAGTGGCGTCATCCATAATAAAAACACGTTTCACATAAAGTTTTAAGCCATGCTTCACTTCATGTTGCCACAAGTCAAACGGTGCATGCGCAGGAATATAAAGTAAAGAAATATAATCATTCTTTCCTTCAACATGGTTATGTGACCAAATGAGTGGATCCTGGAAATCATGGGAAATGTGCTTATAGAGTTGTTTGTACTCTTCATCAGTAATGTCTGATTTTTGCATTGTCCACAAGGCAGTTGCCTTATTGACAGTTTCATATTCATTTGACTCTTTATCATCCTGAGATATTTTCTTCATCTCGATAGGCCAGCAAATATGGTCTGAATATTTGCTGATAATACTTCGTAAACGCCAATTACTCAGGAACTCATCATCATCTTTTTTGATATGTAAAGTAACTTCGGTGCCGCGTGTTGCTTTATTTTCAGAACCAATGGTAAATTCACCTTCACCATTAGACTCCCAAACGATTCCATCTTCAGGCTTCATCCCGGCGCGTCGGCTTTTTACGGTTACTTTATCTGCAACAATAAATGCGGAATAAAATCCTACACCGAATTGTCCAATTAACTGTGAATCTTTTGCACTTTCACCCGTTAAATGGCTCATAAATTCTTTAGTACCTGATTTCGCAATGGTCCCTAAATTCTCCACTGCCTCATCCCAGCTTAAACCGATGCCATTATCCTTAATCGTTATCGTTTTTAGTTTCTCATTAACCTCAACGGTAATTTTTAAATCGGAATCATTTTCATAAAGTGTGTTGTTTGATAAAGCCAAAAATCGCAATTTGTCTAATGCATCGGAAGCATTAGAAATTAATTCACGTAAAAATATTTCTTTGTTGCTATAAAGCGAATGCACTACCAAATGCAACATTTGCTTTACTTCTGTTTGAAAGCCCATAGTTTGTTGCTTATTCGACATTTACCTAATCTCCTTGTTACACATTTTATGATGATGTTTCTCATATAGGGTTTGAGTTAATAAATTTCAAGGGGCAAATGAAATGAAATTATCATTTGAGCTCCAAAGGGCTGTTGACAATTCAACTACCCCCTAGTAATTAAATCCAGGCATCGTTAATGTGCCGCCAGAATGAATGATTAAGGCATTACCCCTTAAGTGTTGGGTTTCGATGTATTTCCTTGACTCATAGAAGAGTTTTGCTGCATAGATTGGATCAACCAAAATGCCCTCTTCTCGGGCCACACGTCTGACTTCATTTTTAATGGTTTGATTTACAGAACCAAAAGCTTTCGCTGTAGTTGGATAAAAGCAAACAACCTGTTCGGGAATGGATCCAATCCATTGCTTTAACTTACAACGAAATATTGATTCGTTATCCGCGAGTAACAATACATGAACATGTGCTGGATGACGGGAGCGATTCAATCCATTTAAGAGTCCAGCAGCAGAAAAACCTGTACCGGCATCAATGAAAATATGTTGAAATTTGAAACCTAAAGTTTGTTCATTTAAAATAATATCATCAGCAAGGGTCAATGCCCCGCTCATTGCCTCCGGAACACTTGCTCCTTCTTGTAAAACAAACCCTTTTTCCCTTAAGCTGAGTAGATGGTGATATGCCAATTCATTAACTTGTGACCACTGATCGCGACTAATCCAAACGATTTCATCCTCGTCAAGAAATAGACGACTTAATTTATAATTTCCCTGCAGCTCTAATTTCCAGGGTTTAATTAGAAATGCCGTCACTTTTAAATGAAACTCTCTAGCCAATTGCAAAGCAGCAAGTAAATTATTGGATTGGGGTCCAGCAATAATAATTAAATGCTGTATCCCCTGCTCAATTAAAAAAGGGAAAAGGCTGGCATACTTACGCAGCTTTGAACCACTAATCCCACACCCTAACTCATCATCCCGCTTAACATAGCAATTCACTTCATTATTGGGAAAATGATTTAAACGATGTACTCGACTGGATAAATTCCACATAGATTAAATATCAAATTATATTGGTAGCCTGTGCCAATTTTAGCCTGGATTATACGCTAATCCACGCTTCAAAGCTGAATTAGCTGTGGGTTGGGCCACGGTCAACCTCGTATCGGGCCTGCCTGTGAGCAACTTGGATCCATTATTTATTTTTTTAATGGGTATCTCTTACAAAATCAAGATGCTGATCAGTTGAAGTCGGCTCATGGAATTTATAGCCTAACTCATTAAATTGCTTCAGATGAGTCAAATCATCAAATTGATTTTGCATCAGAAATTTTGCCATCGTTCCGCGAGCTTTTTTAGCATGGATACCAATCATTTTCAGTTGCTCATTCTTTTTTTCATAAAAATTGATAGTAACAACAGGATAATCTAATCTTTTTTCATCCACAGCTTTAAAATACTCCGTAGAAGCAAGATTAATCAAAACGGGATTCTTTTGATTTGCTAATTGTTGATTGAGTGAATGAGTCACTGTTTCCTGCCAAAAATCATATAAATTTTTGCCTGAAGGATTTTCTAAACGTACGCCCATTTCAAGCCTATAGGGCTGAATACTATCCAATGGGTTCAATAAGCCATAAAGACCAGATAATATTCGCAAGTGATTTTGTGAATATTCCACAGTCTTTTGCTCCCAACTGGTAGCTTTTAAACCTTGGTAAACATCTCCTTGAAATAAAAATAAAGCGGGATATGAGTGTGACAGCACTTTTTCTTCTAAGTCAAAAGATTGATAACGATTATAATTTAATTCAGCCAAATCTTTAGATAAATCCATCAAAGCAGCTATCTCGTTAGCTGATTTCGTTTTCATCAGTTTCACAAGAATATTTGTTTTATCCGCAAATGTTGGTTTGGATGTAGTTCCAGTATATGGCTTAAAACTATTTAATAATTTTTTTGCTGGTGATAATAAAATTAACATAATTAATCCCCCAAATTTAGGGTCTGTTTTACAATGCGTTATCTTGCACCAAAATAGACAACTGTAAACAAACTAACGTGCTCCACCACCGGGAACCATGCCTACCCGTGGTCTAAAAACATAAATAGTTATTGGATCGCTTGTTTCAATCACATTTTCATCTGCATCCAAAACTTGCACTGCCAAAGTATGGGTTCCTCGATACATACCATTTATTTCAAACACAGGATTTCTTTGAGGTTCGCCAAGGGCACCGTTATCGTATAACAGCTGTAATTTATCTCCAGGAAATAACTCAGGTTCTACTTCTACAGTCACCGCAACAAAACCCTGATTATTACGAATGGTTGTACCCGATTGAGGCTGAGCAATCGCTAGTTTTGTATAAGTATGCTTTAACTTTACCGTGTGACTCTCATGTTCAGATGATGGTGGTGTTGGTGCAGTCGATGGGGCTGGTGATGAAAAACTTTGTGCATCAGGAATGTTTACAATCTCAGCCCCCTCATGCGGGGTATCACTGAAATGTACATTCCCCTGACTATCAGTCCATTTGTAAATTTGCGCATAAGATGCGCAAATCACTATCATCAATGATAGAAAAACAAAAAATTTATTCATCACCATTTAGTCCTAAAGGCTGTAATATAACTCAAACTCATAAGGATGAGTCAAACTTCTTATTTTGCTAATTTCCTCTTCCTTCATGCTGATGTAGTTATTAATGAAATCTTGGGTAAATACATCACCTTGTATCAAGAAATCATAATCCATCTTCAGATTTTCCATGGATTGTTCCAAAGAGGCACATACTGTGGGTACATCAACCAACTCTTCTGGTGGTAAATCATAGAGATCTTTATCCATTGCATGACCAGGATGAATTTTTCGTTGGATTCCATCCAAGCCGGCCATCATCATCGCGGCAAATGCTAAGTAAGGGTTTGCAGTAGGATCGGGGAAACGTACCTCAATACGACGCGCTTTAGGATTGTTCACATGCGGAATTCGAATCGCAGCAGATCGATTTCTTGCAGAATAAGCTAACAGAACTGGCGCTTCAAAGCCTGGTACTAACCGTTTGTAACTGTTGGTTGATGGATTCGTGAATGCGTTTAAAGCACGCGCATGCTTGATGATTCCACCGATGTAATAAAGCGCGGTTTCTGAAAGCCCAGCATATTGATCGCCAGAAAACAGATTAACCCCATCTTTAGTTAACGATTGATGACAGTGCATCCCGCTTCCATTATCACCAACCAGAGGTTTAGGCATAAAAGTAGCTGTTTTCCCATAATTATGGGCTACATTATGAACTACATATTTTAATATCTGCAATTCATCTGCTTTCTTAGTCAATGTATTAAATCGAGTAGCAATTTCGCATTGGTTTGCAGTGGCCACTTCATGATGATGCGCTTCAACTACCATTCCCAAGGATTCAAGAGTGAGACACATTGCAGAACGCATATCATGGGAAGAGTCTACTGGAGGAACAGGAAAATACCCGCCTTTTATTGGAGGGCGATGGCCAATATTTCCACCTTCTAATTCTTTTCCTGAATACCATTGTGCTTCTTCTGAATCGATTTTATAAAAAGCACCGCCAATGGTTGTTTCCCACTGCACGCTGTCAAAAACAAAAAATTCTGGCTCAGGTCCAAAAAGAGCGGTGTCTGCAATACCAGTAGATTGCAAATAAGCTTCAGCACGTAAAGCCAGTGATCGAGGACAACGCTCGTATCCCATCATGGTTTTAGGATCAACTACATTACATCGAATGAATAAAGTATTGTCTTGAAAAAACGGATCCAGTTTGGTTGTTTCCAAATCAGGCATAAGAGCCAAATCAGACTGATGTATTTTTTGCCAACCCTTAAATGAAGACCCATCAATCATTTTTCCATTTTCTATAAAATCGTCATCTACGGCTGAAACTGGAATGGTGATATGCTGCTCTTTACCACGAATGTCGGTAAATCGCAGATCAATTAATTTGACATCATGCTCTTTAATAGCCTCTTGTACTGTATTTTTGCTCATTATTGCTCTCCAGGATAGTCTGGGTATATAGTGTACCTTAAGTGACTTATTAAACCCAATAGATTACACTCTATGTTTTCACATAAACCATAAAAAATTATGGGTGCTTATCAATATCAGGCGCTTCAAAAAAGCGGCAACGCAACCAAAGGGGTACTGGAAGCTGATTCTGAACGTCATGCGCGCCAGCTTTTGCGGGATCAAGGATTAATTCCAACCCAAATCCGCGTGCTAACCCAGCAACGTTCAGGGAGCAATACCAAAGGCAAAATTTCTGCTGCAGATCTTGCCCTATTCACACGTCAATTAGCTACATTGCTTGCTGCTGGCATTCCCGTCGAAGAATCGTTGCGTGGGGTTAGCGAGCAAACAGAAAAAGACAAAGTAAGAGAACTGATTATTGGTGTTCGTGCCAAAGTGCTGGAAGGTTATGGATTAGCGCAAGCTATGGGCCAATTTCCACATGCATTCCCCGAATTGTATCGAGCTACAGTGGGTGCCGGTGAGCAAACTGGGCACCTTGATGTGGTTTTAGAAAAGTTAGCTGATTATACTGAAAATCAACAGCAAACCCGCCAAAAAGTTCAGCAAGCATTGATTTATCCGTTCATTATGATCCTCGTTTCAATTGCTATTATTTGCTTTTTGCTCAGTTTTGTAGTTCCTAAAATCATTGAAGTCTTCACCAGTGGAGGACAAACGCTTCCTGAAATGACACTCATATTAATTCATATTAGCCATTTCATTAAAAATTATGGCCTCTATACTTTGCTAGGCATTATTCTGATTTTTATTGGCTTTAAAAAAAGTCTTGCCAATGAAAAAATTAAACTATTTTGGCATCGATTCTTATTGAAATTACCCATCGTTTCGTATTTAGTAAAAACGGTTAATGTTTCGCGTTATATCCATACTTTTGGTATACTTTTCGCAGCAGGTGTGAGCGTTCTGGAAACAATGCGTGTTGCAGCGAGTTTAGTAACTAATATCGTTATGCGACAAGCTTTTGATGCTGCTGCAGTTAAAGTTAGGGAAGGATGTGGTATTAATGAAGCGTTAAAAGAAACAGGTTATATTAGCCCCATGGCAATCCATTTAATTGCCAGCGGTGAGAAAAGTGGCCAATTATCAAATATGATGGAACGCGCAGCAGTCCATCTGGATAATGAAGTAAAACGAATAATTGATACTTCCCTGACATTATTAGAGCCGATGGTGATTTTGTTTATGGGTGCAATTGTTTTGTTTATTGTGCTTGCTACGTTGTTACCTATTTTCTCAATGGAGCAATTAATTACTTAAAGTTACAATCAGTCTGCATTTAAATTGGAGTAAAAATGAATCGACAAAAAGGTTTCTCATTAATTGAAATCATGGTAGTAGTGGTTATATTAGGTATCCTAGCTTCTATAGTTGTACCTAAAATTATGGGACGTCCCGATGAGGCACGAAAAGTAAAGGCAAAACAAGACGTACTTGCAATACAAAATGCTCTTGATCTGTATAAGCTTGATAATGGTAATTACCCAACCACCGATCAAGGCTTGATGGCGCTTGTTGAGAAACCCACCTCAAATCCAACACCGAATAATTGGAAACAATATCTTAAGTCACTGCCCAAAGATCCATGGGGCCGAGATTATCTTTATTTAAATCCTGGTCAACATGGTGATGTCGATGTATTTACCTATGGTGCTGAAGGACAACCTGGAGGTACGGGTATTAATGCCGAAATTGGTAATTGGGATGAGAAAAAATAGACATAATCAAGGTTTTACCCTGATTGAAATCTTGATTGTTTTAGTGATTATAGGCATAACTTTTGGTTTTGCCTTAATCGCTTTTGGTGATTTCGGTGAAAATCGACGCATCTTGTTTTCTGTAGAACAATTAGCTAATACACTTCGTTTAGCTCAGCAACAGGCTATTTTGGAAACCAGCACGCTTGGTTTGCGTATTGATAATGCCAGTTATCAGGTTCTGCAACTCAACAACGCTCTATGGAAGCCTATTTCCGAAAAAGGAGTGTTTAAAATGACTTATTTTCCCCAAGACACACATATTACTTTGAAAACCAATCACGTTACCCCACCAGGAACCCCTGCCATTATTATATCTGCCTCTGGTGATATGACCCCTTTCACTTTGAATTTTGGCAGCAAACAAGACCCTAACCTAGCATCACTGATTGGTAAGCGGAATGGAGTCTTACAACTTAATTTGGTGCCCACTAAATGAGTGCTCAAGACCGCAAATCAGGTTTCACACTAATCGAAGTATTATTAGCACTTTCTATAATAGCGATTGCATTAACTGCACTGTTGAAAGCAATATCCCAAAATGTAGAAACAACTCGTCGTGTTAAAGAAAAGACCGTGAGTCATTGGATCGCTATGCAAGGGGTAGCCATGATTCAACTCAATTTATTGCAGATTAATCAAAGCCAGGAAACCACCCAGGATACAACGATGTTGAATGAGCACTGGTACTGGCGAGCAAGTGTCAGTTCCACGCCACAAAAGAACATTCAAAAAATTGTCATTTCAGTGAGCACTGAAAAATCAGGACCTTTTAGAGAGGAACTGCAAGCATTCCGGTATGTATCATGAAAAAAAATACCCCATCTTCAGCGCTTAAAGGTTTTACACTCATTGAGATTTTAATCGCACTTGCCGTATTTGCCATTCTGGCAACAATTACTTCTTCCGTTTTGTATAACGCATTCACAACACGCGCTCGAGTCAATGAACAAAGTGAACGCTTAAATGAACTGCAACTTGCGATAAGCCTTATTCAACAGGATACAAGTCAAATAGTGGAGCGCCCTATTCGCAGTAATGACATGCAATTGGCGCCAGCTTTTGTGGGACAAACGAACACTCTCGAATTCACTCGTGATGGAGATGTCAATCCAGGTAGCCTTGAAAAACGCAGCACGCTAAAGCGAGTTGCTTATATTTGTCAACAAGGAACGTTAATCCGCAGAACTTGGAGTACTCTCGATAGAATGAATCAAGATATCTATGAGGATAAGCCGTTACTGAATCGCCTTACTCATTGTCATTTCGGTTATTTAAATCAAAATTTACAAGTACTGCCTGAATGGAGGGAACAAGCTGTAGCCCTAAACCAGCGTAAAGAGCCTTTTCCCAAAGCCATACAAGTAAATATGACTTTGCAAGACCAGGGCGAGATCAATTTGCTTTTTATTGTACCGGGTGCAGTTTATGCAGCAGGCTAAAAGGATAAAAGGTAGTGCCCTACTCACCGCTCTGTTTATTATGACTCTAGTTGCCATTGTAGCCACTGCAATGAGCACCAAAGTGCAATTAGATATTTACCGTACTCGACTTATAATCACGCACGACAGGCTTTATCTTGCTTCACAAGCAGTTACTTTTTGGGGGCTAGGTCAATTAGCTGATAAAAAAAATAAATTGATTAAAGCAACTCCCCAAGGAATTGTCAGTCTCTATCCCGCGAATATGGAAAATATCTATAGCAACGTCGCGGTAAAGGGGGCACTTTATGATTTACAAGCTCAATACAATATTAATAATTTAGGAAATCGAAAATCGATGTTAGGTTTTATAAACCTTATCGGAACTGCCATACCACAGAATAGTGAGTCAGAAAAAGTGAAATTAGCCTTAGCAATTAATGATTGGCTCTCTGCTTATGACCTCGCGCGGGGTAAGGACAATTATTTATCTTATTATGTCAACCAAAAACCGCCCTACTACCCCAGCCATCAACTGATGAGCAGTAAGTCCGAATTGCGTCTAATTAAAGATGTGAGTGCGCCGCTTTATTTATCCTTAGAACCTTTAGTTACCGCATTACCCGAAGCTACACCCATTAACATCAATACTGCTCCAATGAAAGTACTCAAATCACTAAGCAGCGGCATGAAGGAAGACCAACTCAATGAATTAATCAAGATAAGAAAAGAAAGTGGGATTAAAGACTTAGAAAAAATCTCGGAATTACTCAAAAAACTTGACATAGCTACTGATCAGATAACTTTAGAGAGCTCTTACTTTCTCGGTGTCGCTTATGCTACGAGCGATAATCTAAATCTTACCGTATTTACTTTATTTAAAAGAACCAAAGATAAAAATGAAAAAATATCGGTGAATGTGCTTCGACAAAGTTTCAATGTGTACTAGGACCACTTTATCGTATGAGTTGACGACGAACAATCTGCTGCGACTCAGGTAAGCTCTTGACGACCCTTCACCCAGTTCGGGATGTGGTTTGCCTTAGAGGAATTGAGGGGGAAGAATCAGCTGGTTTGAACCTATTTTAATAAAACTGATACCGCCCATTGGAGAGCCCTTACCCTGTTGGTGGTAACACATTGTTGTAAACAATGCTATTCTTCTTTTTGAGGTATCTTAAAATTATTGTTTTGAATAATTTCTTTGGCTAAATCATTACCTGCTTTAACGTCTGCATCGGAGAGTTTATTTTTCAACATCTTCAACTCTTTTATTGCTTCCTCATTTTTATTTTGTGCTGCAATTTTAAACAAGGCATACGCTTTAATCCAATCTTTATCGACACCCAATCCCGCAAGGTACATATAGCCTAATTTAGCCTGCCCAACAGGATTTCCCTGTGCGGCAGACTTGGTAAACCAGTATGCAGCTTGTTGGTAATCTTTATCAATTCCTGTTCCAGTGAGGAGTAATTGCCCAATTTCAGCTTGTGCCTCAGGTTGACCACTAAGTGCCGCAGCTTGGTACCAGTATGCGGCTTTTTCTGGATTGGCTTCAACACCATATCCTTTAAGATAGTAGTAAGCCAAATAAGTCTCTGCTTTGACGTGTCCTTGATTAGCTGCTTGGGAAAACCAGTAAAATGCTAATTTGTCGTCTTGGGCAACACCTGATTGTTGTCCAGTATACAAAAGACCAAGACTATACTCGGCACGGACATCTCCCTGATCCGCAGCCTTTTGATACCAATATAAAGCCTTGTTTACATCTTTGGCTGTTCCTTCACCAACAATATAAGCATAAGCAAGATTCACTTGCGCTTTACTGTATCCTTGTTTTGCAGATTTTTCGAACCATTCGAATGCAGTCTTTTTATTTTGTTTCACACCATCACCAGTCACATACATTAGACCGATATTTCTCTGCGCAATCGCATTTCCTTGCATGGCGGACTTCATGTACCATTTAAACGCTTCTGGAAAATTTTGCTTTACTCCTTGTCCTAGGTCATACATAAAGCCCAGACTGAGTTGTGCTAACGGATTATTTTTATCTGCTGATTTTTGATACCAACTGATGGCTTCAGTATAATTTTTAGTTATACCTTCACCATATTGGTTCATACGACCAATTAAATACATGGACTCCGGATTTCCATCCCTTGCGGACTTCATTAAATAGGGATAAGCAGTGGAGTAATCTCCATTTTGATATGCTGCAAAACCAACAATCTCTTCACCTGCAAAAGCAGTATTCACTACCAGCAATGCTGCTAAAATGACCCTGCGCATGCCGACTCCAATTCAATCCTCTTATCTAAAGCGTAGAATAAAGAATCAACAAAGCAAGTTCACCACCTTGATTAAAAATATGATATTCTTTGAATATTGCTGAAAGAATCGACTCACAAACGATGCGAGATCCAAAAACTTTTGATTATATAAAATACTTTATCAAACGATTTTTACGTTATCTGTTAGTGGGTACCTTTGCAGGATGTGTCACGTTTTTTCCTCTTTTTTTGACGATTATCCTGCCTTTCTTAATTCAGTTGAGTGGTGTACTTGCACTCCATGATTTGGTTATTGCAAAAAAAACAGGCGAATTTTTACCCTCTTTTACCCCTATGTATGCCTATTTACTCAGCTGGACTTTTACCCTTGCTATTGGATTGTTTCTTTTCGTTTTACTCTATTTAGCCATGACGGGTGCACTATGAAAAATAATATGCAAATAATTCACTTTGGCTTAAAGAGATTTTTTCGTTATTTTTTGATTGGAATAATTTGTAGTGTGACACTGATGCAATTGGGCGGTTTTCCAATTGTTTTCCCAGCTTTAGTTTTATTCAGTATTATTTTATCGATCGATGATGTGGGTCTACACAAACAATCTGAATATTATCCTCCTACATTTCCTCTATCCTACTGGGTTATTTGTATTTTTGCGCTATTTTTGGATGGGATCGTCTATTATTTTAAACTCATGTGATTCAGTCGCGAAAATCACAGATCCCTGCCGTAACGCAAGGATCTGAATTTCCTTTTACTTCCCTGCAATCATCATTTTTTCAATTAATACAGAGCCACATCGTGTTGCAATATTGGGGTTAATATCGTTGCCCACTGCAAGAATGGCTTTGAACATATCTTTTAAATTCCCTGCAATAGTTATTTCATCAACTGGGTATTGGATTTCACCCTCTTCAACCCAATAGCCGCTGGCACCGCGAGAATAATCACCCGTTACAATATTTATTCCTTGCCCCATCAATTCAGTGACTAATAATCCCTTGCCCATTATTTTTAATAAATCGGCAAGATCACCTGCTGTAGGATCAATCGTTAAATTATGAACCCCATCAGCATTTGCTGTAGTTTTTAATCCCATTCTTCGAGCAGAATAACTGCCTAATACATATTGCATCACACGGCCTTTTTCAACAAGGAGGTTAGGTCGTGTTGGAACTCCTTCACTATCAAAAGAGGAACTACCCAAAGCACCTAATAAGTGAGGCTGTTCATAAATACGAATAAACTCTGGGAACACTTGCTGTCCTATAGAATCGAGTAAGAATGTGTTTTTTCTATAAAGATTTGAACCACTAATTGCATTGATAAAAGTTGAAAATAAACCGCTAGAAATACGCGATGAAAAAATAACAGGGGTTACTTGGGTTGCAATCTGCTGGGCCCCCAAACGGCTAATTGCACGATCCACTGCATTTTTAGCAATGATGTGAGGGTCTGTTAATTCACGTGCATTACGAGCCGTTGTATAGTCATAATCACGTTGCATTTCCTCGCCATCCTTTGCGATTAAAGAACAACTTAAACTGTGACGTGTACTGTGAATAAATCCAGACCCACCATAGGTATTGGCAAATCCATGATGTGATTCGTATGAAGATACATTCACTCCATCTGAATTCGTTATTCGTTTATCCAGTGATAATGCATACTTCTCGCATTTTAAAGCCATATCAATTGCTTGTTGAGGATCGATATCCCAGGGATGAAATAAATTCAAATCCGGATGATTTTTAGACATCAGCTCTTTGTCGGCCAGTCCAAAACAAGGGTCTTCGGCACTCACTCGCGCGATGTCGCATGCAGCTTTTACCATCGCCTCCAAAGCGGCAGGAGAGGTATCGGTGCTGCTTGCCCCACCTTTACGTTGACCAATGTAAACGGTCAAACCAACACCCTTATCTTCACTAAATGCAACTGTTTCAACTTCCCCCATACGAACATCAACTGAAAAACCTTTATCATTAT
Organism: Legionella cherrii; assembly: GCF_900635815.1. NCBI lineage: Bacteria > Pseudomonadati > Pseudomonadota > Gammaproteobacteria > Legionellales > Legionellaceae > Legionella > Legionella cherrii. Next base: position 2,814,997 of record NZ_LR134173.1, read on the forward strand.
TTACTGCGACCATCGCATCCGTTGCACCTTCTTTTTTGGCCAGTTCGAGTACATCATTCATCAAATGAGTTAAATCTGTTGTTGACTTCTGTATATCACTATTGTTATGTTGCGTTTTAATTTGCATAAGAGATTCCGTGGTATTGAATGATGTACATAAGGATACAATAACATGTCTTCACAAACCAATGTTTATCCTGCAAACAAATCATATTTGTTCCATTTATTATTTCTGCTTTGCATCGTCTTTACACCACTTAGTTCATCTTATGCTGAAGGGTACTGGCGTAAATTAAGTCCCGGTATTGAATATCAGGATCTTTCAGGAGGCATTCTTTCGCCCTGGTCGCATATTTATGCATTCCGTATTGATCTCAATAAAAATAAACTGGCCTTGGTCAATGCAAAAAAACTATCATTAAAAAATGCCTCCGTAGATCAATTTGCTGAACACAGCAAAGCGCTATTGAGCATTAATGGCGGTTTTTTTGATCACGAGTTTAACCCGCTTGGGCTTAGGATCAATAATAAAAAATTGATAAATCCCTTAAAACGAATCAGTTTGTGGGGAATTTTTTATGTAAGAAATAATCAAGCTCATATTTCCAGTTTAAACCATTTTAAGCACGACAATCATATTGATTTCGCCATTCAAAGCGGACCTCGATTATTAGTTAAAGGAAAAATTCCATCCCTAAAACCAGGTATCGCTGACCGTTCGGCTCTTGGGATTACTGCGGATGGAAGAGTCATTATTTTGGTTTCAACTAATGCTGCAATGACTACGAATAAGCTCGCTCAATTACTGAGATCACAACCCTTATCATGTGTTGATGCGATTAATCTCGACGGAGGGAGTTCAAGCCAACTTTATGCCCATATTGGTTCATTCCTACTAAATGTTCATGGCTTTTCTAATGTCAGTGACGCAATTATTGTAAAAAAGACATAGCTCAGGTTCATTCAATTTCACTTTCCCCCCTTCTCCTGTTAGCCCTCGCTATGCTCAGGATAACAGAGGGAGAAAATAAGGTGACCGTCAGGGCGGACGAGGGTATTGGATTACCGCTAATGAACCCTCCCCCTACCCCTCTCTCTCAAGCGGGAGAGGGGATGTCCTAGCTAAAGCAGAAAACGTAGGATCTATTCGATATATTTTTGTATGGGAATACATTTTAGTAAATCCTGATTGCAAGCAACCAGGCTACGACTCGTCAATAAAGAACAATTGTGCACAAACCCACAAGTTATCCACAAAATACTCCCATATTATTCTCTTGACCATTATGCCAAAACACATTATCTTGTTATTTTGTACCGAGAACAACCCAATATATTGTGCTATAATCTGATTAATAGTGAATAAATTTAACTGCCTGTTAATAATAAAATAATAATAAATGCGTGGAGGAAAAATGTCCGCAATTCTTGATCCGGTAAATGATGTGCCGCAAACGAGTCAACTGGAATTGACTGCTAATGCCCCTGGTTTATTAAAAACCATTAAACGCAATGGTAAAGTAGTAAATTATGATGATACGAAAATTAAAGTTGCAATCACTAAGGCATTCATTGCCGACGAAGGCGGTACAGCACCAACGTCAGATCGTATTCATCAACAAATTGAAGAACTTACCCGTCAAATAACTCAAGTGTTTAAACGCCGCTTGCCCAGCGGTGGTGCAGTTCATATTGAGGACATTCAGGATCAAGTAGAGTTAGCACTCATGCGTAGTGGTCACTACAAAGTTGCTCGCGCTTATGTGTTGTACCGCGAAGAACACCGTAGGGCACGTGAAAATGAATTAAAACAACAAGCCAGTGACAACAAAATTTTATTAATTACGATGCCCGATGGTGAATTAAAGCCATTGGATACTGAGCGCATGAACACGATTGTTAATGAAGCATGCCGTAATTTAGAGCATGTTCAGGCAGAACCTGTGATTAAAGAGGCAATGCGTAATCTTTACAACCAAGCGAAATTTGAGGACGTGCACAAAGCGTTGATTATGGCTGCACGTACATTGGTTGAAAAAGAGCCCAACTACACTTATGTCAGTGCTCGTTTGTTATTAGACAGCTTGCGTATGGAAGCACTAGCTAAATTAGAAATCCAAGCGGATGCAACCTTTGATGAGATGATCAAACTTTATCCATCATACTTCAAAGTCTATATTGCTCATGGTATCAAACAAGGAATGCTGGATGTAAAAATGGCCGATTTTGATTTAGAAAAACTCGGCAAGGCGCTGTTGCCTGAGCGTGATATGAAGTTTAGCTATTTAAGTTTACAAACCTTATATGACCGTTACTTCATCCATGATCATGGCATACGTTATGAGTTGCCTCAGGCATTCTTTATGCGTGTTGCTATGGGACTGGCTCTGCGTGAGCAAAATAAAGATGATAAAGCCATTGAGTTTTATCAATTGCTGTCTTCTTTTGATTACATGTCTTCAACACCGACTCTGTTTAACTCAGGGACAATTAGACCCCAATTATCCAGTTGCTACTTGACCACTGTTCCTGATCATTTGGATGGTATATACAGCGCCATTAAAGATAATGCCTTACTTTCCAAATATGCGGGTGGTTTGGGTAATGACTGGACTCCCGTACGTGCAATGGGTTCACATATCAAAGGCACCAACGGAAAATCACAAGGTGTAGTCCCCTTCCTGAATGTTGCTGATGCAACCGCAGTTGCAGTAAACCAAGGAGGTAAACGTAAAGGAGCAGTCTGTGCTTATCTGGAGTGCTGGCATAAAGACGTAGAGGAGTTCCTTGAGTTAAGAAAAAATACTGGGGACGATCGACGTCGTACACACGATATGAATACTGCATTGTGGATACCTGATTTATTTATGATGCGTGTACGTGAAAATGGGGATTGGACTTTATTTTCACCTGATGAAGTGCCTAATTTACACGATCAATATGGTAAAGCTTTTGAAACACTCTATCGTGAGTATGAAGAAAAAGCACGTCAAGGTCTCATCAAGAATGCAAAAACTTTATCTGCAGTGAAACTGTGGCGTAAAATGCTGTCCATGCTTTTTGAAACTGGCCATCCATGGATGACCTTTAAAGATCCTTGCAATTTGCGTTCTCCACAACAACATGCAGGTGTAGTTCATAGTTCTAATTTGTGTACTGAGATTACATTGAATACCTCTGAAGAAGAGATTGCTGTATGTAATCTAGGCAGTATCAATCTTCCTGCTCATATCAAAAAGGGCAAACTGGATACTGAAAAGTTAAAACGCACTATTAGAACAGCTATTCGTATGTTGGATAATGTGATTGATATTAACTACTATTCCGTACCGCAAGCACGTAATTCCAACTTGAAACATAGACCTATTGGTTTAGGCCTTATGGGTTTTCAAGATGCATTGTATGAGTTAAAAATTGATTATGCTTCCCCTGAGGCAGTCGAATTTGCTGACTCATCCATGGAATTAATCAGTTATTATGCTATTGAGGCTTCTTGTGATCTGGCTAAAGAACGAGGTAGTTACTCCAGTTACGAAGGTTCTCTATGGAGTAAAGGCATACTGCCAATTGATTCAATTAACTTGTTACAGCAAGCACGTAACAAATATTTAGAACAAGATCGTTCACAACGATTGGATTGGGAAAGTTTACGTATTAAAGTTCGCACACAAGGAATGCGTAACTCCAATGTGATGGCCATAGCACCTACCGCTACAATTTCCAATATTTGTGGTGTATCACAATCCATTGAGCCTACGTATCAAAACTTGTATGTCAAATCCAATTTGTCAGGCGAATTCACTGTAGTCAATCCTTATTTGGTTGCGGATTTGAAAGCATTGAATCTTTGGGATGAAGTGATGGTCAATGATTTGAAATACTTTAATGGTAGTGTGCAACCAATCAGCCGTATTCCTGCTGAATTGAAACAACGTTATGCCACTTCATTTGAAATTGATCCTATTTGGTTAGTTGATGCAGCTTCTCGTCGTCAAAAATGGATTGATCAGGCGCAATCGTTAAATATCTATATGGCTCAGCCATCGGGTAAGAAACTGGATCAACTCTACATGCATGCGTGGATACGTGGATTAAAAACTACTTATTACTTACGCAGCTTAGGAGCATCCAATGCGGAGAAATCTACTGTAACTGATGGTGCACTCAATGCAGTTAAAATAATAGCAGAGGAACCTAAGGTATGCTCCATTCTCGATCCAGACTGTGAAGCGTGCCAATAATCAGGAGAATTTAAATGTCAGAAAATATACAACATCACGATATAATTCATACTGGTGCAACAGGATATGAGCCTCTTGAAATGGGAGCTGCACGTATTCACGTTGATGATAAACGTATCATTAACTGCCGGGCAGACTTAAACCAGCTCGTTCCTTTTAAATATAGATGGGCTTGGGACAAGTACTTAACCGCTTGTGCAAACCATTGGATGCCTAATGAAATCAATATGAGCGCTGACGTAGCGCTCTGGAAAGATCCTAATGGACTTACAGAAGCCGAGCGTTTAATTATCAAACGTAATTTGGGATTTTTCTCAACAGCAGATTCATTGGTTGCCAATAATCTAGTACTCGCTGTTTATCGACACATTACCAATCCGGAATGCAGACAATATTTGTTACGTCAGGCCTTTGAAGAGGCATTGCATACTCATGCGTACCAGTACGTTATTGAAAGTCTAGGACTTGATGAGGCAGAAGTCTTTAATATGTATCGTGAAATCCCATCCGTAGCAACTAAAGCAGCTTGGGCATTACCCTTTACTCAAAGCTTGGGTGATGAAACATTCCATACCGGTACTGTAGAGAATGATCAGCGCCTCTTGCGCGATTTAATTGCCTTCTATGTAATCTTTGAAGGGATCTTTTTCTATGTTGGCTTCACGCAAATCCTCTCCATGGGACGTCGAAATAAAATGGTAGGCACTTCAGAGCAGTTCCAATATATTTTACGTGATGAATCCATGCATATGAATTTTGGTATTGATGTCATCAACCAAATTAAAATTGAGAACCCCCATTTGTGGACACCTGAATTTAAAGAAGAAATGATTCAATTGATTCGCCAAGGTGTGGCGCTGGAGTATCAATATGCCAAGGACACCATGCCTCAAGGCATTTTAGGAATGAACGCAGAAATGTTCGAAGAATACTTACACTTCATTGCTAACCGCCGTTTAAATCAAATCGGACTCCCAGAGCAGTACCCTGGAGCTGAAAACCCATTCCCTTGGATGAGTGAAATGATGGATCTGAAAAAAGAGAAAAACTTTTTTGAAACTCGCGTCATTGAGTATCAAGCAGGCGGTACTCTCAGCTGGGATGATGAATAAGAGTCTCTTTTCCAGAACCCCAAATAACTTCAAGTAGGGCTTGTTTGCAGTGTTGCAAACAAGCCCTAAATTTATATACCGATTTAATATTCTTCCGACTCCTCATTTAATCAAGTAACGCGGATTTATTTTTTCCTTCTGCTTCCCCAAAATAATCGCAACTAACATATATTAATCAAAGATAAATCCCAAGAATTTGTTTGCAAATAGTGGTTTTTATACACTTAATGTTCACATAATATTCACATGATAAAATTATGTACAGAAAGAAGTTTTGCTATTGGAGAAATGTTATGTCACTGACATTAACTGAATGGTGGACAGAACTAGACAAGGAGACCCGAGAGGTTGCAAAAAAATATGGGGCTAGCTATCCCGATGCCTTAACTCCTGCTAACACTGTAAATGTGAATGCAGACTTGACTCCTTTGGAAGCCGTCCATGCAATGGCAAGTCTTGGGTCCACGATCGAATCAATAAGTCTCCTTAGTGCCGCAGGTATTGCAGGTAGGATAGCTACTGCTTCAAAAAAACTAGGTGAGCCATTACAGAAGAAGTCCTCAGATGACGAGCAGCATTACGTTCCAAAAATCACTGATGAAAAAAGTTTACTACTTGCCGTAGTGTATTATCGCTCCCAATGTCGGTTTCAACATATTCAATCAAAAAATGCCACCATTCAAAACGGTGCTGTAGGAAAACCAGGCATAGAACAAAATAAGCCCGGGGTTGCAAAAGAGGCAGAAGCCTTAAGGGCAAAAATTAAAGACTATTGTTCTAATAATACAAAAATTGCCGAATCCGCCCTAAAAAACTTCAATGAACTCTTTCCTCCACCGAACGAACTAGGAAGTGATTTATTTAAACCCAAAAGCTTAGCTGAACAATATCAAGATTTTGCGCATCAGTTAATTGCCGAGCTTTTTAATATTGAGGAAGAATCTCATGAGAAATTACACAATACTGCACTAGATAATACCAAAAAAATCAAAACGCAGCTGGAAGACGCAGAAGCAAAACTAGAGACTTTATATTTCTACAAAAAATTAAAAGAATTTATAACGAATACTACTGAATATTCCGATGCAACTTTTGCTGGCTTTGCGGATACTCTGCACAGGGACTATGGTGCACAAGCCAAAGAAATATGGGACCAAGCAGAGTCATTCGCCAAGGGAAAAAAATCAAAGAAGGATCAAATTACCGAGGGAATTAATAATTATACTCCTGCTTTTCTCCAAGGCTTTATGCATGCTCGGCTTAACCCATTGGCTTATGTTCCTTGGGTAATGGGTGTCGATGAAAACGCGCGTTTTAAACGATTTAAAGAACATTTTGAATCGCATGTAACCAGTAAAATAGCATCCGCTAGTCAGGCTGTCTCTGGTATAACAAAGATTAGCGAAGAGGATCTCAAGGCGGCCAGTTCTGGACAAATTTTAGATTTAATCACTATGGGTCATGATTTACGTATAGAAATAGAGCGTTTACAAAAATCCATCGAATCCTATGTCGAAACACTCAAAGAGGATGAGCTTATTAAATTTTCAACAAGAACGCCATTCATTGGATGGATTACGAAACTACTTGCTGATTTTCCTTTGACGAAAGGCTTATTGCATGACAACATTCATTACCTTGATCTTGCCAACAAATTTTCTCAGCAATTAGATACAATAAAACAAATGCAGGATGATCAAAATCCAAGGGACCAGCTTGAAAATCTCAAAAAATCAATTCAAACAGAGGTTGATAGCATTAAAAAGGGAAGTCATTATTTGCTCTTTAAAGATGAGAGGGAATTAGCACATAAACACTTCCATCACATTATTGTTGGTAAAAAAATTGAGGGAAAGGCGGAAAATAATGACGAAGAACCGTCTAATCCAGGCCTCAAAAAAGTTTAATGCCAATGCATTATTGGCATTTTTCTTCTTATGAAATTGGATTTCCAGAATTTAAGTTATTCAAGTACAGTTGCCTGGGTGTAAGTCTGAAGAACTGAAGCCCGGGTTCCACTACGCTTCACCCCGGCTAAGACAATACCTAAATCGTTCGTCTAATCATAAATGACAAACAAAATGCTCATCTAGCTAGCACAAGTAAAAAAATTAAGATGATATTTTTCTTCCCTATAGTAGAATCTTAACGTGTCGAAAATGCAATTTCGACAATTGCACTCAAAAAATAGTTTATTTTTATCGACTAAAACACAGGAGGTGACCTATGGCCAAGAAAAAGGAAGACAATACCAATTATAGCTTTTTACTTAAATGTATGGCTGCACTCACTGCTGCAGCGATAGTGACAGCAGGAATTATTGCTGCAGTGACATTAAAATCTGCTGCAACAGCCACAACTGCAATCGCCGCGAAAACGCTCCTTACATCAACTTTTATATTTGCACCAGCTGTATTTCCATTTGCACTTGTTGCGATTGGACTTGTTTTTGTATTACCTTTTTTATTCGGTTGTAACAGTAATACCTATACTACGGTAAGAACGACCGCAACTCCTGGGTACAGAAGTTATGGAAATTATAGTTTTTATACTCCTACCCCCGATTATACTTTTCCTAATTATGATACGAGTAGTAACGTTTACATCGGTAGCACCAACTCCCATGGGCATCCTGCCTCTGAAGGTACCGTTCATGTACATGGTAGCACAAATACACATGGGCATGATGGAAATAGACATGGACATGATGCTACTCGACATGGGCACTTTTAAAATCAGTAGATTGTAATCAATTCGAAGGGTCTTTGGCTGGATCTCCTAATTTTGAGCATTCTATTTTTATCATGATGCTCATAGAACATACTGGAGATCCCCCATTACGCCCTTTTGTTTCACTTCAAAAACCCCTTAATTTAGCTCTATTGATCGAGATTTATACTTATTTTTACTATAATTAATTAGATATATTTAAATAGAGATAATTCTTTGGATAAATGGGGGAAGGAGGGATACGAAATGAAAAGCGTATTATTAACAGCACTGCTGCTCGCATTCTCTACAGCGGCTTTGGCAGATGAAAGTGTCATCGTCACCCAAACAAAAACTTGGCAGAGCGTGCCCATTACTGTAGATGAACAAGCTCATACTTATACCGTTGAGAAAGGAGTCACGTTGCCTGAAGGAGATTATTATTACACTTATCCAGGCTACCGTTGTTTAAAAGAAAAAAGAGATATTGTCGGTGTCAATGCAGTCGTATTCCAAACAGGTATTCCTGGTGGAAGCGATATCTATTGTTATGCAGACTAAAATCAAAAACTCCGATCAATAGAACACTGAATAAAAAGGCGTAATCGTAAAAACTGTACACGGTTACGCCTTTATTAAGTCATTTTATGTTATAAAACCATCCCATTTACTTGACTGTCCCAAAGCTTTTTGAAATAACTTTGTTCATTATTTAAAAGTTCATTAAAAGTCCCTTCTTCAATAATTGCCCCACCCTCCATCACGACTATTCGATCCATATGTCGAATGGTCGACAACCGATGTGCAATGGCGATGACTGTGGCATTATTTTGCTCGAGCATGGCATTAATTGATTGTTGCACTTCTTGTTCTGAGAGCGTATCCAGACTTGAAGTCGCTTCATCCAAAACAACAAGCGATGCATTTTTTAAAAAGGCACGTGCAATTGCAATACGCTGGCGCTGTCCTCCAGAAAGCTTCACACCACGCTCACCTACCAATGTATCATATTGTTCCGGCAATGATTCAATAAAATCATCTATCTTCGCCATTGCAGCTGCATGCTTAATCTCTTCAAGCGTAGCATTTTCTTTTGCATAGCCAATATTCTCTCCTAGGGTTCGATGAAAAAGCATAATGTCTTGTGGAATAAGCGCTATTTGTTGACGCAAAGAATCAGATGTAATCTCTGAAATCGGCTTATCATCGATTAAAATTTGCCCTGAAGTAGGCTTAAAATTTTTTAATAACAAAGAAATCAGTGTTGACTTGCCTGCTCCAGAATGGCCAACCAACCCAATCTTCTCCCCTGGTTTGATTAATAGATTTAGATTTTGAAATACCGAGCTTCGTTCGCTGTAGGCAAAAGAAAGCTGCCGAAACTCAATTTTACCCTGGTGAATCGGATAGGCTTGTGCGCCCGGTTCATCAACCTCATCATGCGGCATCGATAAAATGCTAAAAGACGATTTGAAATCCCCTATTTCTTTTAAAAAAGTACAAAGACTGCTCATCAGAGCCCATAAATCAAAAGAAATGGTAATGGCTGTGAGCATGACAAACAGGAAATCTCCAGTGGAAATCTCGCCATGTGTCCGTAGATAGATCATAAATAGAAAAACAGCTATTAGCATGAACCAATAGAGTACTGAGCCAACCATATTAAATTTAAAATCGTATTGATAAAGTGCAATTTGTCGCGGAACAAAATCTTCCGACATCAGTTCATTCACCCGTCGATGTTCGGCTCGTCGTTTGGCAAAATAAAACAGCGAGAAGATATTGGTAATATTATCTGAAAAAGAGCCAATGATTTGGTGCTTACTTTCAGCCACATCATTAGAGAGTCGATTCAATTTGAGTGCCATAGGAAGCATGATGACCATAACCAACACACACCAGGCCAGCATAAAACAAAACACATTGAAATTGACAACCAGCAGGACAAAAACAGAAACAATGACCACACAAAAATGTTTCCCCACAATATGATGGAGATTAGCAAAAACGCTATCATATCCATCCAATAGTCCTTTCAGTTTACTAATTACGGTACCACTAGGTGTATTTTGAAAATAGTTATAAGAATGGTGCTGCACGTAATTGTATGCAGAGGATAATAATCTTTGCCTGGCATGTGGCTCAGCCTTCCACTCAGCGAAATCACTAATACGCCACACAACATCCAACACGATTTGTGCCGTGATAAACAACACAATAGGAAACACCAGTTGGTCATATGAACTGATTGTTTCGTTAGAAAACGCATCAACTAAAAGCTTAAAGGAATAATTATTAGCAAAAATATAAATCGCAGTGAGCACCGGCGCCTGAAACATTAAAACATACCACCATCGATAAGGTTTAATGACTTGCCATAAAAAATTCCATGCCGAATTAAATGGATATTTTAAATCTAAAGCGTCCACTATATATGCTCAAAATTAAGGGTCATCAAAGTATACCATAGGAAACACTCAAGATGCTCATAATTAAGTCATTTCGATGTACGGCAAAATCAACAAGACACATTGATTGCTCAGGAAGTTGTTATTTTACAAGGATAACGGTAGACTTACGACTCAATCAACGTCCCGGTGGCACAGCTGGATAGCGCAGCCCCCTCCTAAGGGGCAGGTCGGAGGTTCAAATCCTCTCCGGGACGCCAGTAGAATCAATGGGTTACTAGCAATTCTCGCGGGCACAATGGTGCGATCAGGGTGCAAACCGAATTTATAATAAAATAAAACAGTAACCATCAATACATGCCTAATTAGGCTCAAATTGGGTGGAAATAATAAGCCCTGTCCTTCAATCACGTAAAGAGCACCTCACCTACTCTATATTCTCTTTTGATTTAGACATGAACGGAGAAAGTCATGTAGCCTTTTTTTATAACTTTGTTAGTAAGAAAAGCGGTATAATAAACTTATTGCCTGTTGAGATGTTTGAAAAATCGTAGACTTTCTTAATTTCAAACCAATTATTTACAGACACTCAGAATTAAAAAGGTTTTTTTGTTAATGCTCAAAGAAAGTAAGCATGAAACATAGAGCGCACAAACTTTCAACAAAAGCCGCTCATTACAAGTAATGTCGCATGAGAAGATTTGCCAAATTAATTAACAATCTAACTCAAATTTAAATTTATATATAATCTAATGGTCTTAAAGCAAACTGAAATTTCTGCTTACACATTACACAGTCCTGACTAATTAGAGTCATACTTATTTATTGCTTGAAAATAAAAGATAATATATAAACAATTTCAGCATTTAACCGCGTACATACACAATTAGAGGCAATAAATGAGGCACGAAGTAAAAGCTAACTCTCCTATAAAGGCCATATATATCCATTCATCATCATATCAAAAAAACATTTTTTCAGGGTCGGCAAGCATCCAAATTGAATTAAGTTCAGATGGGTTACAAAATATGATGGAGCTATTGAATTTATTAAACGACAATCAATTTGAATTTCATGCGAATAGGGCTGACGGTCCATCTATAATTACATCTTATAAACGTGAAGAAATACGAAATATTATGGATTTTTTATTTAACACGGGATTGATAGGAAGTTCGGATAGAGCGGATTTAGAAGATGTTGTGCGTTTCGAAGAGAAGTCCAAAATTACATATGACTTAAACCGTGATATGGCTAACAGTGCACAAAAAGACATCATTGAAAGCCTGTGTGTAAAGCAAATTGGTGCCTTAATGAAGATCATTTCCAATGAGGAAGACCTAGGAATTTTACTCAAATTGCTAGAATGTGATTACTTCAGAATACCTGGTAAGGCTGGAAAAGATAAAATTTTCCTGGACTTTAAAGATTGGCTTGCTCAATCGAATAAATATACTGAAAAAGAAATTAATGATTTGCATGAATCTTATTTGTACCTACAAAAGATATATAGGGGTACGGCTAATTTAGAAGATACCCTTATAAAGGCAGGTCAATTTCTTCCCAATTTAGCAACTCAACAAAAGATAATCTTTGATATGCTAACTACTATAACTCAAACTCATCTTTATGCTATCGAACTATTCAGTGGTATGTCTATATAGAAGAGTTAAACTTAGATTATTTCTTGTTGGCTTAGCATTTACAGACTATTCTTACATGGCTTTATAGAGAAAAAATAAATCCATTAAAAACTTGGTACTTTGAGTTAAATTACGATCATGGAATAAATGCGAATCCTCTCCCATCCCATACAGATTAACGGTTGTGAACAAGTAAGGAACCCAATAAGGCCTCCCCTATTGGCCTTTTTGGTACAACCCCAGGGATGCTAACTTCAATTAAACTCAGCTCCTTTAAAAGGGTTAATCCAAAGCAGTAGACACCTTAAGTTTCTTCCATTTCACCCTGGATCGATTATGCAATATACAAATAGCTCATAAATTTAATAATTCCTTAATTGTTGTTGGTTAGAATGAGCTCCCTAAATCACCACTTAACTTTCAAAAGGAAATTCATATGACAATACGCTATATTTCTCTAGCTATTGACAACGGGCTATTTAATTTAAATTATGTACAAGCGGATCATGAAAATTATACAAAGCATTTGGGTAATGCCGTTTTAGTGCATAATAAAGCCTTTCTCGACACCTTGAGGGAGCAAAACAAATCGTTCGCCTCTGTCTATGCCTTTATATATTCCAATAGGCAATCTTATGAGGTCGATGTGGCCAGTGCCGGCTCTTACCTTCGATTCAAAGGCTCAGCTTTTTCCGCAATTGAGACTGTGTGTCACGATTTGGGTATTGTCTTTGATCCCTTTCTCTTAGCTGATCTAGATAATGATTTAACTTATGGAACTGCATTCAATAAAGCTTTGGCAGAAGTAAAAAACGGGAATTATATGGTCAATCCTGACTGCGAAGACCATCCAACCTCCCCCTTTGATTATGACAAAACAGCCCTACTTTTCGCGCAACTGCAAAAAGCCGCTGTTGATGCCGCAGCCCAGCATCCCGGTGAAGAAATTATCTTTGATGTATTTGATAGTCATCATCACACTCTGGAGTTCACAAAAGGTTTTTTTTCCGAGCATAAGCACCTTATTCCCAAGGGGATGACCTTAAATTTAAACCACTATGATGGTGGAGAGCCGACTCTATACAACACCATTGAGGGTGAGGGGCCCGTGTACTTTAATTTTGCGAAGCACGTTAAAGGGTTGTTGCTAAGACCTACTTCCTCCCGTGATGAGTATGCAAAGTTGTCTATCCATCCTGAATATCCAAAGGCCTTAGTGGATATTGTTGCTGAGTACTTTGCCAGAAACCCCGACTTATATCAGAAGGAACATGTGCCGACTGAGGTAACGGAACGAGTCCAGTCGGTTTGTCGGGAGCTTGGCCTTGATGAAACTCCTTTTACAGTGAGTCAATCTTTAGAGGCTACAGAATTTGAAGCACAGGAAGGGGAAAAAGAAGCGGAGAAAGCAGAGGAAACTCAGCCCGATCAGCCCGCAGGGTCGATAGCCATCAACGCACAAACAGGACTAAGCAATCCGGGGCGAAGCCAACATGGATTTTATGCTGCTGATGAAAAGGGCGAGGAAAAGGCAGAGTCCTCGAATCAGAAACAGGCCTCAATGCGTAGGTGCATTTTATATTAGACTTTATACCTTTGCTGCACATTGCGTTAGAGCATTGCAGCAAAAGTGTTAGTTAGTCCTGCTGGTCAGTACTCCATTAAACTCGACAATCGCTGGCTCAAAACCTGCTTTGACCACTTTAAGAATGAAGGCAGAATTACATTTTTGTGCTTTACATGCTACATAATGTCGATTTTGATACCACACAACCCCATCAGGATGTTCTAAATTTAAAGGCGTTTATCAATAATTTCTTGAATTCCTGCAAAAAGAAAATAACCCAGTTTTATGGAATGAAGCACTGATGCTCTCTCGAGATGCGCTCTTATCGAGGCAACTTATAAAGTCTGATTTTGTCGCGTCACCCGACGCTCAGATTGAATTTTAGTCTATTTGATGGTATAATGTTCATTCTTTTTAGAGTTCCAAATTGCTTTCAAAAGCACGACCTCTTTAAAAATACAAAAGGAAAAACTATTCCTCGGAGTACGTTATGTGGTTCACATTTGCTATTTTTGCTGCCATTTTATGGGGTTTTAATTACGCTCTAGCTGAAAAAATATTGAATAGTATTTCACCCACTACACTATTGGCACTGGAAATGACAATAGGTGCTGTATTGTTTACCTGCATTTCTTTTTTCACTACGATGAAAAAAGATGTTGAACTTTTGACAACAGACTCTGGTTTATTATTATTAACTGTAGCCGAGATAGCAATCGTACTCGTCGCCAGTTATTTTATAGCGACCTCCATCAGTCTTAAAAATGCGACGATTGCGGGTATCGTCGAATTAACTTACCCCATATTTACTGTTATTTTCACCTGGTTTTTATTTAACCAAGTTCATGTGAATCTTTCAGTCATCATTGGTGGGCTGTTAATTTTCATCGGCATTTTAGTAATAAGCTTGGCATAAAAGACAAGATCAATTTCTACAGCAGCAAAATCATGCCCCGCCCCATTTGCCTCTCTTTTTTTCTATTTATTTGTTTGTCGCTGCAGTATTATTATTTTAGATGAAACAGGAGTTAAAACATAAGGAATTGAAAATGAAAGCAGAAATTATAAAAAGTAAACTGGATCTCTATGATCAAAACAAAGGGCTTTTTAGAGTACTCAAAGATGAGCCACATATTAAAGCACTACGCGAATTTTATAATAGCAAACTTCAAGGAGTACATACTTTATCCCCACCATTGCTTCTAGAATTAGCGGTCATTCTGTTAGGTAAAATGATAGGAATGGAGATTCAGAAAGCAGTCAAATTTTTAGAGAACTTGTTCAGTACTTAGGTGGTTATGAAATATTAGAAAGTTTAAATAAACAGAAGCAATTATCAGGTGAAAATCTAGCATTTCTTGAAAAAAATCATACTCATGCCAAACAGTTAGCCCCTCTATTAATC
This sequence comes from Legionella cherrii, assembly GCF_900635815.1. NCBI lineage: Bacteria > Pseudomonadati > Pseudomonadota > Gammaproteobacteria > Legionellales > Legionellaceae > Legionella > Legionella cherrii. The sequence goes on from NZ_LR134173.1 coordinate 2,830,082, forward strand.
TCTATTAGCAGTAAACTTTCTCCTTCTACTTTGACGATCCTGCTTCAAGCTGCAGAAAAAATAGCAGATCAGCAACGATTAGTGGAGACGTTCAAATATTTTGAACAATGTGCACTCTCTGAAAATGCTGCTCTGTATTTTGAATTAATCAACCTCCTCAATCGTTATGGAATAAACATGGATGATGTTGTTCCATTATTAAGTAAAGTAAAACAACTGCTTCATATAAAAAAAGTATTAGACGTATTGAGTAGGACTGACTCACAATTATTCCATCGCGATAATGTTATTGCGGTCCTGAAATTACAAAACCCCTATTATTTTTATAAAGTTTTGGCGCTTCTCCCAAATACGCAAGAAAGCTTAAATACTTTATTTGCCGTTGATGACATACTCGATAAATGTTCTCGAGCAGATGCGATTATCAAGAACTTTAAAAGCGCAGGTTGGGAACTCGATCATTATTTAAAATATATTTTTAGTGTCAATATCAATGGGGTTGATTTAGAGCGTGCTACACGTTTGTTGATGAACATGAACATCGAACCCGAGTTACTTCCAATAATATTAGAAATAATATTTACCCGTTCTAACGAAAGTATTGCTCTAGTCCAAGCCGTGGGTCTTTTAGAGGAACACTTAAAAGAGGATATGGATTTGGTTTTCGCCACTAAATATCCTAATCGAGTCGCTGCAGCGATAGCAGAACTTAGAAAAGAAAAGTGTTTCAATGAACAAACACGCAAGGCTATTTGCTCTCATCCGGAATATGCTGTTGAATTAGCGCAGGCCTTGGTTCAATTTCACCGTATAGATTATACGGCACGCGCAGCCCATGATGGAATCATGAAATATCCCCAAAGTGCGAATAACGCAGCAAGGGCTATTGAGTATTTACATAAAAACTCACTCTTGCACAACCCCCATGGTAAAACAGACTCCTATAAAGGGAAAGTGAAACGATCTTCTAATTCAATTGTTGCTGCAGTGTGTAAAGCAGAGTTAACGGACGACTCTTTGATTAAGTTATTCGACATAATGCAAGCGGCGAAACTCTTAGACCTACCTAATCTTCATAAGGTAATAGCCCGGTTGAAATACATCAAAACTATGGCTAGTGCAGCAATATGTTTAGCCAATGGGAATAAATTTAATCAATTAAATTTTGAAAGTATAATGAGTGACCCGATTAATTCTATAGCCATAGCGGAGCGTTTAGGAGGAACTCCTAGCTCGCCGTCTTTACCTAAGATAATTAACGAAGGCGCTAAGGATTTTGTAGAAATTAGAAAGGCTGCAAAAGTCTTAGCGCAGGGACAGCGACAAGGGCTTTTTTTTACTCAGCCAGAACCTGAAAAGGTAAAAACTTTTGAAAAAGCAACACATAAGAAAATGGCTACCCTACAAAATGAAGCAATGATGAAAATTGCTGAGCATACCAGCGACCATCATCTGGAGGATATTACAGAACATCATACAGCGAATAGCGCTTACTTTTCAGTATACAAAAAATAATCCAAGAAGGTTGGACTGACAGTCCAGCCTAGCTTGTGCAATTCCCGCAAATCGACAATAATTTTTCAACTGAATTAGCCTGATTGCTTGCAGCGAGGCGTGTTATTTGTAGGTAAAGCGCATTAAAAGCGACTCTTTTAACCTATTTTTTTGATATTCGTGGTACAATTGCCAATTAAATAAGCACGTTGAGCATTATAATCAATGCCATTTTCTCCTGTTCGCAGTCATCCATAAATAAAGGAAACTACATGAGTTTTAAGTCACTAGGTTTAATCGAGCCCTTACTTCAATCCATTGATGAGTTAGGCTATAAAGAACCCTCTCCTATTCAAACTCAAGCGATCCCACAGATATTATCAGGTAAAGACGTTCTTGCTTCGGCACAAACAGGAACAGGTAAAACGGCGAGTTTCGTATTACCTCTTTTGCAAAAACTGAGCTCAAAACCACGGGCTAAAAGTAATAGAACTCGAATCCTCATTCTAACTCCAACACGTGAATTAGCCAGTCAAGTACATGAAAGTATACTGCAATATGGACGCTATCTATCACTTCGTTCTACAGTAGTTTTTGGTGGAGTAAAAATCAACCCCCAAATGATGAGGTTACGTTCGGGCGTGGAACTGTTAGTCGCGACGCCAGGACGTTTATTGGATTTACATCAGCAACGCGCCATACAGTTTGATGAAATTGATACTCTAGTTCTTGATGAAGCCGATAGAATGCTGGATATGGGCTTTATTCACGACATGAAACGAATCATAAATTTGCTGCCTAAAAACCGGCAAAACCTCATGTTCTCAGCCACGTTTTCTGATGAAATTCGAAATCTGGTAAAAACCATTCTGAATCACCCTGTTGAAATTGATGTTACTCCTCGAAACACAACCGTAGTGAAAATCAAACAAACAGTACATCCAGTGGATAAAAGTCAAAAAGCGGCTTTATTGAGCCACTTAATTCATAAAAATAAATGGGGTCAGACCTTAGTGTTTTCAAAAACCAAGCACGGCGCAAATAAATTAGTGAAACAACTAGCCGACGCACAAATTCATGCGGCAGCGATCCATGGCAATAAATCTCAATCCCAACGGACTAAGACTTTAGCAGAATTTAAATCAGGTGAATTACATATTTTAGTGGCTACAGACATTGCTGCCCGCGGTATTGATATTGATCAATTGCCTTGTGTAGTTAATTTTGATTTACCCCAAGTTGCTGAAGATTACGTCCACCGTATTGGTCGAACAGGCCGCGCTGGCGCTTCAGGACTGGCCATTTCTTTAGTAAGCGCTGATGAAGTCAATCAATTACAAGCTATAGAAAAACTGATTCAGCACAAATTAAACCGTATTGAAATCGAAGATTTTGAGCCCAAACACAATGTCCCCCAAACCAATGCCTCTTCTAAAACTAAAAATAATTTCCCAGCTAAAACGAAGACAACTTCAGCACCCAGTAAATTCAATAAAAAACCATTCGCAAAAAAAATCAAAAAAAACGGTCCTAAACAGTCTAAGCACGCATAAGTTGAGTCCTTAACGCAACCAATATCAATGCTGCATAGTCCCATTCAGAAACTTTTCTATTTCTAGGGAATCAACGGATTGGAGGATCATGGCAATAGGATAAATACGTGAAAATATTTCTATCTCTATTTAAACTTTGGTATTCTGAAATGCGGGAGTCTCATTGGCTTGTGAATTATTCCAATCTAAATAGCACCTTTTTATTTCCTTAAATTGAGTTAACGCTTTTATAAAAATATCTTTCTCCTCCGCACTTGCGGTTGATAAAAGCATTTCTGTATCCACGTTAGGTGTTGCCATTTCCTCACTTGAAATATATTGGGGAAAATCTAAAATTCGTTCCATTTCTTTCTCTGCTCGTAAATACTCATCTACAAGCTCTTTTACGGAATAACCTGGAATTATATTTGAATTAAGAAATAAAACCGGTAAAAAATTGTCACGCATTAATAAATATTGCAATAAAACCATTGAATAGGTACGACCTACCCCATCTTGAAAAGGATGATGCAATACATCGTGTTTTAAATAGGTAAATAAAGCAGTCAACTTCTCTTGTTTTGTTACAGCATTCTCTAATGCTTCTTCGAGTTGTTGAATATGAGCAGAACAAACTTCATCTAAAAAAGAATTACTGTCGATCTTATTTTCTTCTCGAGCGTTATAATAAATCACCGCACCCGCCTTCAAATTCGACCATATTTTATCAGCTAAAGAATGAGTATCCTCATTACAAAAACTTGAAATGAATTCGACACCATCCTTAGTTTGTATTGAAATATCAAGGCCAGACGTCCCCATTTTTGCCTCTACAGATTTTAAGTAATCAATCGTTTCGATTAATCCCTCTAGAGAATCAGTTTTAAGATCCATTTGCCATGAGGCGCCCCTACTTCGAAATTCCCCTGGGGTTTGATCCAGCATTTGATGTACATCCTTAGTACAGGTTTTATGTAGTTCTTTAAGAAAACCCAGTGTAAAAGGTTTACCAGATAACATATGCGCGATAGCGAAGCAAAGTCCGTTGGTCACATTTAATAAATAGCCTGGTTCATTGTCTTCGAATCCTAACCAACCTTGATGTTTGTTAAAAAGGGGGACAATACGTTCACCTTTTCTATCTTGAACATGCAATAAATTGTTTAGACCCGTTAAAGCCTCGTGATCGCCTAATTGTTCTGCGAGTTGGTATACATCTCCTATAGTGAGATCTCTTACAAAATCTGCAATTATAGAAACAGGAATCTCCTCAGCTTTCTCCTCAGGGATAGCACTCATTTTGGCAAACAATTTTCGATATAATTGCTGCCGAAAATCATAGCGAATCCTCTCCACAAAAAACCGCCAAAATTCATTTTCCGGGAATTTATTAAAAAATCTTTTCAGTTTATCTTCTTTAGAAATCCCAAACGCTTCTTTATTAAAAAAGTTATAGGTCATGATGTTCAAAAATTTTAAAAAACGATTAAAATTATTATAGACCAAATAGCGAACAACCTGTTCGCTTGTTGTTTTTACAAGAAAAATAGATAGAAAATCACCCAGCGCTATGGCTTCTATAGAGGCATAATCGAATTGACAGCATAACTGAACCAAATTACCTGATGAAAGCTTATTTTTATCAGTTCGGATGATGGATAAAAAAAATGAGCAGACTCCCTCTTTTAATTAAAACATAATTTTTTATCCAGCCCCGGGTTACAACCTTACCATCATCCAAACTAGAATTTGAATAAGATAGTTGGATCTTTTGACCCAACATTGGTTTTTATAGAGTATACAATCGCGCTAAATCTGATAGAGATTGATCAAGTGTTTCAAGTATAAAATTCACTTGCTCCTGATTAATGGTCAACGGCGGTGCTATTCGGAAGACATTACCGAACTGCCCACCTTTTCCAACTAACAACCCTTTATCCTTACATAGGTCCATTAACTGAAATGCTTCTTCAGATGCTGGAGTTTTTGTTATAGGATCTTTGACCAGTTCAATCCCTAAAAGCAAGCCGCGCCCTCGAACATCTCCAATCAGAGGATGTTTTTTTTGTAATTGTTGGAAACCATCCTTGAGGATATCCCCCATAATACGCGCATTTTCAACAAGCTGCTCTTCTTTAATGATTTCCAGTGTGAGCTTAGTTTGGATCATTTGCAATGGGTCACCTGCAAACGTATTAAAATACGTTTTGCCAGTCATAGTTTCCGCAACCTCAGTTTTCATAAGTACTGCCCCAACTGCCGCGCCGTTACCTAACCCTTTAGCCATGGTTACCATATCGGCATCAATATTCAAAGTTTTGGTCAATAACAGATCGCCCCCCCCACGTCCTGCTCCAGTTTGTACTTCATCACTGATGTATTTGCCACCATAGTTATGAACAATACGGGCGACCTCGGTAAAATAGTCATCAGGAGGAGTAATAAAGCCTCCTACCCCCATCACGGGCTCCAATATAAAAGCAGCTATTTTTCCATGCGTCGAATTTTGAATGGTTGTTTCAACATTTTTTGCACAGGCCAGATCGCAACTGTCAGGCTTTTGTTTAAATGGACAGCGGTAGCAATAAGGTTCCACAGCAGATGTTACTCCGGTAACTGGCTGCCCCCTGAATCTCCAAATTGAATGCCCACATGAGGCGAGCGCAGCAGAAGTACCGCCATGATAAGAGTGACGCACATTCACCACCATCGTTTCTCCGGTTGCGTGACGTGCTGCCATTAAGGCAAGTTCATTCGCCTCTGAGCCAGAATTGGTAAAGGATACCCTGTCCATACCATTAGGTGCTTCTTCAAGCAAACGTTCTGCGGTTTCGACGGGTGCCTGATTTAAATACAGAAGACTGGTGTGTTGAATTACATCATCTTCAATTGCTTCAATAAGTGCTTTTTTGATCTTAGGATGATTATGTCCTGCTGAGATGCAAACAATTCCACCTATTGCATCAAGGTAACGTGTTCCTTCAGAGTCCCATACATAAGTTCCCTGTGCTTTGACAAGCTGTATTGGCTCTTTATGGTAAAAACCAGCGGTAGGTAAAAAGTGTTCTTTTCTGAATTGAATTAGCTCTTCGTTTGAGCGTGTTTGTCTTTGATTATTGTTCTCAGTCATGAGGGTTGTTTCCTTTTATGCTTGTGAAGACTTGAACTAGTAAATAAAGAGTTTTTGCAGACTCCTTTTACTTCAAATTCTTGTTGATTTATTTTGAGATTAACATCTTGTGTTTCTTGAACACTATATTTTTTAGGGCTCATATCTTTATCCTTCTCCTTATTATATTTCGTTATTACAAATAAGTTGTATAAACCTATTTAAGGTGGCTAACAACTTACTTATTTTCCAACCTGCATCAACTTTTTTTAATATGCGTCATGATAGATGACATATTTCTTCAAAAAATAAAAGGGGGCTGAACAAATTTAATTTTCTTATTTTTTATATTTGGAAATGTTCAGTCAGTCACAATACATTGAGTTCTAAATTTCTGTAATATCAACTCATGAGACGCCTACATGACAGCTCAAACCACCATCGATAGTAATGCTGGCTCCATTAATAAACGCCGCTTCATCACTAATCAAATAATTCACAAGTTCAGCTATTTCTTGAGGGGTACCAATGCGTCTTGCAGGAGTTAAATGAATTACTTTCTCCATATGGTTAATAATCGCCGTATCTTGTACTCCCATCCGTGTATTAACGTAACCAGGACAAATTGCATTACAACTAATACCATGCTCACCCCATTCAGCTGCAATTGCTTTCGTATAACCAATAACACCGTGTTTGCTTGCAACATATGTAGAAGATAAGGCAGCACCCAAAAAACCTTGTATGGAAGCAATATTAACTATTCTTCCATATGATTGTTTTTTCATTTCGGGCAATAAGTAACGAGCAAAATGAAAAATACTTCTCAGATTCGTATTAATCACCCTATCCCACTCTGTATCAGTCACTTGATCGACAGTATGAAAAGGACCACCAAACCCCGCATTATTTACAATAATGTTGGGAAGGTTTCCTGCCTCTTTTAGCTGATTTAGAACATCTTCTACGAGTACACCATTCCCTACATCGCATTGATAAGCTTGAATGATTTTATTATGTTTCAGCTGTAGTACTTGAGCAAGCGAAACTATTGGTTCAAGATTAAGATCCAATAAAATTAAATGATCTGTTGTTTCAATAATTTTTTGTGCAATAGCAGCTCCAATTCCAGCACCAGCGCCAGTCACTAAAGCAATACGCCGTTTATTAGATTTCATTATAAAACTCCTTTTTCCGGCAATATTTCAATTTCATTAACCGCAATTTCTAAAGGTAAGAACACCAGCTGGGATAGACATCGGGCCACTAGCTCGGGATCCAACATATCACTTTTTGAAAAGCCTGGTCGATCGTTCCAGATTTCTGTATAAGTTGCACCTAATGTGACATGAGTAACCCGTATGTGAAAATGTTTTCCTTCTTCACCTAAATTTATAGATAAACCCTTTAGCCCCCACTTAGAGGCACCATAAGCTAAATTATTATTTAATCCGACTTTATTGGCTATAGAACCAATATTAATAATACGCCCCCCATGATGCTCTTTCATGATACGGTAAGCTTCTTTAGAGCATAAAAAGGCACCCGTTAAATTGGTTTTGATTATTAAATCCCATTCCGCAGTTGACGTATTTTCAATAGAATTGAAAATACCAAAACCTGCATTATTTACCAGTACATCTAAGGGATAATTCATGGATTTAAGCCAAGAAAACAGGCGTAATACAGAGCTTTCCTGTGTGACATCCAATTGTTGTAAATGAATTTCTCCTGGAGTCAATCTCATATTTTCTTGAAACTGTGCCTGCCTTGAGGTAACGATAACTGTAGCATTTTCCTTGATTAGGCTTTCTGCTAATGCTTTGCCAAGACCAATCCTTCCTCCAGTAATCAAAATTAATTTACTTGTTTTTTTTCCCATTACCTTTCCTATATAGTGATTTTAGTGTTCCGTTTCGATGAAAAATAAACGCATTTATCAATCTATAACTTTCTTGTTATCTGTTCATTAAACTCTTTTCTACGTTCTGATTCAGTTTCTAAAATACCCATAAAATGAGAGGTCACCATATAAGGATTTTGTTTATTTACACCACGAGCAACCATACATAAATGTTGGCACTCAATCATTACCCCAACCCCTTTGGGTTTTAAATGAGTGTGTATCGCCTCTGCAATTTCTACAGTCAATTGCTCTTGGATCTGGAGTCGGCGCGAAAAACATTCCACTATCCTAGCTAATTTTGATAATCCAACTACTTTATTATCAGGGATATAACCTATATGCACACGACCATAAAATGGCAGCATATGATGTTCGCACATCGAAAACATTTCAATATCACGAAGTAATACAAGTTGGTTGTATTGTTTTTTATTTGAAAAACAAGTGCTCAAAACTTTTGCCGGATCAATAGAATACCCCCCATATAATTCTTTCCAGCTATCTACGACCCTTCTTGGCGTATCTACTAAACCTTCTCTCTCTGGATTTTCTCCAATTAGCCTAAGTAACTTTTTGATAACGTCACCAGCCTCTTGATCATCCGTTTTTTGTTGTTCTTCATCCATATCTATTGAATATTTTTCAGCTTGCATTATAACAACTCCTCAAATGATGCTACCTATAAGTTTAGTTCATCAAATAGGGAGCAAACTACTCAAGAAAAAAAATGAAAAATCAAAACATGCCTTTAGTCCAAAATTTGGTCAAACTTTTTTTCAAGGTCTATAATTAGAGATAAAAAAACATGGAATAAAAAATGCAGTATTTAGAGCTAATTATTAATATTGGTTTTTCAATTTGCTTAATTGCGAATGCGGCGTTGTATATTCCTCAAATTTTTGCCTTATTAAAAGTAAAAAACTCAGAAGGCCTGTCGTTATTTACTTTTTTGGGGTTTAATATGATTCAATTGTTCACCTTATTTCATGGTTGGATTGTAAACGACCTTATTCTGGCTGTTGGTTGCATCTTCAGCTTAATCACTTGTGGAACTGTTTCTTGGCTCATTGCCTATTATAAATATTTTCAAAAAAAACCTTTGGATAATGTGGTGAGATAATTATGCCCAAGTTTGTTGAAGTGGAACATAAATTTTGCTTTGATAATAAGCAAAGCTTCAAAAAAGCAGAGTCGGCTATCTTGCGACTTTACCCTCTCCGTGATTATAAGGTTGATGTTGCTGAGCGTTATTTTCTTATAGATGGGTTAAATAATTTTATTATTCGACACAAAATTGATGAAGAGAAACAAAGCTTGACCCTAAAATCTTTTACCCCCGGAAAAGATTCACAAACACGGCTCGAGGTTGAAATTTCTTTAGCTCAAGAGCAGGGTGATCAGTTACAAACAGTAGAACAATTTTTAACCGTGTTCAATAGCTATAAAGAATATAAGTTGATGAAACATCTTCAAGTCTTCCTTTTCCCTGAAGCAGAAGTGGTTTTATACCAAGCAATTACTCAAGATAGGGAGTTGTATGCATTGGAAATCGAAAGCGTCAAGGAATCAAAATATCAAGCATTAAAACATATAAAGCAATTCGAACTACAATTAGGTCTAGATGTACGAAAACGCGAAAAACGTTGTTTGTTTGAGTTATTGTTTCAATATAGATAAAAAAACCTTTTAAATTAGAAAACCAGGGGTTATTTACAATTCGCTAGAAGACACAGTGGAACTGTAAACTGACCTTAATAATGTAGGGATACTGCAATGCAATCAGAGAATAAAGTAGCACTTGTTACTGGCGGGGCTAAGCGCGTTGGACGAAGTATTGTTGAAAAATTAGCGCAAAATGGTTATGACATTGTCATTAATCATCACGCATCTGATGAGCAAGCTATAGAGGTACAAAAAATTGTAGAACAATTAGGTCAAAAGGGTCTTGTGATAAAAGCGAATATTCGCTCTCTTGCAGAAATTCGTGATATGTTTGCTGCGATTCATGACTCCTTTGGTCGAATGGATTTATTGGTGAATAGTGCTTCGCTTTATGTAAATCATCCCTTCCCCTGCGAGGATTTTCAACTCTTGCATGATTCTTTTGAGGTAGGTGTATATGGAAGTCTCTATTGTGCCAACGAGGCAGCTAAAATCATGTTAAAGCAAGAGCGTGGAGCAATTATTAATATTATTGATTTATTTGCTTTTTACCCTCGTAAAAATATGATGTTTCATGGTATATCAAAAGCTGCACTAGCAAGCTTGACCCAATATCTTGCAGTAGAATTAGGACCAAACATTAGGGTTAATGCTATTGCACCAGGCCCAGTTTTGCCACCTGAACAATATTCAGCAGAGCGACAAATTAAATCAGCAGAACGTACCTTATTAAAACGCTGGGGAAAACCGGAAGATGTTGCCGGGGCTGTTTTATATTTGGCTGAGGCTGATTATATTACTGGGGACATTATGTTTGTTGATGGCGGCCGCCATATCACTATGAGCGATTAGAACCGCCCCCATAGAGTCACTCATCAAGATACCATACATCCTTCATTAATCCTTGATTATCACTTAGGTGATTCCTACCATCTCAATATTTTATTCATTAGCCAAATCAAATGGCCAAATCAAATTGATTTACTTAATGTAATCAACTGATATCATGCCATTTTTCTCCAATGAATAGGGATGTTAATCAACCATGTCACCCGAGTTAAAAGAAATTATTGAGAAACTGATTCAAGAATATCCTCACGATTATACAGAAATGCATGCTAAAAAAGCACACAGGAATGAATTAATAGAACAGCTAAATAAAGCGGAAGAATACATTAAATTATTACAATAAAAATCATATTAATTTGCTTGCTTGTACCACTCAAATACTCAAAATTGAGGCAATTTTAAAGCCAAACAAACAAGAAACTGAAACTCTACATAAGACACTGCCGCATCGTATCATGTTTTTCACCTGCGCTAAGAAAATGGAAAATGCTCAGGAAGAGCTTATCTCCTATTTGGATACAATTCTTAGAGACTATCCATGACCTTGCTCAATAATCAATGGGTTAAGAGCAGCGCTTTCTTGTTCTCACCTCCAACCTTCCCTCCCATAAGAATTAGATGCAGGTTGGGCCTTGGCCCAACACAAGCTTTCCTTCTATTTAAGACATGAGATATGTGGAGATAAATTCCGAATTATTGATACATTTTTGGATTGCTTCGAGACGTGATGCTTTAATTCTATTCGTAATTTCATGACCAGTATATTGCGAAGAGAGCTCTTTAGTATTAACTGATTTGGCTGCTTCAAAAGCATTACGTAATTGCTCAGCATAGGAGGTTTTTTGGGTGCAAAGCTCAAAAATATGCAGGCATTCATTTAAACGTTCTTTACTATAAAAAGCACCCATGTTGATTAATAAATCCAATACCCCCTCGGCATCTAATTCAGGAACACGACGAAATTGTGCTAAGTTTTGATTGATTAATAACGCCAAATCCCGGTATTGGTTTGGTACGTTAAATTGTTTGCAAAACTTAATTATTTCCTCTTTAGGCAGGTCATGCATCAAAGCAGCAAAACGTACCTTAAAAGAATCTTTATGATCGGCAGAGCGTTGGAGAGCCTTAATGCCAGCTCCTGGTATTTTGATACAAGGGAATAAAATACTATCTGCTCCACATTTTTTAAGAACATCAAAAAAATGTTCCGGATGAGATCCCATCACTGCACGTTCTAATTCCTTCCAGACTCGTTCAGCACTCAGTTCACTCACTTTATCTTCAACAACCATCTGTTCCATGAGTGCCATCGTCTCCTTGGCTACTTGAAAACCTAGGCAAGCGGCGAAGCGGGCTGTGCGTACTAATCGAAGCGGATCTTCAACAAATGCAGGTGATACATGCCGTAATATATGATTTTCCAGATCATCTTTTCCATGATAAGGGTCAATCAACTCGCCCAAACCTCCTTCTTCGAGTGGCTGCGCCATGGCATTGATAGTCAAATCTCGCCGTTTTAAATCGTCAATTATAGTGATTGAAGAAGATACATCGAACTCAAAACCCGTATGCCCTGGACCTACCCGCCTTTCGCATCGAGCAAGCGCATGTTCTTCTTTCGTTTCAGGATGTAAAAACACAGGAATATCTTTTGCTTCTTGACTCGCTATTGGCTTATAACCAAGTTTCAACATATCCTCACGAGATGCACCTTCAACAACCCAATCGTTGTCTTTAGGATGAGAGCCCAGCAATTTATCGCGTACTGCCCCACCTACTAAATAAATTTTCATAAGTCCAAAGTATAAAATTGAATTAAAATGTACATTTTAAATCCAAATTAGCAATATATCAACAATTATGCCTAATGGAGTACATTTTTTTGTTTATACTAAAATATGAACCAGATAGGACGAGGACTACAAAATGAATTTATATGCTGCTGCAATTGGGATAACTCCAGTCAAAGAAAATGGGGTGCAAACCACTTCACCCTTTTTTGCTTCGGTATTTTTATACGTACAAATTTTTTGTATAGCGATTGGGATTGCATTTCTATTTATTGCCTTTTATATGCTTCGCCCAAAAGAAGAGGAGCAAAAACGCATTCAAGACCAATTTCTGTTTTATTTGATCTTGGGACTTTTTTTCATTTTTTTCCCTTTTTTACTTGAATATTTTAGCTGAGTCACTCTATATCTTGCAGTCCATTATTTTGATTATCGCGGAAACATAATCCCAGCATTCGATCAAAGCGCCCCCTGGGACTTATTAATTCGCTGGCATCGACAAATTGGACTATAATTAAATAGCACTATTTTTTGCTGGAGCCCCTCATGTTAAGTTTATCCCTTAGAAAATATATGAAGGATCATGATATTGCCTATAAAACCATCAATCACCCTAGAGCATATACTGCTTCGCAATGTGCACAAGGCGCACATATTAAAGGCGACTATTTTGCTAAATCGGTTATTGTCAAATTAGATGGCAAATTTGTACTCATCGCCATTCCTGCAAATGTCCGTCTGGATTTAGAACAATTAAAAAACGAAACCCATGCCAAACAGGTAGAAATTGCTAAGGAGTTTGAGTTTCAAGATAAATTTGCTGATTGTGAAGTCGGCGCCCTACCGATTTTTGGTGAACTTTATGGCATGGATGTTTATCTTGCAGATAGCCTGGCACATAAAGAATGGTTAGTCTTTAATGCAGGTAATCATACGCAACTGCTAAAAATTAAATGTAATGATTTTTTAAACCTTGTTCATCCTAAAACGTTATCACAATGTTAAAAGGTTCATAAAAATCTATTGCTAAATTAGAGGCCAAAAGAGACTGTCTTCCCTGCTATTTCTTCATCAAAAAAGTGAAGAGGAATAGTTTTTGTCTTGGATTCATCTAAAGAATACTGGAAGTGATCTAAAAGGAGTTCATTGATAACCAGAGTCACTACGGAAATAACAATCGTGGTGAAGAAAAAATGGGTATATTCCATATCAAATTGGTATGTCAAAAGGGATGCTACAAGTAAGCTTAAACCACAAGCAATGGCTTTTCTAACCCTTTTATTCCAATAAATTGGGCCACTCTTTTCATTGAACATTTTTTGTTCGCGTCTTAATTGACTCAGTTGTTTTTCCTTAAAGTCACGATAATCTGAAGCTTTTTCGCGAAGATCTTTATACGAAATGGGGAAAAACAGGCAATTGGCGCTCTGGCTTATTGAGTTAAACCGTCTGCAACTTAAGGCAACAGAAGCCATATCCTTTGGGTTAATAATGTAATTATTCTCATTATCGCGAGCATTAAGAACCTCCAACAGCATCTCATCGGCAAGTTCATCAAACGGATCTTGATTTTTTTGATTGGTATTGTGCATTGTCTTTCCTTGATATTTACTCTCTATCCTAAAATCGCATTAATGCTGACTTATTTAAATCAAGCAGGAACATAAGGTGCAGACCTATACAAAAATTAAGATAGAAAACCTTTTAATTCTTATGCTTCTGAAACTGCTTTGGTTCCTTCATAATATCCTAAAAGACAGGTTCCTGCGGCAATTAACACGGTGCCTATCCACTGGAGTATGTTGATTTGCTCATGGAAAAAAATGTATGAAGTCAATGAAACCGTAATATAAAGTATGGCTGTAAGGGCTAATGCAATCGATAAACGAGTATCTTTGATAATTCTCATCCACAATAAAAAAGACAATAGCTCAAAAACATAAGCTAGAAAAAAAGGATAATTAGACAGCCAAACTCCTCCGCTAAAATTAAGCGCCGCAACTTTAAACAATAATTGTGCTGCAGTATCGCTACTCAGGAGTAAAACCCAAATGATTACTTTCAGCAAAGGTAATGTTTTGTTCATTTAGATTTGAGCTCCCGCAATTAATAAAATGCCGATACCAATCAGTGATACGCCAAGCAACTCTATTGAACTTAATGCTTCTTTTAAAAAATAACCCGAAGAAAAAATAATGAAAATTTTTTGTAAGCCAGTAATTGGATAAGCCACTGAAAGAGGAAGATGAGCTAGTAGATACATATAAATAACGAGGTCAGCAATATAAAATGACATCGCTAAATAGAACCAATAATCTTTGATGATACTCAGGTAATATCGAAAGCCACGCGCATCGATGTGGTCTATAGTGGCTTTTTTTAGGCAAACGTGCAGAAATGTCTCTGTCAAGGCACCGATTACGAATAAGATAAAATAATATAGGAATATCATTATCTGTCCTTGTAATTACGATATGAACTGGAATAGCCACAGTCCCCTTCAATTAAGTTATAAATACTCTGATTTATTTCATAGTGTTTTAGTATGTTCTTTTGAAATTCCGATTCATTTATTCTCGATAGTTTAGGATGATCGAATCGTGAAATAAATTGTTTCAGACGATTTTTAAAAATGGTTTGTTCTGTCTTTTCACCACAGATGTCAACTCCAACACATCGACGTGATTTTAATAACTGAATTACAGAGTACATTTCTTCTAATGAAATAACCCCTTGATCCCAATCGGTTTTAATTACATCCACATTCAGCACATCTTTATCAATACTTAAATAAAAAGGTAGGTCGTTATTACACAGGGCTAAAGCATTTTCTACAACAGCAATCCCTTGTTGCATCAATTCTCCTCCAGGAACACTAAGCATTTTTTTTTGAGCGATAAGCTGAGTTACCCCGAGTCGTTTTTCCACAGGACCATAACCTTGTGTTGCTCCAATATGAATTATTTTTTCACATAGAGAAATTTTAGCTGCCATATTAACCCAGTTTCCACAAGAAAATTGAGGTGGAATGAACGAGCAATCGGTATGATTATCAAGAATAACTAAAATAAAGGGTTCAGTAAGTCGAGTAAGTAATGGATAAGTGAGATGATGAAAGTCACCGGATCCCATAAAAGTTATATAGGGTTCATTTGCGAGTTCATTAATTATTTTTTTGCATTCTTGGAGGATTTTCATCGACCCATATAATCTTAGTTCTTGCTCAAGAGTCCTAAAATCAAGTGTTAATGCCTGCTGCCAATGATCGTGCATGTAATGAAGTGTGGAGTGATGCTGATCGGTTAACAGGAGCAATGGTTTCATGATTTTAAGCCCCATCCTGAGAGTGGTTTAATAGGGTTTTAATATATTGACTCACTTCAGTTATTTCTTTATTTGTAATAAATGCAGTCGTACTTAAAGTAACCAGTCCCTTACATAACTTATCGGCATTAGGATAACTTTCTGCTGATTTATCACTTAAATAAGGGCGTAAATACGCATAATCAGGTAGTATTTGGGCAAACATTAAAGATACACCAGAAGCTTGTAACAACAAATTGGGAAAAACTACTTTCCGTGGAACAGATAGAATTAGGGAGAGAAATGGATATGTTGCTTTGTCTTGGGCCGCTTCTTCTCTAAGTACCCGAATGGCGTTGCACGAAGCCAATGCATCTAAGTAGCAGGATGCTTTTTGTCTTTGCGCTTCAATTTCCTTAGGCATTCGCAAAAAATTAGCAAATCCCAAATAGGCTCGGAGATTAGACACCTTGTGAATAGGAAAATCAATTGAAAACTCTTCATTTAAAGCACGAATCCAATTGTTTTGATGAGCCCAAATTGACTGTGGCAAAGTATATATCCAAAAGAATAAACAGGGCCGATACAATAACCAATATCCCAGAAGTTGTATGACTCTCCAACATTCAAGAAAAGGGTTTGGATGCTCGTGGGTATTAATCGTCTTTTGCAACACCTCTTTAAACCGGTGATGTTTGCTTGCCAGCAAACCTCCTTCATAAAAAGTTGCACCTTTTCCTGCTGCAAAACTAAAAATAGCAAAATCACCCCAGCTACCTACCGGTTGATTTCCTGCTATAGCGCCAAATGCTTGCGCAGCATCCTCAATCAGAAAAATAGGCTTAGGTGCTCGTTGTATCATTGCACTTACCTTTTCAATTTGAGCTGGAATACCTCCCAAATGAGTGACCAAAACAGCGGCGATGTCTTCATTTGAATTACATAACTGGCTCAATTGTTCGAGATCGAAATTGAAATCAATGCCATTTGAGTCACATAGCTGTACTTTAAAACCAGCACGCACAATAGCGAAAACAACCAGTGGACATGTATAAGCTGGAATTATGATGGTTCTCGATGCCGTTAAATGGCTTATTGATTTCAAGAGAAGATATAACGCAGCGGTTCCGGAGTTTGTGAAATGAACATAAGGCACACCTAACTGTTGAGCACAGTTCTGCTCGAGAGTTGCTTTCGAATCTTTGAGCCGATGACGATTATTCCAAAAATCCTTACCATAGATTCTGTATCCAGCGGTTGGAGGTAATGCATGGATAAATGTACGTAAATAATGATACCATTTCGGCTTAGGAGGCTTTTGAGGAAGCGCTTCTGGATGTGCCTTCAGATAAGTTGCAAGCTCAGGCGAGAGATTGCTCCAAGTAAGATTATTCTTTAACTGTTTTATAAGCCATTGCATCATTACGGAATGACTTTTTACTGCATTATAATATGGGAGTAGTTGACTTCCCATATCTAATTTAGCTGTGTACTGATTTTGACCATCAAATAAATGTTTGATGTGATTCTCAATACAATATTCAATCACTTTTTTTTGAAGCAAAAAATAATGGCCATTATTTGGAGAAAATTTTTTCGTATTAAAACCATAAAAAACTTGAAATAAACTGTCATGAGTTTGCAAACATTGAACTACATTAATTATGGCTTGACTCACCTTGTCCCGTAATCCTATATAGATAAAGTGGTGATCCTTTGAAGAACTCTTGAAATAATCCTGATTGACATGATCAAAAGTTATCTTGCTGGTGGCATATTTTTCCCAAATATGCTCAAAACATTCATAAAGTAGAGCAAGTTCTTTTTCATTAGGTTCCTGTATAATAAACAACTCGCAATGGTTTTGGTGACTTTGACGTAGCTTGCGTTTCATTTTTTTTCTTAGAAAGTAAGGCTTATGTTGCAGGAACTCATCAAAATTAGATCCTTTAATCTCACTAAAAACATCAGGAAAAGAACATAATGTGAAATACTTTTGGGGGGATAAATGATCGCAGACATGCTTCTCAAAATCTTTCCAAACAATAACTGATGCTCCCAGCCGTTTACTTTGCAGGTCAATTTCATGGGCAATTTGAGATTGTAATCCCTCAAAATGATAATGCTCGTTAAGCCCGATTACACCATAGTCAACATAAGATCCAATAAAAAAAAACCTTTGAAAACGAAAAGCATAAATATACTTGTCAAAGAAACCGATGATACTTGAGATAAAATCAGGCATCACAAAATCTATAGGAATTGATTTGAGAAATGTAGGGACTAATGCTACCGGCCTATCTTGCTCATAGAATACAGCATAATAAAACTGGGTTTTGTCAGGCAGGTTGGCTTGATCAAGTGCACTATACCAAGACTGAATGTGTCGCTCGTCACGAATTAATTTATTCCAGATATCAGGCTCAATTTCACTCGCCTTTGTATACCAAATACAGTGCAAATGTCCCATATTCTCCGCGTTCCCAGTACTGCGTTATTTGATGCTCATATCGGCAAATAGAATTTTCACCTTTTAGTATAGTCAAAAATTCGAATCATCCAGATTACTCATCCAGCAAAATTATATAAATTGACTATAGTTAGTATATCTTACTCAATTTGTTCAATTAACTATGAATATTAATTCACTGCTACAGAAAGATGCTCAATATTGTTCTTTCGGAGATACAGTCCATTATGCGAATCCTCCAAAAATTTTTAGTAACTGCCAAGGAAGTTATCTTTATGATGAGAAAGGCATTCCCTATTTAGATCTGCAAATGTGGTATTCAGCGGTTAACTTTGGATACAAAAACCCACGTCTTAGTAATGCCTTAAAGCAACAACTGGATAACTTACCTCAGCTTGCATGCCAATATCTGCATAAAGAAAAGGTAGAACTGGCAGAAGCTATTTGTACTAATATCGAACAAAGAACCGGTGCTAAAGGACGCGTGCAGTTCAATGTGGGAGGCTCCCAAGCCATTGAAGATGCACTCAAACTGGTTCGTAATGAAAAGAAGAAAAACTTGATGTTCGCTTTTATGGGCGGATATCATGGCCGAACACTAGGTGCCTCTTCCATCACCTCAAGCTACCGTTATCGACGCAGATTTGGCCATTTCTCTGATAAAGCATCCTTTCAGCCCTTTCCCTATTGTTTCCGTTGTCCTTATGAAATGAAACGTGAGACCTGCGGCCTATACTGTATGAATCAGTTTAAAAAATTATTTGAAACAGAATATTATGCCGTCTGGGATGATAAGACCAAGGAAGCAGAATATGCAGCGTTTTTTGTCGAATTCATACAAGGTACTGGTGGTTATGTCATTCCACCTCCAGAGTATTTTAAAGAACTGGCACAATTTCTTAAGGAAAAAGAGATTTTGTTGGTTGCAGATGAAATTCAAATGGGTTTCCACCGTACTGGTAAATTTTGGTCCTTTGAACACTACGGGATCACTCCAGACATCGTTGTTTTCGGCAAAGCCTTAACGAATGGTTTAAACCCCATTGCCGGAATTTGGGCCAGGGAGGAACTCATTTCCCCAGAAAAATTTCCTCCAGGATCGACTCATTCTACCTACTCTTCCAATCCATTGGGAACTGCGATTGGTCTTGAAGTGATGAACATGTTGGCGGAAAAAAATTATGAGCAACAGGTCAATGAAAAAGGAGCTTATTTTCTAAATAAACTGATTGAACTTAAAAAACGCTGGAAAATGATCGGTCATGTCGATGGGATTGGTCTGGCTCTACGTATCGAGTTATGTAAAGAAGATGGTTTTACTCCTAATCGAGAATTAGCCGATGCAATTTTCAATGCAGGATTACGTGGCGATCTTCAGGTCAATGGACAAGCTTACGGGCTCGTACTGGATATTGGCGGTTACTATAAAAATACATTTACTTTAGCGCCCTCTTTAGAAATCAGTAAAGAGGAAATTGACTTAGGCATCATTCTTCTAGAACAATTACTCATGCAATGCAAGGCAGCATAGGTCGGTCTTAGCCTCCTGAGGTTTAGTCCTCTTTCATCCTGTAATTACCACGCAGGATGAAAGACTGCCATTGTTTATAAACCATGAATTGTTTCGTCAGAATAAACTGGACTAGTAATTAAAGAAAACTTTCAAGTTGTTCGCATTGAAATAGGTTTACCAGATCCAAAAAGTCATTAAACTCTAAATGCTTTATTTGATATTGTTGGCAATACGTTAATAAATATTCCTTCGCAAATACGAAATCAACTTGATGTGCTAAACAAACATCAGATTTGCCATTACCAATTAAAATCGATTTGCCTGAGTCATTAAATTGCTGTTCATGAAAGATATGACATTTACATAAACCACACCTTGATTTGCACTGTTTCACTTCAAAAGGGAAACTAATCGCAACACCCTCTTTAAGAAATGAAAAATGATTTGAGTAATAAGGTATTGAAAGAAGTCCATGTTTTTTTAGCAGATACTCGATGGGATAATCAATACCATCACTAACGATAATAAGTTTTGCCTTGTTTTGCATTAAAGTGCAAAATTCAATAAAACCAGCATCAATTTCAATATGTTCTAATTCATACCTAATTTCAGGTTCCATCCCTCGAATCATCGCATATTGCGCTTGCATGCAGTCTTTGGAGCTGATACGCCCACAAAGCCAATCTTGCTCGATTTGATTAAAATCACCCTGTGCGAATTTTTCTAATAAGCTGTCTGTAGTATCCGTTTTCGTAATCGTTCCATCAAAATCTATAAAAATATTCAAGATATATACCTTACCTTTCTTAATTTGCTGTTTTGCGTGATAAAGCGAATCAAATGAAGCGCAACAAGCTCTTTTTCATTATCCAGAGTAATAATATGGTATGAATTGTTTAAATAAACGATTTCTATTAATTCCGAACCTATATGATTTTTAACATATTCAGCATTTCTGTAACTTGCCATATCATCGTCTAAGGAATGGACAACCAGGATGGGACTCTTAATGTGAGCCAATTTTCCTTGAATATGTTTAATCAACTTATCCACTTCATACAACCCAAGCGCAGGGACTATCATATTACCGGTTTTAGCAATATTTTTTTCTTTACCTTTCGCCAATAAGGATGCAATTGACTCTCGTATTGCCTCATTTTTAATTCCGTAAGGCGCTTTATCCTGAACTTTATAAATATGACGCAAATAACTGTGAATCATTATGGACTGAAATACACGTTGCCATCTTGAAATATTCCAACCATCATAAAAAAATACAGGACTTAATAGGATCACACCTGCTATACGATCTGGGTATTCTAAAGCTAGATTCAAGGCAAGCAGGCTACCTGCAGAAAGGCCCGCAACAAATATCGTTTCACAATGCTGTGACAATAAATCATAGGCCTTTTTAACAGACATATACCAATCTTGCCAGCTGGTTTTTTTGAGATCACGATAACTGGAACAATGTCCGGCTAATTGAGGAACAGCAACGGTTATATCCGACCGAGCTAATTGAAATGCCAATTCACTTACTTCACCGGGGGTTCCGCTATAACCATGTATTAATAGAATACCAACCTCTTTACGCTTTAGTAAAAAACCATGAGCACCCAGCTCTTCCTGATAAGGATTAAAATGTACAATTTGATGTTCCACTGGTTCTTTACTGCTCATAATGCTGTTACAAATCAGATGAATTGAGGGATAGGTTTCTATTAAGTTGGGATCTACCTGACAATGAAATGTTTGCTCTAAATCTGCTAATAACTCAAAATAACCAATTGAATCTATCCCCAGCTCAATTAAAGGCTGCTCTAATGAGATTTTATGTTGTGGTATCGATGTCTTCAAAGCAATTTGCTCTAATAACCAGGATTGGATCTCGTTCTCTGTAATGCGATTTGTTTTGGAGTCAATAACTGACTCAGTGAGAGGCTGATTCAATTTGATCTGTTCTAAATCATATTTTTCACTTTGATACTCATACAGCATCGGTAAGCTTTGATTGATATAAGAGTCCTTCATGGCATTACGTTGTAACTTACCACTCGTCGTTTTTAGGGTTGCGCGAGCAGGTAATAAGACAATGGAATAAGGGGTTATGGCAAAAGTTTGAGTGATTACTTTTCTTACCGCCAAACAAATGTCTTCATATTCTTTTTTAGGGGTACCGGATTTTATCTCAGCCAAAATAATTAATTTTTCTTCTTTGTCTTTAAAAATAGAAAATGCAGTACAACAACCCGGTTTAATCGAGCCATGGGCCGAACTTGCTTTAAACTCGATATCATGAGGGTAGAAATTTTTACCATGGATGACAATAAGTTGTTTCATTCGTCCGGTAACGTATAACTCACCTTGATGAAGAAAACCTAAATCTCCCGTTCTAAGAAAGGTCCGCTGATCTTCAGTTTGATAAAAAATTGTTTTATTTAATTCCTCATGATGCCAATACCCCGAAGAAACACTAGGACCAGCAACTAATATCTCACCTACTTCATTTTCATCGCCAAATTGACCGGTACTCAGATTAAGAATTTTTACGTCTAAGCTAGGGGTTCCATGGCTCAGTAAAATTTTGCTGTCTGTGTCGCTTTTTTTAGTGAGGGTTACTTTGTTTAGACCTAAATCTGACTGGGAAACAATTAACTTATGCAGGTGTCCCTGGGGTTGTCGCACAGAGACCATTACGGTCGATTCTGCCAGGCCATAGGAAGGTGAAAAACTGCTTTTTTTAAATCCACAGGATTTAAAAGCCTGATAAAAACGTTCAAGGGTCTCATAATGGATTGGCTCAGCTCCATTCACAGCCACCCGCCAACAGCTTAAGTCTAAAGTTTTCTTTTGACGATCCGTAATTTTTCTCAGGCAGTACTCATAGGCAAAATTAGGTCCTCCGCTCACATCAGCACGAAATGTATTGATCTCGTGCAACCAAGAATAGGGATTTTTAAGAAATTTCAAGGGTGACATCAACAGACAAGGGACACCATAAATAATCGGTAAAATAATATGCCCAATCAAGCCCATATCATGATAAGGAGGTAACCAAGACACACCTCGACTATCCTGATGAACTCCATAGCCTTTAATGATTAATTGTATGTTATGCAATAAATTCTGATGGGTATTTATTACCCCTTTCGGCAAACCTGTGGATCCAGAAGTATACTGTAAAAAAACAATGGAACCCGGATCCGTTGCATTGAACTCCATCTGAGCGAATGAGTTCGTGTGATAAGAAGAACAATTTATCAGCTTAAGTTTTTCTACATCCCAATTTAATTGTTCGGACTGTCTTCCTAAAATATAAATTAATAATTTTTTAATCGGCAAAAATTGCATGACTTTTTTAAGAATCTTCAAATTGTATAGTTTCTTATAAAGCTCTTGCGTAGTTAGAAGAATACTCGGCTGTGCATCAACAATAATACCTTGTAATTTTTCGATTAATCCTTGATTCAATGGAGGGTAGCTCGGAACGCTAATTACCCCAGCATAAGCACAGGCAAAAAATGCGATAACAAATTCCAAACCTGGTGGGTAAATCAATAAAGCGCGCTCCCCCTTTTGAGTATTGTTCATAATTAGCCGCGCTAAGGAACGAGACTCAGATTGCAGCTTACTATAACTTAACTCCTCTCTCACCCCATCTTCATTGAGGTAATATAAAGCAACTGAGTTTGGTGTTCTTCGGGCGTGAAGATCTAAAGCGTCAGTTAGAAGCATTAATTGACTTAACTCTAATTCTGATAACGACATAGGACAACCCAAATAGAAGTATTATTTGACACATTTTTAATAATTCTAGACCATTTTTGACCATATTGTGGCGATGGTTAGTATTTAATCCATTATCAATTAACCGCATCGTCTGCCGTAACAATAGATGCGAATTATTTACGGCCTGCTTTTGCGCGGCATTCAATTTTTATGCAAATCTTTCGGACATATTGTCCAGTAGAGTGTTTCATGATACGGAAGTGTTCTATAATTCTCTGCGCTGAATTAGAGCCGATTCAACACTAAGAGTTGAGCTGGTGATGCGTGTCATGAAATTGTTTTATCTATTGAAAACAACAATCTTGAAAATTTCTCCATGAGGTGAGTTCAACCAGTGTCCACCCTTCCCGCAGTAATGATAAAATTTTGATGAGTACTCTTTTCGAAGGGCAAGCAAAATTTCCTAAACAAGGTTTCTTGAATCAAACTAGAGCGATGCTCAATAGCCAATCAACTACGGCACAGCTTCATCAAATTGTTTGTCCAACATTAATTATGTACGGCAGGCAAGATAGTGCATTTACTTTAGAGTCACAACAATCTATGAAAGAGGCGATTCCTTCAGCAAAATTAGCAATTATTGAAGATTGTGGTCATATGCTCCATGTTGAGCAGCCTCAAGCAGTAACCTCATTATTGAAATTTTGGCTAGAAGACCAAATCAAGTAAATGATGGTCAAGTTTTGTGAGATTAATTCATGATCTATATCATTTTCTTCACTTCATAAATAACACTCTGGAAAATGATGTATCAGCCATTAATTTTCTAAATTCTACATAGAGTTAGACAGACTATAAACAGACTTATCCACAGAAAATGTGAATAACTCACAAAGGAATATTGCACTTTAAAAGAAAAATAAACGAGATGGGGTCTGGTTTGAGGGCAGGCGTTAAGTAGCAATTCTGTAGTGGATTGAGCGTAGATATCCACACACGGATGTTTGAAAAGAGCATAGACCTAGTTATCTTAACAAATAAAAAATAAAAAAACAGTCTTGACTCGAACAATTTTTATTTTTTATTTTTGCTTGGCCTTCATCGACAGTGAGTACACGATTAAAAATCCAATAAAAATCGACTTTATGTATAAATTATTCAAAAGAATACTCGAAAAGAACCAGCAAAATGGTGTAAAATTGAGCAATTGTTACTATGTACGTAGGATATTTCTTTGAAATCAGTTGATATTGAAAAAAGCTTACAGGCCCTGGACACCCGCGTATCTACAGTTGAAAAAATTATTGGCAGTGTATCGCCAATCTCGCCAGTAAAGCAATCTAAGTTAATTAAAAATAAAAAAAGTGTAGACCGCTCCAAATCAACACCGAAACCGATGTCAGGAAATTGGCTGGGATTAGTCGCCTCAGTATGTTTTATTTTAGCTGCTTGTTTCATAGTTAAATTATCCATTGAATCAGGATGGCTAACTCATGAAAAACAGCTTGGCGTAGCTACTCTGTTTGGAATGGCATTATTTACAGGAGGGATTGTTATTTCCACTGCAGATAGAATATACGCATGTTTTTTACCAGCTGCAGGTGCCACCGTACTTTATTTTACTGGTTTTGCTGCATATCAGTATTATCTATTCATTTCATTTCAAACGGTTATTGCCATCACCACCATTGTCTCTGGAATTTCAATTTTGTTTTATCTAAGGTTTAGGCATGATATTTATGCCATTATAGCTGCCTTGGGTGCTTATATTGTTCCCATTGTTTCAGGCGTTGAAAATAATACTTTATTTTCTTTATATTACTTCACAATTTGTTCTTTAAACTTCGCAACCCTTGCTATTTGGGTGGAGTCACGCACCTTAACGATGATTTCAGCGTACTTAGCAATATCAATCACTGCGGTGATTGGGCTAAAGCTGGATCAAGATGTATTAATTGCTGCAGTACTTGCTATTAATTTTTTTATCTACTCAATAGGCACCCTCTTTTATACTCAATTGACCAAGAAACAACTTACTGAGAAAGAATCTTGGAGTCTTTTCCCTGTATTACTTATTTTCTATGCAATGGAATATTATTATCTCAGCCGTATTGATCAGACTATAGCCTCGTGTGGCTCTCTAGCTGCAGCAGCCCTTTTAATTGGACTCTATTATTCAGCTAAAAGATGGCTTCCTGAACGTCGCTTTAATAGCCGTAACGTATTATTGACCTTTGTAACACTTGTTTGTTTCCATTCGATCTACCTTGGACTTTTACCCTCAACTCTAAAACCTTGGCTTTTCCCTTTGATTGTTTTTGGATATGCCTTTGGACATACCAAAATAAGCTCGATTAAATGGAGCATTCCTCTTTTAATTCCATTCGTGGCACTTTCTGCAATTTTGGGTATTGAATATTTAAATATATTAGGCCATTTGCTTAGTAGTAGAGCATTATCCTGGTCGGTTGTAGCGTGGGCTTCTTTTGTTAGCATTTGGTTCCTATTGATACGAAATCGTAAGGAGTTGGGTCATAAAGAAGAATATTGTTATGCTTTACTGGGAGCGGCACATCTTTTTGCAATAATGAGCCTCTACCAGCTTACCACTGACTATGGAACCTTAGCAGTATCTGCCTCTTGGCTTGCATACGTACTCATCATTTTACAGGTTTCAACATTGAGAAATGATGTCCTCATTGCAAAATCGGTACTGATTGTTTTATTTTTTGCTGCGGGTAAGGCCCTACTTTATGATGCATCATCAACACCAACAATCATTCGAACATTATCTCTAATTCTCACCGGTGTGGTGTTATATGCTTCAGGTTTGGTTATCAGGAAAAAAACGAACTGGCAAGGCAGATTCATAAAGAATTGCTCTTATGAACATACTAAAACGGATTAATTATCAAAGAATTATAAAATTCAATGCAAACTAAGCGGTAATTTATGAGTACCGAATCAAACACGGTCACTATGAATGTCACGGTGTACGGCTCAAAAATGGAAGAAATTTGCGCATTTTTAATGTTGATAATATAATCATATTGATGCGTTTTGCATCTAAATATAAGATAAGGAGTTCTAAATGAAGATCAAATCATCAACAGCTGCATTAATTGCTATCAGTATGATTGCAGCCTTTGGAACAGCCCAAGCAGGATGCTATAAACATGAGCCCGGATGGCACATGGTATCAAAAAAATGCAACATCAAACCTGCTGAAACCTGGCAACAATATGAGAGTGGGGTCTACACTCAACCCCTTGGAAAAAGCTTATTCTCAATGAGTAGATAGTATTACTATTCAATCAATGGGTTTTGACTCAGTTAAAACCCATTTTTAGCATATATCCTATCGATACCTTCTCCCCCGAGGAGAGAAGGTAAGTTTCTTGTTCTAGCCTCGAAATTGTGTGAATAATTTCAAAGTTTTTTCTTTGGATAGCTGTCCAACAGAGCTTAATTGAGTCAGTGAATGTCCTTGCGTATCATAAAACAGCATAGTGGGTATACCATAAATATGGAACGCTTGACGAATCATTGCGACTGCGGCTGTTTTTTCACTAATATCAACGCGAAGATTTACTGAATCGTGCATGGCATCAATGACTTCGGGTTGATTAAAAACATACTTATCCATAGCCTGGCAATCACTGCACCACCCCGCAAAAAACTCTATAAAAACACGTTGATTTTTTGCCTTGGCTTCAGCTAACTTGGCATTAATCTCTTCAAGCGTATGCACCATAACAAAGGGAGCATGCATTACAGGCTTCTGAATGGAAGTGGGTGTAAACGCATGATAAGCCAAAGCCCCTGCTCCCATCATGGATAATAAAGCCAATCCTTGCAACAGTCGTCCAGCTAGATGATGTTCTTGACGAAAAGCACCAAAGATCCATGAGCTCACGAGCAAGACAGTAACCCAAAGTACATTAATCCAAAACGGTGGTGCAACACGACTCAATAGCCAGACAGCCATGGCAAACATCATTAGGGCAAATATTTGTTTGATGCGAACCATCCATGGGCCTGAGCTCGGTAAAAAACGACCATAACCAGCCCCTACAATCAATAAAGGCATTCCCATTCCCAAAGCCAAAACAAAGAGCAATAAACCACCTTGAGCAACATGATGGCTCTGCGAAATATAGGTCAGAATGCCAATTAATGGTGCTGTGACACACGGGGATACAACCAAGGTGGATAATACTCCCATCACCGTAGCAGAGATAATTCCGTATTGGCGTGAGTTGTGTGACGCAACCTGATTAAAAATTGGAATGCGCAATTCAAATACACCCAACAGCCATAAGCCCATAAGCGTCAATAAAATACTAAAGCTTCCAATAATTATCGGCTGCTGCATTAACGTTTGCACGGTAGATCCAAACCATGCTGCCAACATTCCCGCTATAGCATAAGTAATCGCCATCCCCATCACATAGCCCAAAGACAATTTAAAAGCTTGCCTTCCTGTACTTGCACCCTGGCCGGTAATGATACTGGATAGAATCGGCACCATAGGTAGAACACAAGGTGTAAATGCCAGCAGCACACCAAGGAAAAAGAATGCCGTCAGATAAAAAATTGGACTATGGTTTTGGATAAATATCAATGCATCTGCAGGATTTGCACTGCCAATTCCCGCAAAAACAGAAAAGGGAATACAGGCCATCAATGATGACACAATTAGTTTTTTCATTTTTGATTCCTCAATAATTGATTTTTTGAATTTTAAAAATTAAAAAGAAACCAAAATGGGAGGGCGATAAATTTCGTCTAATGGTGAATTATATTTAGAGCAAATGAGAAGAAAGCTTAATAGACCCACGAGGCTTCGAATTATCCAGGATGAAGCCAAATGAAATTCATCCTTAAGCCAATAAGAAGAAGAAAAACAACTACTGCTCATCGATTGCTGCAAAGAACAAGGCGTTACTGAAAAAGAAAAAGCTATCGGTGCCTGTATTTTTTGTTTCGGACAGGTTGGCATTTTGAGTGGTGCAAGAAAGACAGCACTCATGAGTAGCAATAGGATTAGCGAGCGGTATTTGTTCCTCATTAGACGACCATAGCATAATGACTATAATAAAATCAACGGCCTCTTTTTCGAAAAAGAGTGGATAAAGGATAGGTGAACTGATATGCAGCGCCCATAAGGGAGACGGGTTTACATTGGTTCTTGCGATCACTATTTATATTACATATTAAATTGTTGAGATTGCTCTTTTCCCAAGGTTTCATCCAAATACTCCATAAATTTATTAACTTGCTCTTTGTCATTAGGATCAAGGGCTGCAAGTCTTTGATAAAACGCCTCTACCTGAGGATCTCGGCCACGCACTCCTTTATGAAATGCTTCCGTAATGAAATTATCTGACTTCTTCCACTGTGCTAACTCGATTAGTTTTGTTAACCTTGTATCTGCTGTTTCCCGATTCCATTCAGAGACGCCAATTATTTTTCCCATTTCTTGTATGCCTTTAACCTCAGGATATTGGCTACAAAACTCAGATATTTTTTGACATATCTGTTGTTTTTCAGCTATACTGCTATTTTGTGTTTTACATTCCTTTATATTTGCCCTATATTCAGTGGCTGCATTTTTTTTATCTGAGAAAGTACCGCCGCCTTGTTTCTGAGATAATACTTCATCAGTTTTCGAAGTAGATGCTTGAGTTTGTTTTGCCAATAATGCTTTATCTAGTCGTTCATTTAAATGTTCAAGAGCCTCTCCACTGTTATAGCCGGCGTCCACTTTAACTTTACCAATTTGAAAATCATTCCTTGCATTTATTCCTAGCTCGGCCTCAATATGTGGCCAAGGAATTCTATCCTCTTCTGGTAAATGATCTCTGAATTTCTTAAGTGTGTCTTCAAATGCCTCTTTACCCGCTTCCCTCCCTTGATTGTCATAATCTGTTGTGGAGACCTGTTGGATATGAGTACAAAAAACTCCATCAATACTCGCCTCCCACTGAACTTTATTTTCTTTCATCAGTTCACTTAATTTTAAGGCAACTTGTTGATTTTCCTCACTTATCTTGTCCCTATATTCTTTTGCCTTTTGAGGCTCACCTATTTTCTCTAATACGTTAATAATTGCAGCAGGTTTATAATCAGCCCCATAAGCCCGTGGAACTTTTGACACTAGATTGAGTTGATCACTTGAACCAGCCTCCCCTAATACAGTAAATATTTGTTGGAATATTTTTTCAGCTTCCTCATCATTTTCAGTAGTTATTTTACATCTGACTCCATTAGCATCAGCAATCCACTGACACTCAATATTATTCTCCTGCATTTTAACTTGTAATAATTTAGCTATGTCTTCGTGGAGCTGTGTTCTGCTCATAATAAATCTCACTCAATACAACTTTTATATAAATATAGTACATAATTTCTTAATTCATTTTCTTTCTTTAAACACAGAGTCATAGAACTTCGAGATTGATAAAACATGATCAAAAAATTATGAGCTATATTTAAAAAAGAAGTAGCATTTCCTTTGAGTTTATTATGAGTCAAGAAAAAATCAGTGTCGTTTCACGAAGAGAACAAATCCATCAACAACTCGCTGAGCTCTTACAAAAAAGAGAAAAAGGCATTCAATGGACTGCTGATGCCAGTGGTGTGTATTGTAAAATTGATAATAAAAATGAACTTCATAATGAACTATTTAGTAAAATGACAGCTAATGATTGTAATCCAGATACTCTAGAACGGGTTTCAAAGTCTCACCGTGAAGCCTCGGATAAAGATCCAGCGAAAGTTAGGGCGTTTAAACAAAGATTAGCGCATGGTGAGTGGTTTGAAATGGGTTACACATCTGCTACAAAGGTTAAACAATTATTGAAAGAAGTAGGTGAGGAGGAACTCGCTGAGGAATATTCTAAAATGGTACTCGAAGAAAATACACAAATTGCAGCGAATTTAACTAAACTAATGAATAAAGACGGAATTCGTTGGGATGCAGAAGTTGATCGGGTGCGATGTTCTCCTCCACTAAAAAATCCTGAAAAATTTTATGAGGCAAGGGAAAGTGCTTCCAGAGACTTTGTAAATAATTTTGAAAACATACTGAAGTCCCGTGGAATTACTGTGATACCAAAAATAGATATTAAGGTGGGAAATTACGGAGGAAATGGTGTTAGCATAGAAGCAAGTTTCACAAAAGGAAAAGATCTTGAGGTCCTTAAACAACAGACAGAGGCTTTAGCTAAAAAACCTAATTGTGTGACCACTCATTTTAGGAATAGTTTGCGAGATAAGTATCCCAGTGAAAAAGATATAGAAAACGTTTGTCAAAAGATACTCGAATTTTGCCAAGAAAATCCTAAAGTTAATGGATTAGATAAAATGATGATGGAGTTGGCCAGACCAGGGGATAAACGCGCAATATTAGAAAAACTTATTGATTTAGCAGATTGGAAAAAATCAGATTCTGAATTTACTAAAGAGATTCATCGAAGACGGGGAAGAGACCCTAAGGTCGAGGATTTTTATCAAAAACTTGCAGCTCTTAATCCTAATGACAAAGGACAAGTTACACAATTTATGCAGGATTTTGACAGTACGATGCATAAGGAACAAACTTCAACGCTGAGTAATAATTAATTGCAAATTCAAAACTAATTCAATTGATAATCGATGTAGTTTTAACCAGCAGATGCCATGTTTTTTATCCAAAATCACCGTTCAATTTTTTAAAAGTTTATTTTTTATACTCATATTACACAGCACTAATCCGACTTCGATTGTATTGGCTTAAATAGAACAAACGGCTTGCAATTCCTCTGAGCCTAAATTGATAAGATTGATTTGGGTGCCCGATTCGGCACTGACCGAGACACTGCTGTTATTTTTTACCCTAACTAATGTCCCCTGCCCTGTGGACAATTTTTTCCCATTGATAGTGCCACTATTTTTGATCACATTAATTTTAATTTTACTGTTATTTGGATGGCTACATTGAACAACACATGTCGCATTGAGTGTCCAGAGCGTATTATTAGCAAGTAGCTTCGTTTCATTGGGACTCAATTTAAATGTTTTTTGTGACGCATTGGATTGCGAACAGAACAATCCTATGATAATGAAAAGAGAGAGGGTCATAATTTTATTCACATTGCATCCTTAATGACGTTAACGCCCAAGCTGATTAACTATTGAATATCGAGTTCATATTTTATACAAATAACCTTAAGGTTTTATTAAGAACTATCGAAGAATTCGGGTCACCTTGTCATGAGCAAAGGCTCCATCAACCCTCAGACAATCCTGTTGCTGTTGCGTACTTGCAGTCAATGCAAATTATACCTTTAATTTTGTGTTACATTTATAATATGGCTATCACCTTTGCGCTAGGGAGCAATTTGAAACCATTTTCCCATGTGAATATAATTATCAAGCTTGTTTTAACGAGCATAATAGTTATTATTTTCGGATTAATCCGTATCTTGGCATGGAGTCATTATTCTATTTTTTTAGGGTTTGGACCTTTTTATCTCGCAGTGATGCTCCCTGCTTTATGGGGTGGGTTTTATGCAGGTATATTCGCAACATTTTTTAGTTGTTTTTTTGTTTATTATTCTAGCTTTATTCAGCCTGTTTACATTGACGAACATAGTTCCATACTAACGCTTATTTACTTTTGTGTTAATGGGACTATTTTATCGTTAGTGGGAGAATATTTCAGATTTACACTAAAAAAGATGAAATCGGCCTTATCTAAGGCAAAACGTTTGTCCGATGCGCTAGATAATATCCCACTATATGTGTATATGAAAGACCTTAATCACCACTATATCTATGCTAATAAACCAACGCTTAAGTTGTTTCAATGCTCTGAATCAGAACTAGCAAATTTGGATGATAATCATTTCTTTCCTGAGGCCACCGTGAAACGGTTGCATGAGATTGATAATAGGGTATTTTACCAGCAGATAACCACGCAAGAAGAAATTCACAGCATAGGACGTGATGGTCATTCTCGTGTGTATTGGGAGGTAAAAACACCGCTATATGAAGAAGACGATAACCATAAGATATATGGTTTGTGCGGTGTATCTACCGATATCACCCAACGGAAAATTAATGAAGATGTACTTCGGGAATCTGAAGAACGCTTTCATTCTGTGTTTGAAGCTGCTGCTATAGGGATGGCAATTGTTGACATTAATGGACGTTTTGTTCAGGTTAATAAGGCATTGTGTCAGCTTGTAGGATATACATCGGATGAGCTGTTGAAAAAAACATTCATAGACATTACACATCCTGATGATCTCGAGACCGATCTTGGGTATGTGAAACAATTATTAGATGGAACACTCAGTAGTTATCAATTAGAAAAAAGATACTCCCATAAAGACGGCCGCATCATTTGGATTTTATTAACCGGCTCAGTAGTCCATGATACAAATAAAAAAGTCAAATATTTCATTGCGCAAATTATGGATATAACCCAGCAAAAATCCCTGATAACCAAATTAGAACAGCATGCTAATCAAGATTTTCTTACAGGATTAAATAATAGAAGATATTTCATTGAGCAAGCTGAGTTAGAATTTCAACGCGCGAGACGTATGAAATATAACATAGCTATTTTAATGGTAGATATTGATTATTTTAAGAAAGTAAATGACATGAACGGACATAAAGTGGGTGACCTAGTTTTACAGCATTTTAGCACGTTTTTGAAGCAGGATTTACGGAGTACTGATTTGGTAGGTCGCATTGGTGGCGAGGAATTTGCCATTATCCTACCTAATATTTTGGAGAAAAATGCTGTTGAAGTAGCGGAAAAGCTTCGGGCTCTCATTGAAAAGAGTCCTTTTGACGTGCCATCAGGACAAAAAATAAACTACACCATCTCAATAGGCGTCTATCTTTCGAATGTTATGGATGCTACGGTTGAAGAATGCTTATATGAAGCGGATAAGGCATTGTATCAAGCGAAAAATTCAGGTCGAAACCGCGTGTATTCTATTGTGGGAAACCTTCGTTAGCGACCGGGGTATGCATGAATTCAGATATAAAGAAGCGGATTTTTTTTCTAGCTAATCTTTTGATACGAGTACGGAAAGTTAAAAACTTACGCTCTATTTTTTGAGTATTACGTTTTCCTCTTCGTGTTGCTCAAAGGGTACTAATCGTTGATAAGCAGTTTCCTAAACGGGTTATGGATATGGAGTGTTTGTGGCAACTCAAAGT
Source organism: Legionella cherrii (assembly GCF_900635815.1). Classification (NCBI taxonomy): domain Bacteria; kingdom Pseudomonadati; phylum Pseudomonadota; class Gammaproteobacteria; order Legionellales; family Legionellaceae; genus Legionella; species Legionella cherrii. The sequence goes on from NZ_LR134173.1 coordinate 2,863,660, forward strand.
AAATCCCACGCCCTGTTGTTGGCTTGGGTCGATGTTTATCAATCAACACAAAATGAGCTCATTGTTAATTTATAGCGTAACCGAGCATTTATTCTAAATTGAAGAGTATCGACAGCATGGCTATGATTTTGACTTTAGATTGCTTTAGCTACACTCACTGTGCGGTAATTGAATTGACTTGTTAGAACAGACCCGTCTTATTCAAGGGTAATACGGGTTGCAATTTTTTATACTTTTGCGATACCGATTTTAATGTGCACCAGTTACCCTCATATTAATGGAGGAGTTCCTCATCGACTGCAATTAATTTGCAGCCGCTTGCACTGAATTGGTTACATATCTTTAAAGCTTTTTGTTCCGCTATTTCTTTGGTAGGTTGACCTGATCGCCATCCGTAAGACCTGTTTTCCGAAACAGCAAACGCTTTATGGGGTGGAGCAGTCCTATAGGTTAAAAATGCTTTTTTTGCACTATTTGATAAATAACCTGGTGTTTTTAACGAAGAGACCGGTAACACAAGTGGTGAATTAACAAGGATTAATTGATTACTTTTTAAAAAAAGATCTACCATAGGTGCCCATTGCGGGATTCCGGCTTTTGAGAATAAAAAGTGCCCTTCCTTACCAAATGAATTTGCTTGGATAAAGACCGCGTTTCCACCAGCACCAGTAAATGCAGTAAATAGCTTTTTCGCCAGCTGCGGATTAAAAAAATGATCGTTTTTCGCATAGATCCATAATGTAGGAACTTTTGAGCCTTTGCCAAATTGAGCAAATGTTGAAATAAGAGCATTCTCATTGCATACCTTATTATCAGATGATGAACCACGTCCACCTGCAAAATTTATGACCGCTTTTAATCCTGGTGGAGGGTTCAGTGCGGTGAGTGCAATGGAAGCAAAACCTCCAGCTGAAACTCCTACAGCAATGAATTTGCTGGTATCAAATTGTTTTAATGTGCCCAAAAAGTCCACTGATGCATTCAAGTCTTCTACTGCTGATTGGGCTGCTTTCATATAATTAGGATTGTTACATGAACCTAAACCTTCAGCCCACCCGCCACCGGAGCTACCATAACCCCTCCGTAAAACCACGGCAACAGAATAACCACGACGTGCAAACTCGTAAGCTATGGGTAAATAAGAGAGTGCCGTCATATTAGGGCGATCTTGTGGATTTCGGGGTGAGCCATGGCTAATAAGCGCTAATGGATGTTTGATCTTATCATCTGAAAAGACCAGCAAGGCTTCAAGTTTTACTGGACCGTTCGCAGTATTCATTGGTAGATATGTTTCTTTCCAAATCAATGTTGAATATGCCAAATTGGGTATGAGTAGGGTCGTAACCAAAATTAAAACAAACCCTCGAATCTTCATATACTCTCCTTGTAAACAATGATGTAATGGTTTGATTTCCCGATTGAATTAGCGGCTATTTCTTTCAATGCCTAAGCTTTATGTATACCAATAGCTAATAAAAACCAACCAAAAATAAAGAACAGACCACCAATCGGAGTGGCAAGGCCAACGGCTTTTACTGTACACAAACTCAGTAAATATAAGCTTCCTGAAAAGAAGAAAATTCCTGCAAGAAATAACCATCCTGAAATTTGTATGAATCGGTTATTAAATTGCACAAGAAGCATCCCATCAAATAATAAAGCCAAACTATGTATCATCTGATAGAAAACTCCTGTTTTAAAAACATCCATCTGCAAATCACTAAACCGTGTCTTTAATACATGTGCAGCAAAGGCGCCGAGAATGGTAGCAACCATTGCTAATAAAGCTCCGAGTGTAATAAAACGTTTCGAAGTGAGTACTGTAGAATTAATGTTCATCCGTCCTTCTCAAAGGATTAAATAGATTAACTAGTCAGGACACTAGCATAACATCTTAATAAATCATATGTTTTTTTAAGTGAAGAAAGAATGAAATAAACAAATAGAAGTTAAAAAAAAAGCCCGTATTCGACGGGCTTTTCTTTTTAAGCTTGTTGGCCTTGACTCACACCAACAGGAGTAACCATCTCAGCCTCAGCATCTGTGGAGGTAAATTGAGTTTCCTTACATAACCTGACGTACTCTTTGTGGGTAATTAATAAATAAAATAGTGCAGATATCACAAGAATGTAATAAGCATTTTGGTAAAAATAAATTAACCACAAATAGGTCAGAAATGGCGTTGTTAATACGAGTAATGTGCTTGTCTTCATGCGCCGTGTAACCTGAATTCCTCCATAAATAACCATTAAAATTAAAATGGACAAATTCATCTTGAGAAAATCATTTGCTGGTAAAGTACTCATCATGACACCAAGAATACAAAAAACGATTAAACCAAATATCCTGGTATTGGGTTTGATAGCTCCCATGCTAATCGGTGCAGCCATATACCCAATTAAATGATAACCAGTAACAATCACCATGAGTGAGGCCCAACTATCGGAGTTCCAGAGAAATATTGCAGTTAAGGTAAAATTAATGAGCAAGGAACGACGACACAAATTATATTTAGGATGTAATTTAGTAATCGAACGGCTAGGCATTTGTCCCTCTTTAGCCATGGCATAAAACATTCGCGAAGCACCACCTAAATAAGAGTATCCAGTGCCTGATGGACTCACAATACTATCAGCAATGAGCAGCATCGCTAAAAAGTGCACGCCCATCAACATGGCTAAATTAATCAGAGGTGAATGAAAATTCAGACTACTCCAACCTCCGGCTAACATGTCATGAGGAACTGCCCCCATAAAGGATAATTGAAGTAACATATAAACTAACATGACGATGACAATTGAGAGAACGATTGATAAAGGAATGTTCCTCTTGGGGTTCTCCATCTCACTTGCAAAAGCTACGGCCAATTGGAATCCATTGTACGAATAGATGAGTCCAGCTGAAATAATTGCAGTAATTGCTGAGCCAATGCCATATTGAGTGTTGGTATCTAAGCTAAAGTTGCTTGTGTCAAAACGCATGATCAAAAAGATCATAATCGTAAAAATCGGGCTGAGAATTTTTACTACCGTAATCGTATTATTAATCTTGGTTAATAATTTAATGCCAAAGTAATTAATGAATAAATAAATGACTAAGATCCCCAGCGCAAACAATTTACCGTAAATCGTGAGGCTATTTGCTGCCATCAAGGTATCACTTTTGATAGTGGCAGCTAAATATTGTGTGGTGGCCTGAGCTTCTGTACCAATCGTGACCATGAGTCCAAACCAGTTTGCAAACGCAAACGGCATACCAAAAATACTATTATGTGATAAGGCACTGGACCGAGCTGTAGCCCCACGGACTGGGAAAATCGAGGCGACCTGTGCCAGGCATAGTCCCACGGCCATCACCAATAATGCCGCTAAAATCCATGCAAGAAATGAATAATTTCCCGCAATCTTAGCGTTTAATTGAGCGCTAAAGAGCCATCCTGATCCAACCATGGCCGTAGCAGAAAGCGCTGTTGCACTAAACAATGAAATTTTGGCATGCTTACAACTTGAACTCATAATAAATTACCTTAGACGCTACATCAGAATAAGTGCAGATAAAATATCTATTTTGCATATTTTTAGGTCAGCGTCAATAGATCTAATACAAAATGTATGGAAAAAGATGGTGGGAAAAATTGAACTCCTGGAAAATTGCGTTCTAAAGCAATTCTGAAATCGAAAATCTTTCCATGAGTTAGCCTGGTAAAGAGTACTGTTCTACAATTTGATTTATAGATATCTTAGGACGATAAGAATTAATTTATTTTTTATGGGAAAGACGATTGGTCGACCTACTCAATTAGGAAAAAAGGATGAGAACAACACGATTAGAAGCATTTAGTGATGGTATGCTGGCGATCTTTATTACCATTATGGTATTGGAAATTAAAATCCCACATGGTGATAATTTTACTAGTCTTCGACCGCTCATTCCTATTTTCTCAAGTTACATACTGAGTTTTATTTATATTGGTATTTACTGGAATAACCACCACCATTTATTTACCGCTACCCAAAGTATCTCAGGAAAAGTTCTTTGGGCAAACTTGAATCTGTTATTCTGGATTTCCTTATTTCCTTTTGCCACAGGATGGATGGGAGAAAACCATTTTACTGCCACACCAACATCGTTTTATGGCATAGTCCTTTTAATGGCTGCTATTTCTTACTCCATCCTAGTTCATACCCTGATCTCGCATGAAGGAAAAGAGTCGCTGGTGGCTCGAGCAATTGGCAATGACTTCAAAGGAAATATTTCCATCTTACTCTATGTACTTGCAATTCCCCTTGCTTATGTGTATGCCTGGATTGCCCAAATGCTTTATGTAATCGTTGCAATGCTTTGGTTCATCCCAGACAGACGAATTGAAAATAAACTAAAATAACTTGCTACCTAACACTCTCAAGCCCCCTTGAGATCACCTCTCGATGCACCAGAGAGAACACCAAGGATCAAATACAATAGTTATCGGGCAATCGCAGGTTATTCTGTAAGGAATCGAGCATGTTGTTTGGACGTTCCTGAAATTAAATAGTGCTTTCCATCATTTTTTGTAAATCTGCATTCAGAGTACCCATAGCGAAAAAGGCAGGAGTTCTTGGTGCAGTTCGTACTTTAGCTACAGGAGTCGCTTGAATAAATTCTTGATTTAATTTTAAAACGTAAGCTTCGTTAACCCTACTGGGATTAACGCTTCGCACCAATTGGATTAACCAGTTTCCACCAGCACGAGCGCATATCTTACCCACAGATAAATCCGCAAGTAATTTTTTTACCTGCATGCTTGAAAGGATGGTCCTTTTTGCGCGGTAATTGTAGTTACTCATTTTGATGGTACTATTTAAAAACTCATTTTTGATGTCTGAATAGACGCCATCTAATTTCCGACCGAAATTTGCAAGTACCTCAACACTTTCTTTACCATCACGTTTCTGAAGCAAAGTAATCCCTAATTGATAAACATCGGTGAGTAAGTTCATTGGAAAATCGTGTTTTTGGGGAAGATTTTGTTGGGCTTTGTCTTTCAATAATTCATGGGCTAACAGAGTTTTTTTTGCCTCTTCACTCAACTCCGTTTGAGTATGCATATTAGTAAAAAGATCTTTTTCGGGCAAAGACATCAACTCTTCCGTATCAAACACGTACCCATCCAATATTAAGAGTCGGTTGGGAGGTATTTCTTCAATATGAGTTCCGTAAGCAAATGTTTCTTGATTCTTTATTTTTTTTGTTGCCCTAGGGTCATTACCTTTATAAATACGTTTCTGACTCTTTTTAATTTTCATTTTAGAAAATTTCCATGATTTATTATTGAACAAACATTCAATCAACTGATTTAAACACAAAAAAGAGTTAGATTATAGAGCATTCCGTGGCCTAGGAAAGCTCATTCTAAATAAATAAACTATTTAATTAAGTGAATCGTTTTGATTGCATATTTAACGCTATCAAGATAAGCACGCATCAATAGAGAGTTATCAACCGAAGCAGATTCTAATTGATTAAAATGGGCAACTTCATAATCCATTACAATTCTTAAAATATTCCCTAATTCACCCTCTAAATAAAGGATTGCATTATTGAGTTGGGTGCTGAGTTGGATCTTGGCTAATAAAGAGTCCATGGGTTCATGAAGAATCGCATCCAGAGTGGACAAAATACCAACAGTGTATGCTAGATGCGAATCCGATTTGCATTGAACGTTAGCAAGATTTTCACACATTTTAGCTCGGATTAAAGTGCGCTCAAGTAAATCCAGTTCCACATCATGAATACTTGATAGCATCAAGAGTCCAATCCAGTTTCGGATGCAAACAATTCCTAGTAGTTTAATTGCATCCAATATGGATTCAATCTTTTTTCCATTATAAAAAGCAACGGAATTGACTAATCGTAAAATACGATAACTGAGTTTTGGAATTTGTAAGATAAGATTTTCAATATGTTCAATCGCCACTACCGGATCATTCAATTCGCCGAATAATCTTATTAAATGTGCTCTATTTTCAGTAATGGCTTGCCCTCTTAATGGATCTGGTTTGCTCAGGAAAAAACCTTGAAAATAATCAAATCCGAGTTCCATACAATCATTAAATTGATTTCTATTCTCTATTTTTTCAGCAAGAAGTCTACCCTTGAAATTTTGCAAAAGGCTGAGTTGTTTTCGGATTTGATCTTTATTTTGATGCAATACCTCGATTTTAATAATATCTGCAACTTGAATTAGCGGGACAATTTGGTCTGTATAGATAAAGTCATCTAAAGCAATTTGATACCCTTCCTTGCTCAAATCAATCAGACTACGGATTAATTGATCATCGATTTGGATGCTTTCAATTACTTCAATAATAATTTGATTTTTAGGGAGAAGTTTAGGGACTTGATTGACTAAATGATTATAAGTGAAATTTATAAATGCAAGTTTATTACCGATCACATCATCCATGTTTAAATTGGTAAATAATTGGGTAATCACTGAGGAGGTAGCTGCATCACCAGCACTCAGGTCCAGATTATCTACATGAGCCATGGTGGACTGACCCTCTCTATAAAGCAATTCATAGGCTCTAACTAGCCGATCCCTATCATAGATACTTTGACGTGCTAGAAGAGTGTTCATTAATGCATCGGTCAATTTAACTCGATTTTATGGTTAGTATAAATAAATAATAGATTAATATTTCGACCCATTCTCAAATTATTATTCAAATTTTTATGATGTCACACCGAACTATTTATCATTAAAGTCCGATTTTAGAACCATTTATCATCATATCTGCCCATCTTCTTCTTATAATCTGCGCATTTAAGATTCGAGCCAAAAGGCCAGAGGTTATTCGAAAACATGAAACGCTTTAATATCGGCTATCTTCAAGAGAAAGATGAAGAGTATAAGTTTATTTTTTAGGCAGCTTTTTCTTCTGTAGATTATTGGATATACTCCGCCCATTAAAAAACAAGGATAATTATGAGTATTTTCAATCCCATTAAAAACCTGATTGAAACCAAACAGTACCCCCACGCTAGAGCATACAGAACCACTTTTTGGGGAAAGATGGCGGACACTTTTCTCGTTTTCTCTGGACACTTATTCCCTAATTATCACGACAAAGAACAGGATCCTTTCAAGAAAAACCATTTTGGGATTTTTGATTTTTTAACCTTGGGAATTCACTTCCTCATTTCCTCCCTACTCATTCGTTCACTTAAGGGCGCTGAAAAGGCTGTGTTAATTCCTACAGGTATACTGACTCTTGTATTTAACATACCTCGTCTTCTCTTCGCTACGGCCATGATGCTGATCAGTCTACCCTTTGTTTCACTCGCTTGGGCGGTCACAAAAGAAAAGGGAAACAAGATAAAAGAAGACATTCTTTCCTATAATTTTCAATGGAATCATTCACTATTGTATTTTACTCCCTCTGCACTCCCTTCTGAGCTTGGGTATTTTAAACGCTGCTTTATTTTCCTTGAAGGAGATAACCAACTGTATTACATTGATTTTTCACATAAGCCGCATAATATAAGGGTTAATGACTTAGAGCGTTTCCGCCAAGAAATGGGGAAAAATCGACAAAAAAATATAAGGATTAATGACATAGAGCGTTTCATGAGAAAATCAAACTTAGAATACTCTTGTTCATTGGTTAAGCTCAATGATTTAAAAAAATATTTTGCTCCAGAAAAATCTCCTTTAGATAGTTATGGCTCTCTGGGCTCTTATTTCGAAGATCGATGTATAGATTTGCAAGATATCGAAAAATCAAGCATTGAGCGAGAACAAGATGAAATTAAAATATCCCTAGCGAATAAAGAAAATCGACCTCTGGCAAAATTTTCCCTATCAATAAACGAATCATCAGATCTGTTGTTTTTTAATAACCTAAGGTGCTTAAATATCGGGGGTATCGAAGAGCGCGTAGAAGAAAAAGAAGAGTTCTCGCAATTTGTTTCCCTATAATATTAATTTCTCAATTGCTCCATTCACTTCTATAATTGATGAAAGATAGAACACGGAGGTCTTTATGAAATTTTTTCAAGGATTACTTCTACTCTCGATACTCAGTTACCAAAATATTTATGCTGAAACAGCACTATCTGAGCCTAGTGGACAATCCCCTCAATGCGCACAAGCCTATGAGAGCGCAGGGGAAATTAAAACCATAAACAATGTTTTTAGTAGTTTATCCAGCGCATGCCATGATGCGGGTGGTATGAAGTTAACCCATCAGATTTTATTATCCGAAGATTCAAGTAAACCTACCGGTGTTTTATTTACTTGTACTGGAAGCGATCCAAATTTTGTTGTTCTTTCTTGCCTCTTTCCAGCAAATTTTGAGGATTTATAAATAGTAATCATCGAGACTATCGGGTCTAACAGTCCCAATAGTGTACCGATTTATTTTGACGAGTTATATATCGGGTTTTCGAATCGACAATTGGATTACATTGTGGTAAAATTATATACAATTTTTCATTGCTCTTAATCTATGCTCCTTATGCCTTCACTAACGATAACCAGCATTTATATTTATTGCGTATTTTTTTTAATTAGTGCGGCTATTGAATCAATGTCATTTAATGCGCTAAATCCTGAAGGACAAGAAATTGTATTTAATCGAAAAAAACTTCCTTTTATGACCGACTTTACCAGCATCATTAAAGTTTTTTTCTTTTCATTCGTCATCCTCTACATCACTCCTTGGCAAATGCGCTATAAAACGTACTTATACCATAACACTCAGGAATTGGTTTTTCTTTACCATGTTTTAATGGTCTTCTTTGTGGTCGCATTTGTACCTATAATCAAATACTTACAAAGTGACATTAGAAACGCAGGCTTACCTGGATGGTATCTCCAGAATGTATTAGTGGGCGATTATATCCATCTGTGGGGGATCTTAATTGCGTGTTATGTATCCATTCCGAATTTTTAGGCGTAATGTTTAACCCCATTCTTCCTTTTAGGAATATAGGTTTGAAGGGAAAATCCGTTATAGCTCGAGTAAATCAAAGAGCGATTTTGGATGAAAAATTATACTCCAAAATCTAGGATTTTGCTGTGTTCCACTCAAGCTACGATTTTTAAATAAGAATTAGAATGTTCCATCCAAAGTTTTATCTTTAGTTTTTAAATATGCTGCATCCAAAGCAGGTGAATCGAATTTTTCCTGGAGCAAAGCGACAATTTCATTAGGCTCTAGTGTATTTGAAGAAAACTCTGTGCGGCTCGAATCGCTATATATCATCAGAACTTGAGGATTTAATGATTTAAATTCCACAGATCCAACAAAGTCATTATAAGCCATCGTTGAATTTGTCCAAAAAAATGAGCCACTTTGTCCACTTACACCAATAACTGATTGGCCAAAGGTAAAAATTACTACTTCTTTGCTCGTAGAATAGATATTCTTAGATTTTCCAATTTCTACATTTTCTACATTAATTTTCTTTCTCATCAGAAAACACTCCCATTTAGTAGTTCAAAAAGATGACATTATATACTTGTGAACTTAAAAATATAGCAATTAATCATGGTTGAACATTTATTAAGGAATTAAATCAGACACGACTATAGGATCAAAACACCTTATTATTTTATCAACATTATTTGTTCTGCTTGGAGTGCCTTCACTAATTACTATCTTAAACCTGGGTTCCGCTGTTGCAGCACCCAGGGTACATCAATGAGAAAAATGGGAGATTCATTTACGTTAAACTACAAGTGGAACAATTTTATATGGAACCAGTTCACAATATTTATTCCAATCTGCTCCATACTTCGCAGAACAACGTTTATCATCACGGAACGCCCTATCGACCAATAAAACAGTTAAAAAGCAAAGATAGAAGTAGGGTGCAAAATGAGTAAACAGCGCCGGCACTGACCAAAAAAATGTACCTGCAAGTTCTGGAATGTAATGGAAATGTCTGGCTATCCCCCACCATCCGGAAGCAAGTAATATCGTTTGTTTTTTATCGCCTTCGGTAGTCTCATAATGAGCTAATACAGTAACCGGTTTTTTACCCCACACCTTACAATCACCTTGAGTAGCCCTGGCAATAAGTCGTTGTTTGTCAGCAAGATAATTAATAATAATACTTGCCAAACCTAAACCTAAAATGAGAGTTGCCCATACATAGGATAAATGAATTGGATGAAGAACAAGATACATACTTGGTGAAGTATATACACAAGGTACCCATACCATACACCCCCAACAAATATAAAAACCCGCACGATCATGCATGATATCCAAGGATCGTAAATAACCCTTTTCCCACATGTAAAATTTACTGAGATAGACAAATTGCAATACAACGGAAATGAGCATGGAGTTAGATAAATCACCCAATTCCGCCTGCTTTGCACAATAAGAAATAAGAAACAAACCCCAACTCATCATGCCAAAACGACAGGTAATAAATTTTTTAATGCTCCATCCTAAAACTTGAGGATAAAGCTCAGTTCCCCAATAGTAGTCAAACAAAATATTATTGGTTATGCCTGAGTCGGTTGATGAGGGATAAAAACGTCCCTTGAGATATAAAAACACACAGAAAATAAGGCTAAACAAATTAAGCGCGCCAAATAAAGCCCCAAGGTTGTCATAAAGTATCGAAGCCGAGAATAAATTGAGGCCAAAAGAGGCAACACAAAAAGTCATCATAGTGACGATAAATGACAAAACACCGTTATCTTTATAAACAGGCACGTTGCCTTTTGGAGTAATGGGCCCATTAAATGTCTTTCCTGGCAATATCCGCATTAAAGCCAGCTCAAAAACAGTAAAAATTAAAATAATTTTCCATGCTACTGCAGATCCCCAGAAATAGGGTCCCCAAATAGTTATAACGGTTTGAATGAATCCGTTTTGGATCAATAACCCCCAAAGAGCAGACAAAGACCCTTGAAGCTGAGTGTTGGTATACCACATCAACATAACAAAAACGGGGCATGTAAGAATGAGAAATATGGGGCCTAAGGTATTCCTAATGTTGAAATTCATAATGCTTCCTTACATTTAAAAAAGGCTAACGAGGATCATAATACATGAAATTTTGGCATTTAGTATCTATTAATTTATGGGTACGAAGAAAATAAATTAGGGAAGATTGATTCGAATTTACACAATAAAAAGAGAAGCTTAGCTATTTGCTTTAATGGGTAATTTAATATTTAATTTAAGTATTACCCATTCAAAAAAGTAAAAACCATGTCCAAATATCGCATAGAACATATGACGCGTGACGAAGTTTCAGTCGCTGTAGAATGGGCACGAAAAGAAGGTTGGAATCCAGGCTTAAATGACGCAGAGTGTTTTTATCAAACAGATCCTCAGGGTTTCTTCGCTGGAAAATTAAATGGTCAAATTATTGCGGTGGGTTCTGCTGTAATTTATGACGAACATTTTGCTTTTTGTGGTTTTTATATCGTCGATAAAAAATACCGCTCTCAAGGTTATGGGATGGAGTTAACTCGCGCCCGTTTAGCATATATTGGAGACCGGAATGCAGGCATTGATGGTGTGCTCGACATGGTCGAAAATTATGCACGAATAGGCTATCAATTTGCCCATAGTAATGCCCGTTATGCATTAAAGAACTCACAGTTAACCCCTAAAATCGATTCGCATTTAGTTGATCTAAAAAGCGTATCGTGGGATCAGATAATCCAATATGACCGCCACTATTTTCCTGCCACCAGACCAAAATTCCTATCCGCTTGGATTAAACAAAACACAGCATTAGCGATTGGTTATATTAAAGAAAATCAATTAAAAGGTTATGGTGTCATTAGAAAATGTTTTGAGGGTTACAAAATAGGTCCATTGTTTGCAGAGAGCCCTTTTATCGCCGAAAAACTGTTTGAAAAATTGGTTGATTATGCTCATGGTGAGACTGTCTATCTCGATATTCCAGAAAATAATCCCTTAGCGGTTGATTTAGTCAATCAATATGGCATGACTAAAGTATTTGCTACGGCACGAATGTATTTAAAAGGAGCACCAAAACTGTCTACCGTGGGCATTTATGGAATTACTACGTTTGAATTAGGATAAACATGCGGGATTTAGTGGGCTATGGACCAGAAGAAAAAAACTTCTCCTGGCCTAATAAAGCAAAAATTGCGATCAATTTTGTCATCAACTACGAGGAAGGCGCTGAACTATGCCCTGTCAATGGCGATGCACACGCTGAAACGAGTGGTGCAGATTTTCCATTTGTTCCCAAAGCCAAAGGCCAAAGAAATTTCAGTGTAGAGTCCTTTTATGAATACGGTAGTCGAGTCGGAATATGGCGTCTTCTACGCCTATTCGATCACTATAAAATACCTCTTACTTTTTTTGTCTCAGGCCAGGCATTGATACTGAATCCTTTATTTGCTAATTATCTTGCCGATCGGGATCATGAGGTAGCGGGACATGGATGGCGCTGGATAAATTACACCGATATTCCTAGACGAGTTGAAAAGAAGCACATACTTTTATGTGTTGAAACGATAGAAAAACTTACTGGACATAAACCCAAAGGCTGGTACACAGGTCGGCGCAGTGAAAATACTCGGGAGTTATTGCTTGAGCTCGGCGGTTTTACTTATGACTCAGACAGTTATGCTGACGAATTGCCTTATTATATTGATAAACATCTCGTCATCCCCTACTCTCTAGATTGCAATGATTTTCGATTCACTACAACGCCTGGCTTTTCATGCGCCAAACAATATTATGACTCTTTGATGAATACATTTCATTATCTTTATCAGGAAAAACGTCTTACCATCATGACCATAGGCTTACATCCACGCCTGAGCGGAAAACCCGACCGTTGTCTTGTCTTAAAACAATTTTTAGATCATTTAACCCAGTATCAGGATATTTGGATCACAAAACGAATCGATATAGCGCAATTTTGGATGCAAACTTCCCATCCTTAAGGCCTTCGCCCAACATTTGCTAAAATCCAAATACATCATGAAGCTTTTGTTGGACCAAGGTCCAATCTACAATATATACAACTATATAAAATTGAAAACAGACAATCCCTGTATCATCACAAAACTTTGTTGTGCGACTTCCAAATTATATAACTCCTGTTTAAATTCAGAAGCGGCAACTATAGGATCGACTTCTTGTAATCGCTTCAATGTAATTTTGCTTTGTTCAATTAAATCAGTATTTGCTACATCCGCATGTTCTAACTGATTTAAGCGAGCACCCAAATTGGCTCGAGCATCCAAGATGGTGCTTAATGCACTATCCAATTGCACCAGTAGTTGATTATTCACAGTTGCCGCTGCTGCCTTTTGCGCTGCGGTTGAATAAGGTTGATTCAAGTTATTGATCATATCCTGTACTGTGGCAAAAACAGATTCATTTTGAGAGGGAGTAATCAAAAAAGCGTCTCCAGGTGCAGGTGTACCTGAAACAACCATTTCCATGCCGTTAAAACTAACTGTCATTCCTTCCTGATATAAAGGGGCATCATCAGGTAGTCCTGATGGAGGAATTACATTACCACTTGCTGCACCGCTAACCATAACGACTAGATTACCTTGTGAGTTCAATGCAAAACTCATGGTATAATTGTCTGGCACATAAGCTGAAGGATTAGATACAGAACCTGCGTTTACTGTTGCAGTTCCTGTATTAAGAGTTCCTGTCTGTTTAATAGTAAATTGACCATTCCCATTAGGTATACGCATAAAAAGACCATCGCCAGGATCATTGATGGCCATTTGAAAACTACTCCCAACGAGCTGGAAACGCTGTGTGCTATCACCATTATAAACATATTGTCCTGAGGCATTCATTGAAAAGGGTAATGTAGAGGTCTGCCCACCACTGAACATATAATCACCATTAATATCTTTTGTATTGGCATAATCGACCAATTCATTCAAGATAATAGTTGCCTCAATTGCTAATGCCTTACGATCCTCTTCAGATAAAGTTGTATTACCTGCTTGAACCTGAATATCACGCAATCGTTGTAAACTCGTTGTGCAATCATTTAAGACCGATTCTTCCATACTGAGAGCACTATCAGCACTTTCACGGTTTTTTTGCAGGAGTTCTGTAAAACTGATGCGCTGGTTCATGAGCTCAATTTGTGCAAAGGCGATGGGATCATCAGATGAATAACGCACTTTTAAAAAATTTTCATCGAGTTGTTCTTGAAGTTTAGCTACCTGTGCTTGCTTGAGTAATAAACTATCAATACTATTCCGATAAATTTGATTTGTTGAAATACGCATTTATCACCTCATTATTTGAAAGAGTAAGTCCATCATTTGATTGGCGATTTCCATTAACTTTGCCGCAGCTTCATATGCTTGCTTGAACTGTAATAAGTTTTCTGCTTCCTCATCAAGATTTACACCACTGATACTATCCTGATAATCAACAGATTGTTTATATAAAATCTGAAACGCATCAGAACGATTTTTAGCCTCATTGGTTTGGCTTCCTGTCTCAGAGAGCAAATCAGAATAAACATCAAAAATTGTTTCAGTGCCGTTAGAAAAAATATCTTGTTGTTGAATTCCAGCAAGAAGTAATCCATTGCGGTTATCACCATACCCCCCCTGATTGTACTGTGCAGTAAACTGATCTCCTGCATTCGGTGCCCCGCTTAAAGTAATGGAATAAGATGGATTGGAAGCATTTGGAATCTGAATCACATTATCTGTGTTGGGAACAAATGGGATTGGCCCCGTTGTAATACCATCAGTAACATTGATCAGATTGAATTGAGTGGGAGAGATAAAATCAATAGTATATTGTTTCGTGACCCCAGTAGTATTTAAAATAGGCCCTAACGCAATTTGTCCTTGACCAGTATTACTGAGGGATGAACTGGTTTGCACGGGGGATGCGAGGGCTAATTGACGAGGATCATTCATTAGCAAAGCAAATTTGTCCGCTGCGCCACGTGTCGGCATAATGGTAAAAGAATCATTATTTCCTAAATTAGCGATGTTATCTACAGTGATGGTCATACCATCAACTACAATTTGTCCCGCGGGTGGAGCTGGTGGGTTGCTCGTCCAATTTAAGGTCACTGCGGAGCCGTCAGAATCACGAATGAGTGTTACCTGATTCAACCCTGCATTAGTGACAACTAATTGATAATCACTTATTTTAGTTTGTGTTATGTCAGAAATGTTCACTGACAATACCCCAGATCCTGTATTTGTCGCTGCTGCAACTGAGCGATTCAGTTGCATAGCCAGGGTATTGTAATCAGTAAAAATATTCTGTCCTAGTTGGTTATTTAAATCCATACCTAAACTATTCTGAGCATTGAACGTCTGCGCCAAACCAATTGCCATTTGTCCTATGGTTTGACTGGCTTTAGATAAAATATTTCGTTCATAACTCAAGAGACCACCCAAAGTCCCACTGGATAATTGATTTGTTATTTCTGTCTGTCCCGCACCATTATCTAATAAAACATGAGTACCTTGCGCTGTTATTGGATCAAAACTAACTGATAAAGATCTTTGTGTTGTTCCGATCACTAACATTTGACCACTACCAATCCCTACATCCACCATCCCATTATCCTGTTCTACTACAGTTAAATCAGAATACTGAGATAATTCTTTGAGTAATTCATCGCGTTGGTCCAGTAAATTAGGAGCGTTCGGTGAGTTCGTTATTTGCTCATTTACTGCTGCAAGACTGGAAGTTAATTGATTAATTTTATTTGCTATTTCTTTAATCTGCGCTGTTGAGTTTGCTTGATATTGATCCAGATTTTGTTGCAAAAATAAAAATTGACTTGCTAATAATTGACTTTGACTCATCATCACATTGCGTGAGGCAACGTTGTCTGGCGCATTATTTAATTGACCTAATGAATCAAAAAAAGACTGCAAAGATACAGAAAGACTGCTGCCATCTTGAGAAAGTAGTTTATTAATTTCCAAAGCTTGTTGATAAAAAGTCTCATATTGGGATTTAACGCTTAATGTGCTTCTCACTTGAGCATTCGCAAATTGATCCACGTTACGATACACATTGTTAACAGCCACGCCTGTACCAATAAAAGATCCTGCAAAACTTCTGGATGGATTTGGAGCAAATTGAATGCTTTGTCTTGAATAACCTTGAGTTTTCCAATTTGCAATATTATTTCCAGTAACACTCAATGCGTTTTGAAAAGCATTCATTCCTGAATAAGCAATACTTAGTATTGACATAATTATTTGCTCCCTGACCTATTCTTCAAACGTCCTGCAAAAGTGTGTTATTTTTTAATTACACCATTTTTATTTATCACAATCCATCACAGCAAAAGCCACCTTAAACTTGCTCTGCTAACTCGCAACGTTGTATCGCCTGATTTAATTCATCTCCATGATAAATGGATAAAATTTTTGTACTGTAATTAGGATCGGTGGCATATCCCGCCTTATGCAGCTCATTAACAAACAGTTCAGGATTTGCAGCACTGGCTAAAGCATTTTGATATCGGTCATTTCCTTTAATTAAAGAGATATAATCATTAAAGCTTTGCTCAACGGAGGGATATTTTCTAAATGATGCATTGATTTTAATCGGTGTGTCTGCAATATATTCCGTTGTTTTCACATTGACTGAATCGAACTCTTTGCTGTTACCTGATTTGATGTTGAATAAATTGTTACTGCTGGTGCCATCAGCATCCTTTGTAACAAATTTCCCCCACCCTGTTTCTAATGCGGCTTGAGCCATTAAAATTTTAGGATCCAAACCAATTATTGAGGCGGCTTGTTTGGCTTTGGGCCAGATGGATTTGACAAACTCATCAATGGTGCTCGTTGATTTATCCTGCTCTTGTTTTACAGGCTTAGGGGATATTGAGTCAGAATTAACCGTTTCTGTTGTTCTTTTTTCTGTTGGTTCTGCATTAGGCAGATTATGCTCCATTTGTTTTGCAAGCATCTCGGCTAGACCAACACCTTTAGAATTGGCAATAGTACTTGCATATTGAGCATCCAACATATCCTGAAAGGTTTCCCTATCCTTGCCTCTAAATGGACTCGATTCTTCAAGAAAATGCTGTCCCATACGCATGCTTTTCAACATGGATTGCAAGAATATACCTTCAAATTGTTTCGCTGCCTCAGGTAAGGCCTCTTTTGCATTATTTTGTGCTTGAACTTTTAGTTCATTTAATGCACTAAAATCACTGGTTGCAATTCCTTGTACCGTCATCTTAATCCTCTATCTTGATGGATCGTGTACACCAATCCAAGCTATATCACGATTAAAGTAGCATTTAAAGCACCTGCTTGTTGTAGTGCTTCAAGTATCGCGATCACATCAGCAGGTGTTGCTCCTACAGCATTAATACCTCGAACAATATCCTTTAATGTCACACCCGGTGGTAAAACAAAAGCATGATTATTTCTTTGTTCAATGGAAACTTGTGACTGTTGGGTTGAAACGGTACGTCCACGTGCAAAAGCATTTGGTTGGCTTATCACAGGGGTTTCAGTCACGCTCACCACTAAATTACCATGTGAGACCGCCGCTGATTTGACAATGACATTAGAAGAAATAACTACCGTTCCTGTACGCGCATTAATAATAATTTTTGCTATTGCCTCAGCGGGTTTAAATTCAATATTTTCTAACACGGAAACGTAGTCTACACGCTGGGACATTTTTTTGGGGGCAGTTACAACCACCGATGTCGCATCTAAAGCTCTAGCAGTTCCTGGTCCCATCATTTCATTAATGGCATCGCACATGCGTTTTGCTGTTGTAAAATCAGGCATGTGTAAATTGAATGTTAATTCTTTTGTATAATAAAAGGGGTTAGGTATATCGACCTCAATGGTCGCACCATTTGGGATTCGTGCTCCACTAGGAACATTTACGGTAACACTTGTACCATCGCTTCCCGCTGCACTTACCCCGGACACAATCACATTTCCTTGGGCCACTGCATAAACTCGCCCATCGGCTCCTTTCATTGGGGTCATCAATAAGGTGCCGCCTAATAAGCTTTTTGAATCACCAATAGAAGACACATTAACATCCATAGCTTGTCCCTTTTTCATAAAAGAGGACAAACTCGCAGTCACCATGACTGCGGCCATATTTTTTGAATTAAGCTTAGTTCCCGGTTGGATGTTTACACCTAATTGAGTGAGCAGGTTTGCAAAAGTATCTTCAGTATATCGTGTTCCGTTTTTATCTCCAGTACCATTTAAACCGACCACCAAACCATAACCAACTAATTGGTTGGTGCGTACACCAGCCAAAGTAGCAATATCTTTAATTCGTTCACCATAAACCTGATTTGCAATCAAGTTTATCGCCAACATCCATGTAATTATCAGCAATCGCCGCATTACAATTTTCCTTGTTAATTGATAACGGTTAAAAGCACCCTTCATGAGTCGCGCTGCTTTACCCCGGCTTTATCACTTGACCATTCCTGCTTAGGCAGGAATGGGATGATTTTTTCTACAAAGCCCTTTATCTCAGCTTAAGTTGGGAATAATGGACCCCACATAAACCGCGCCAGCCAGCCCTGTGCGTTTGTATTATTCACTTGGCCTGTGCCACCATAGGCAATACGCGCATTTGCTAAACGGTCTGAGGTGATGGAGTTATCCGCTCTGATATCCTGAGGACGAATAATTCCTGATAATCGCACATATTCTTCCCCTTGATCGATTTTAACCCACTTTTCACCCTGTACAACCATATTACCATTTGCCAACACTTGGGATACTGTAACTGAAATACTTCCCGCCAATTTATTATTCTGTACCGCTTGTGCAGAACCATTGAATTGTCGTTGATTGTTCAAGTCAAAATCCATGCTGTAGCCACTGCCAAAAGAAATAGGCCGTCCTAAAAAAAGTTTGTTCTTTACTACGTTGGTATCTGTTTTCATCTGCTGCAGTGTTGCGTTTTTTGATGCGTTAGTACTTTCAACTAAAAATACTGTAATTATATCCCCTTCGTGTCGCGCTCTTGGTGTTTCAAAGAGAGGTAAGGCAGTTTCCGCGCTATAAATCGCACCCGACTCTTTCCTTAATTCTTTGGGGTCAGGTGTTGTAGGATATGTAGGCGCAAACTCAGGATCCTTACCACGCTGAGGAGGATTTAAAAGTTCACACCCACTCAAAAGAATCGCAAAGGAACCTGCGACAAGCAAATTAAATAATTTCATCAATGAAATCTTCTTAAACAGTTTGATTTAAGTATTGCAGCATGTTATCCACAGTCTGGATCCCCTTTGCCGTAATCTCATAGCTTCTTTGTGCTTGAATCATATTGACTAGCTCTTCAACCACATTCACATTCGATGCTTCTAGAGAACCTTGTAACAAGGTACCAACACCTGAATTTCCGGGATTATTCAATGTTGCTGCACCGCTTGAAGCCGTCTCTGTAAACAGGTTTTGTCCTATAGGTTGAAGTCCTGCTGGGTTAGTAAAATTCGCTAATTGAATGGTTCCAAGAACCGTTGGAGTATTACTTCCAACTACTGTGGCACTCACCACCCCTTCCGTACTAATCGTTACACCTAAAGTCTGTGCAGGAATATTTATTGCGGGTTGCAATGGATACCCATTCATATCAACGAGCTGTCCTGTACTGTCCACTGTAAAAGTACCATCACGGGTATATGCTTGAGTACCGTCAGGCATCAATATCGTAAAGAAACCTTGACCTTGTATCATCAGGTCGTAGGGATTACGTGTATTTTGCGCACTTCCCTGTTCAAATATTTTTTCAGTAGCAGCTAAATGAACACCTGACCCTGCATTAATACCTGTTGGAATTAAAGAGTTCTCGGAAGATTGAGCACCCGCCTGGCTTGTATTTTGATACAGTAAATCCTGGAATATTGCTCTATCTTTTTTAAAGCCAGTTGTATTGACGTTTGCCAAGTTATTAGCAATCGTAGAAATATTTTTTTCTTGGGCTTCCAAGCCTGATTTACTTACCCATAATGCTGGTTCCATGGAGATCCCTCCGCAATTATTCTTACTTGTATACTAAAATGGCGTTATTCGTGCAATACTTGTGCCAATTTTAAAAAATTGTCTTCGACCGTAGACATTACTTTCATGTGTGCATCGTACTCACGCCCCGAGGTAATCATTTCTACCATCTGATCAATCGCGTTAACGTTCGAGCCTTCAATAGCACCACTTCGAACCTGGACACTTGCGTCAGCAGCTGCGGCAGTTCCACCGTTTTTTAATTGGTAAAGACCCTCTGAGCTTTTAACAATATTATTTTTATCCAGAGTAACGAGCTTAATTCTATCTAATACCGCGGCGCTATTGGGATCGCCACCGAGTGGCACAATTGTGATCGTACCATCAGCACCGATGTTTATTTCCTGAGCTGGAGGAATTGAAATAGGTCCTCCATTACCCAAAACAGGATGCCCAGAAGCAGTTGTTAATAACCCATTGACATCCAGGCGTAAATTTCCAGCCTTTGTATACCCTTCTTTGCCCTGTCCATTACCCACTGCAAACCAACCATTACCCTCAATTGCAATATCAAGGTTTCGTCCAGTTGTCGTAATATCGCCAGGGCTCAGATCCAGTCCATTTTCCTTTTGTATCGTAAAGGCTGCGCCACTGTCCGATCCACCCATATTTGCATACATGGTTTGAGCTTGATACATATCCGCTTTAAATCCAGGAGTGTTTACATTCGCCAAATTATTGGCGATTATTTCCTGACGCTTAAAACCTATTCGTCCGCCACCTGCAGCATTATATAAGATAGGATCCATGAGTTACCTCCTAACGCATATTAATAATTGTCTGTGTAATCGCATCCCCTGCACGAATCGACTGCGCATTCGCCTGGAAATCACGTTGTGCACTAATTAAATCGACTAGTTCACTGGTCAAATCCACATTTGATTGCTCCAACATACCCGATTTAATGGCACCTAATCCACCTGTTGTGCCCACTCCGATCAAAGGCTGACCTGAAGCCGAAGTTTGTGCCCAAGAAACATTTCCTACATTCTGTAAGCCTGTAGGATCAGCAAAATTAGCTAATTGAATCTGCCCCATAGCCAAGGACTGGCCATTGCTATAAATACCTAGAATTAGTCCGCTATCATCTATATTCAAGCTCGCCAAACTTCCAGTTGTATAACCATTTGATGAGGTCGATTGAACAGCAAAGGGGCTACCAAACTGCGTACTGTTTGTTAAATCAATACTTAAACTTAATGGATCAGCCCCATTATTTAGGTTAAATGCCAATGGAATGAGGTTATTAGCTATGGGAGCGCCTCCTGGACTTGCAACGCCCACAAAAGTTCCATCTGTATTAAAATTCATCTCAAACAGGTTCGCGGTATTGCCAGTACCTGTAATAGGAGGAACATCTTGATTGTCGATTTGGAATGCAACATACCATTGATTTTGTGTCCCTGGAGGAGTTGCAGCATTAGGTTGTCCTGATGCCGCAGCAGAATCAGCTTTGATAAAATACATACTCAATACGTGAGAATTTCCTAAGCTGTCGTAAATAGTCAAGGAAGTAGGATTATTATATGAGCTACTAAGCGGTGTTGCGCCACCAGTCCAGTCAACTGCTGGAGCTGTACTTTGCGAGTTCAAATTAACCCCGGTGGTCACTTTACTGCTTGCCTGAGGACTTATATTTGCTGTATTTATCTGTAATTTCCCTGATGTTCCAGTAATATTTCCTTTTCCATCCGTAAGTAGCCCAGTAAGATATTGTCCATTAGCATTGGTAATATAATTTTGGTTGTCCAAACTAAACTGACCAGCACGTGTATAGACTGTCCCGCCTCCTGGATTCTCCAAAATAAAAAATCCAGAACCATTCACTGCCAAATCCAGACTGTTTGTACTATTGGTCAAATTTCCTGATGCAAACTGTTGTTGAACCGAGGTTAACATCACCCCACCACCGATTGATGTACTGCCTGCACCAAAGCTACCGTAACCACCAAATGAGTAAATATCACCAAAATCTGCGCGCGATCCTTTAAATCCTACTGTAGAAGAGTTTGCGATATTATTTCCTATAACGTCCAAATTACTTGTTGCTGCCTGAAGTCCACTTAGCGCTGCGTCAAAAATCATTTTAGCCTCCTGCTTTAAACTGATATTTGTCTTACCTGATCCAATGATATTGGTCCAACTCCTGCAACATTTAATTTTAAGCCTTCACCATTTTGCCCAAGGCTTACACTATCAACATTTGCAGAGGTCATTGTTTTTAAAGACACCTCTTTCCCTCCATAAACTGCATGGACATCTACCTTATATTTACCTTCTTTCACGCGATTATTGTCTCCGCCGGTGCCATCCCAGCTGAATTGAAAAAATCCAGGTGTAGGTTGGCCCAAGGGAATTGTCTTTATAAGCTCTCCAGTTTCTGAGTAAATAGAGGCACTCAAATTACTGAGTCCTGGTGGGATATCCACTGCTGCCTTTGAATCACCCTCTGCACCCAATTGAAGAGTATTACTATTGACTAAAACCTTACGACCAACCAAGGCTGAAGCTTGTAAAGCCTGATTTGATTGGAGCGATGTAGCCATCTGCTGTAATGATTCCTGCATTTTAGCAACCCCATCATTGGTACTAAACTGAGCCAACTGGGATAAAAACTCACCGTTTACCTGAGGTTGCATGGGATCCTGATTTTGAATTTGAGCTACCATTAAGCGTAGAAAATCCTGTTGTCCCAGACTATTCTTTGCTGAAGAATCAATTTGATTATAAGGTAGATTCGATGTGTTCGTCCCATTAACCGAATTTGTTGTCATTCCTTTCCCTCCCTTTATTCACCCAGCTTTAAGGTACGCTGCATAAGCTGTTTTGTTGTATTAAGCAATTCAACATCCATTTGATATGACCTTGAAGCTGAAATTACGTTTGCCATTTCTTCAACATAATTTACATTCGGTGTATAAACAAAACCTTGTTTATCCGCTAAGGGATTATCAGGCGCATAACGCTTAATAGGGTCCGAAGTAGTCTCATAAGTACCTTTAAGCTGAACGCCTCCCGATATTTGTTCTCCCATCCATTGATTCGCATGTTCCTGAACTGCTTTGAAAATAGGATATTTTGCTTTATATACATCATTAGGATTACCTGACTCTACGTTAGCATTACTCATGTTCTCAGCGCTAGTAGTCAAACGAGCTGTCTCAGCTGTTAATGCGGAACCTGCAATATTAAAAATCGCGCTTAATGTCATGATTATTCTCCTTTCAACGCCAGCATCATGGATTTAATTTTATTATCAAGGAAACTCAGGCTAGCCTGATAGTTAAGCGAGTTATGTGCAAATTCTGTGGTTTCTAAATCTTTATCTACCGTATTGCCATCTAATGACATTTGCGAAGTCACTCGATATTTCAAATTCGCTGAAAAATCGGCATTCGTATTAATATGCTCTGGGGAGGTAACCTGCATTTTTTGAGCTCCACCAGCCATACTGGCAGCTAAAAACTCATTGAAATCGATATCTTGAGCTTTATAATTGGGCGTATTGGCATTAGCCAAATTGTTTGCCAACTGCGAAGCTCTATGTTCGCGTGCTACTAAGGCTTTAGCGTGTATTCCAAAATATGTATCAAGATCTAACGCCATAGTTCCCCCTCTTAAAGTAAGTACAACTAGAAAAGCAAACATTGTGCCAATTTCAAATAAGTGAGAAAATAAACAGGTTATAACCCTGGGGAGCTCAACCATGTCAAAAGACAACACCCTTCCTGAACATGCGATACAACAAGTAAAAACCTATCTGCTGCAATTACAAAATACAATTTGTTCGAGACTTGAAAATTTAGATGGCCAAGCTCAATTTATTGAAGATGCTTGGGAGCGTCCTTCTGGAGGTGGTGGAATTACCCGTGTTTTGGCTCAAGGTTCCGTTTTTGCAAAAGCAGGTGTCAATTTTTCCCACGTCTCTGGAGAAAAACTCCCTGCTTCAGCGAGCGCACACCGTCCCGAATTAGCAGGAAGAAACTTTAATGCGCTTGGTGTCTCTTTGGTCATTCACCCTGATAATCCTTATGTACCCACTTCACATGCAAATGTTCGTTTTTTTCTTGCAGAAAAAGAAGGGGCTGACCCTGTTTGGTGGTTTGGTGGTGGATTTGATTTAACTCCCTATTATGGATTTGAAGAAGATTGCATCCATTGGCATCAAACTGCATTACGTGCCTGCCAACCTTTTGGCCAATCGATTTATCCTAAATTCAAACAATGGTGTGATGATTATTTTTTCATCAAACATCGAAATGAAGCGCGTGGTATTGGTGGTTTATTTTTTGACGATTATAATGAAATAAGTTTTGATCATAGTTTTTCCTTGATGCAAAGCATAGGCAATCACTACATTGAAGCTTACGCCCCTATAGTGGAACGTCGCAAATCCCATCCCTTTGGTGAAAGAGAAAAAGCATTTCAGAATTATCGAAGAGGACGCTATGTAGAATTCAATTTAGTCTATGACCGCGGTACTTTATTTGGATTACAGTCAAACGGCAGAACCGAATCCATTTTAATGTCCTTACCCCCTGAAGTCACGTGGGAATACAACTGGCAGCCTGTTGCACAGAGTGCGGAAGCGAAACTTTATACCGATTTTCTGCCAGCACGTGATTGGTTAGCAGAGACACAAAAATTGTAATTGGATTAGGATGGGCTAAACTGGCTACAATACTGAATTCAATATAGGTAGAGCCTTGGCCCAACCTGCATTTTATTGATTCAGCCTTGTTTGTTTCATTTTATTTTTTTCTATCACATTTATGGCAAAGCCACCCTTCTTATATAAATGCGAGCAAGGGCTGCAGCTATTGCGTTGAATAGGCTTAAAATTAAAAAAATTTGTGGAATTGCCGCGCTAAAATGCAAGAGACCAATGACCATAAATGTGCCCACAACCATAAATAACGAGTTATAAATATTATTGGTAGCAATAATTCGTGCTCTAGAGTGAGGTGGACTCATGACCTGTAAATAAGTATACAGCGGCACAAGAAATAAACCTGAACTAAAGGCTAACATAAATAAGTCAAAAGCAATGCGCCAATGATTAAAGTGTGTAAAGAAGGTATCTAGAGATAGTAACGTATTTTGCTCCGTTGCATGAGGTGAGGCCCAATACAGATCCATTGAAAAACAAGTAAAGGCAAACATAGCCCAAGGAACCATAGTAAGATTAATCCGGCCTTGAAAAATATAATTAACCGTAAGAGAACCGAATGCAATGCCTAATGAAAACAATGCCAGGAATAGTGCAAAAACAGTATTATTTGCTCCTAAAACATAATTCGTGTAGTCAGGTAGTTTGGTAAGGATTACTGTCCCTAACAACCAAAACCAAGATAAAATTAGAATACATAATAAAATACCAAAATGCTCTGTAGCCATCTTCAACATTTGATAAGTGGCACGCCAAATCTGAATATCAACCTTAATAGATTCCGATGTCGAAGGAGCCCTGGGTATCAACATACTTGAAGTTAACCCAGCAAGAGCAACAATCACAGTTAAAAAAACTGCCATGTAAGGTCTAGGATTATTTGCTCCAATGGATAAGGTACCCATGGTAGTTCCTACTAAAATAGCGATAAAGGTACTCGCATCAATAAGACCTGTTGCACCTAATAAATCATTTTTGGGTAAATGATCGGGTAGAATGGCGTATTTTATGGGTCCAAAAAATGTTGAGTGAATGCCTAAACCCGTCAGGGTTATCATCATCAAGGAAATATTGCCAAAATATAGAGAAAAGCTACCAACAATCATTAAAAATAATTCTAATATTTTAATCACCCTGGTCACTAATGTTTTATCGTATTTATCCGCTAATTGTCCAGCAGTGGCTGAAAAAAGAAAAAAAGGCGTTATAAATAAAGCACCTGCTATTGCTTGATAAAATTCAGATTGAGCTTGGTCATGGGTTAAGTGATAGCTAATCAAAGTGAGCATCGCTAATTTGAATGCATTATCGTTAAAAGCGCCAAAAAACTGGGTAAGAAAAAAAGGCAAGAAAATTCGCTTTTTCAAAAGGTAAAAAACACCAAGGCCCATCAACATAACTCCAAAGTTTAAACGATAACCGTTCATTAATATTCATCATTAGGGATGCATACTACACTGAACGGTTATTTAATTCTGCATCTATGTTATCAACAAACAATTTGCAAGTCTGGACGACTCGTTTTTAATGCTGAGGGAAGAAGATCGTTATGCTTTAATATTAAGTCTTCAAGATGACTATGAGCTTCTGCCTCACGTACGAGCTGAGACAGACCTGTCTCTGAGATTTTATTATCTGATAAATCTACATATTTTAAATTATTATTAGATTTTAATGATTGTGCAATAAGCTCAGCACCAGCATCACCAATTTTATTACTTCTGACGTTCAAATGAGTCAGAGATCGTGATTCAGTGATCATAGCGGAAATTTCTTCAGCACATCGTTCATTCAAGTTGTTATAGGATATATCCAAAATTTTCAACGAAGGATGCTCCAATACAAAATAACGCAATGCTTTCATGCCATCCAAACCAAAATCATTACAGCTTAATACCAACTCATTTAATTCAGTATTTGCATCTATTGCATTGAGTAAACGCTGCACACCAATATCTCGCAACCAATTTAAAGATAAATCCAAAACAGCCAGTTTTTTAGTGTTTAAAAAAAGAGAAAAAATCACTAGAAATTTTATCGCCTATCCAATTGTCTGTGAATTTGACTTTATTGAGCTCCTTACTGGGCAAAGATTCAAATAAATAAGCAATGCGATCAGTATCAATATGATTCGCTTCAAATGAAATCTCATTAACTTTTGATGATAATTTCAAGATATCATGTAATGCAAAATAATCTTTATCATTCAAGCAAGAGTGATCTACACTAATTTTTTTGATTGATTTACATTGTTTTGAACCTTTTGACTGCAGATACTTCATAAGGTGAGGAATCGCTAAATGATGTTGTAAATGAACAAGCTCTATTGCTTCTAACGTTCCGCCATCATGTTTCAGTCTAATCGTCATATTACTTCCTCTGTAAATTGAACCATGATTAAGTGTAGATGATTTTTTTCATTTGGATATCACGAACTAGAGAATTTATCATTCACTCCTCTTCCGGTCATCCCGAGTGCCACGAGGGCTCTCTCAATTGTCACGTAGTGCATCCCTCGCTAGGTTGGGGACGACGGAAAATAAACAAAATACGCCCTCTTAGGGCGAATGAGGTATTCCTTTAAGACAATCAAATTTGCGCGGCCAAGCGAGTTAACACATTTCCGGGCCCCACTTCTATAAAAACTGTTTCGCCTTGATTCTTTAAATAGCGAATTGTTTCAGTCCAGCGTACTGGATGAGTAATTTGCTTCACCAAATTATCTTTCACCATATTGTCGGTATAAGGTTCCGATGAGACATTAGCAATCACTTGCGATTGGAGCGGCGAAAACTGAAAAGGAGCAATAAATTTTGCAAACTCATCAGCAGCTGATTGCATATAACGTGAATGGAAAGCGCCACTAACTTTTAAGGGCACACACATCAACGCTTCACTGGCAAGTAGTTCGTTCGCTTTGGCAATATCGACAGCAGGTCCTGAAAGGACTATTTGTTTCGGCGAGTTAAAATTAGCAAAATCTACAGAATCCAATCCATTAACTCTAAGTAAAAACTTGATTCGATCCTCAGTTAAATTAATTACAGCAAGCATTCCTCCCCCACTAGCCTGGGCCATCAACTCGCCTCGTTTTTGCACCAGTTTTAACCCAGTGACAAAATCAAAAGCACCCGCAGCAAATAATGCAGCATATTCTCCTAGACTATGTCCAATGAGATATTCTGGCATTGGTTCTTCCTCTGCTCTGGCTAAAAAAGAAAGGGCTTCAATAACATATAACGCAGGTTGAGTGTATTCGGTATGACTTAATTGCTGCTTTGGATCCTCTAAACATAATTCTTTAATGGAATATCCTAGAACCTCATCAGCTTGTTTTATTTGTTCAGGGAAATATGAAAATAATTCAATTCCCATTCCTTTTGCCTGGGAACCTTGCCCAGGAAACATATAGATAGTCATAGCGCTCCTTTTCTCACATGAACATTCCAAATACAACCCATAATAATTAGAACTCTATATAAAGTCATTAAATAAATGCGCTAGAACGTTAACCCGAGCGTAACACAGGGATGACTTGATAGCACAATAAAATCAATCATCCCGATTATTAGTTATCCTAAATAAGTAATGTTTCGCCAAAGAATTGACAGGGTCAATTTTAGGGTGAAGAAAATCCCCCTGTACATCTCGAATCATTCCAAGCTTTTCCATAACGCGTTGGGAACGTAAATTATCAGGAACTGTAAAGGCAACTATTTCTTTTAAATTTAAAATATTAAACGCGTAATTCAAAACAGCTTTGGCTCCCTCAGTTGCATAACCCCTACCCCAAAAAGAAAATGCCAAACGCCATCCGATTTCTACACAGGGTGTAAAATGTGCTTCCCAAACTGGACTATTTAAACCAATAAACCCCATGAATTGGTGTGTACTTTTTTCTTCAACAGCCCATAAAGTAAAATGGGCTTCAGCGAGTTGAGTATTCATGCGTTCTATAAATGAAGTCACCATCTCCATAGTCCATAGATTGGGCATGAATTCCATCACTTTAGGATCTTGATTCATAGAAAAAAATGGAGCGATATCCTCATCGCTCCAAGCTCTTAACAATAGCCTAGGTGTCTCGATAGTTTTCATGGCAAATAAATTGTACCTTGTAAATAAAGATGACTCGTTCCATAAAGAAAAACACGCCCTTCTTTAACTTCACACTGCAGCTTGCCCTGGCGGTTACCTCCTTGCATCGCTTTGATATGTGATTTACCCAGTTGTTCACACCAATAAGGTGCAATAACACAATGTGCAGAACCCGTCACTGGATCTTCTGGAACATTACATCCAGGATAAAAACAGCGTGAATAAACATCAGTATTGTTACCTGGGGCAGTTAAAATTAAACCTCTATAATCCAAACGGGCTACAGCATCCAAATCAGGCTGTGCATCTCTCACGTCGCTTTCATTTTCATAAACAAACATTAAATCAAACTGACTTTTAAGGACTTTCTGAGGTTTTTTTAAATTTAACAGTTGCAGCTCGGGAGAAAGTTCAATTGGATAATAAGGTAATGCTGGAAAATCCATCATTAATCCATCCCCTTGTTTGCGTACAATTAGCCTCCCACTCTTGCAATTAAATTTTATTTCTTTCCCCTTAAATCCTAATTGATTAAAAATGACATGCGCCGTAGCAAGCGTAGCATGGCCACATAATGCAACTTCTTCGTTGGGCGTGAACCATCTAATATAAAATCCCTCTTCTTCAGGAACAAAAAAAGCCGTTTCTGATAAATTATTTTCTGCAGCGATTTTTTGCATTTCATTTTCTGTGAGCCAATTATCTAAAGGACAAACTGCTGCTGGATTACCTTCGAAAAGACTGGATGCAAATGCGTCCACTTGATACATAGGTAAATTTTTCATACATACCCCTAAAACGATGATTCAATAACAAGAACGGTATATATGAAGATCTTTGTAGGAAATTCAAGAGTAATGATAGATTTTCTTTTTTGGTTATGTCTTTAGAATGAATTTTTAGACAATAAAACCACTTGATTAGTTTACCACATCCTTAGATTATACGTTCAGGCTCAGTAAAAGAATATGCCAGAACAATAATTCTGAGGTTGCAGCTATAACCAAAATTTAATTGCATGAAAAGCAAACCCAGGTTGTAGGAAATCCTTAGCCCAGGTTAAACTTAACACGCAGCGATAGCTGAGAATATTTGATTCGTTACTTTACTTATTCAGTAATAATTGTAACGTCTTGTGCCTTCAACCCTTTCGGTCCTTTATCAAGCACAAAGGAAACTGGATCATTTTCATGAAGAGTTTTGAATCCAACACCTTGGATATCTTTATAATGAACAAAAATGTCATCGCCATTTTCATTAATAATAAATCCAAATCCTTTTTTCTCATTGAACCATTTTACATGGCCCGTTTCTCTTTGCGACATTAGCTATCCCCTTTGTCTTAAGCTTTACTATCCAACTATTACAGATGTTTATTTTCAGTGTAAAAAATACTCATGATTAAAACACTGAGTTATAATAAACATTTACTCATGTAGGAAATAATTCACTACATATAGATTAGCATAGCAGTTTTTTATTGATTGTTAAGGATTTTTTAAAAAAAAATCGCGATCTTTAAATTTTTTTTCTCTACTGGAACTACATAATGAATCAGATGAAATCAGCTTTTATAAAATTAGCACTTGATTGCCAAGTATTAAAATTTGGTGAATTTACTTTAAAGTCAGGTCGGAGCAGTCCTTACTTTTTTAATGCAGGATTATTTTATCAAGGGAACGCTTTACGGCAGTTGGGACAATTTTATGCAAAGACGCTAACCGAACAAAAGGCTCAATTTGATCATTTGTTTGGACCAGCCTATAAAGGGTTACCTCTTGCTACCGCTACAGCAATAGCCCTAGCAGAATTCGGTCAAGAAACTACCGTTACTTTTAACCGTAAAGAGGTAAAAGATCATGGTGAAGGAGGTCAATTAATTGGTGCTCCATTAACTGGAAGAACGATTATCGTTGATGATGTCATTACTGCAGGTACTGCTTTTAGAGAGTCTCAAATTTTAATTAAAGAAAATGGAGGGCAATTAACTGGGGTTATCATAGCACTCGATCGCTGCGAACGAGGAGTATCTCAAAACTCAGCATTGGCTGAAATTAAAGCTCAAGGTATTGACGTTTATTCCATCATCACCTTATTTGATTTAATCGACTACTTAAAAAGTGTCAATCAAAACGAGCAGGTTAAAAAGCTTGAGGATTATCAAGCACTTTATGGTGTTAACCTATAAAATTTTGCGCATCAATCAACATAGTACATCGCTTTTCGATAACCTGAGTGGAGTGCAACAACATTGGTATTCCCTTCTCCTCAATAGGCAAGAAGGTGTCCATTAGGGCGGATAAGGGTATTCATTCTTTACCCGCTCCCTAGGCGCTCCATTGTAGGGCCAAGGCCCAACCAACATCTGTTAGTCTATCAATTGAGTTCATCGGCTTTACATTTATTTTTGGAGCCTGGATTCCGTGCAGCCCCCCCTCATTGCTCGGGGTGATGATCCCCAAAACCCGTGTCCGTATTGCTGCATCCAGGCTGAGGTTATGTTGAGTTCATCAAAGATTGATTCGTGCCATCATTTTTTATTGACAGTATTAAAAATAGACATTATTATCGAGTTAATGTTCTACTACATTAATACATTAACATGAAAACACATACTACGATAAAACATTCTGCTCTCCCTGATTTAATGCATGCCCTCAGCTTGCTTGAGAATAAAGAAGAAGCGTTACAGTTTTTTACTGACCTATGCACCCCAGCTGAATTGGAAGCAATGGCAGATCGTTGGCAGGTCGTTCCTCTATTGCGACAAGGTATCCCCTATCGCACCATTCATGAACAAACGGGGGTCAGTGTAACCACAATAACCCGTGTGGCGCGCTGTTTAAGTTTTGGTACAGGCGGTTATGAATTAATCGCGAAGAGATTGGAGTCATCGTGAAAAATCGTTTACGTTTAGCCTTGCAGAAGAAGGGGCGCTTATCAGAAGAATCTCTAAGTCTTTTACAGAGATGCGGTTTAAAATTTCGTATCAAACCGAATAGCTTGCTCACCCATGTTGATAACTTTCCTATTGATTTACTTTTTGTACGTGATGATGACATCCCTACCTTGGTATTCGATGGCCTATGTGATGGCGGCATCGTTGGTGAAAATGTCTTATTTGAAGCAGCTCTTGCGAATCCAACCAAATCATACAAAATTTCAGCCGCATTAGGCACTTGTACTTGCCGCTTATCTATAGCTGTCCCTGAATCCACAGATTATCGAGGACCGGGGAGTTTAGATGGTAAGCGAATTGCTACCAGCTATCCAAATTTGCTCAACCAATATTTGCGGAATAAAAAAATATGTGCGGAAAGCCTTGTATTATCAGGCTCCATTGAAGTTGCTCCACGCATGGGTATGGCCGATGCGATTTGTGACCTGGTTTCAAGCGGGCAAACCTTGGAAGATAACAAGCTCTATGAAGTGGATACCGTACTTTCCAGCCAAGCGGTATTGATTCAAAGTGATGAGAAGCCTTCCTGTATGTTTCAAGACTTGTTTGACATGCTCTCGCGAAGAATTCAATCCGTACAACAGGCACAAGAAAGAAAATACATTGTTTTTCATGCCCCAAAATCAGCCCTCGAAGCCATTGCAGAAAAACTACCTGGCGCTGAGTCACCCACCATTCTGCCTTTACCCGGAACTATGAATAAAGTGGCCGTTCATGTTGTTTCTAGTGAACGCGTATTTTGGAACACTTTAGAAACCATTCAAACCCTCGGAGCCAGTTCTATATTGGTGTTACCTATAGAAAAAATGTTGGAGTAATATGATGTTATCGATTAAAAATTGGCAATCCCTCTCGCAGACGGAAAAAAAACACTATCTTACTCGTCCCTTGCAAGCATCTTCCGCAAAAGACAAAGTGCAAGAGATTATTAAACAGGTGCGTACCTTTGGAGATGATGCATTATTTGCATTCACAGAACAGTTTGATGGCGCTCGTTTGCAAAGCCTACAAATTCCCAGACAGAAAATTGAAAATTCGTGCATCAGTAAGAAATCACTGACAGCCATCACTGAAGCCATAAAGACAATTACTCTGTATCACCAATCCCTTTTACCAGAAAACAAAAAAATTTGTACTGCTCATGGTGTGACAATTGACACCACCTATAGACCCATTCAACGGGTTGGTCTGTATATACCTGGTGGTAATAATACGCCGTTAGTTTCTTCATTATTAATGCAAGCTGTACCTGCAGTCGTAGCTGGATGTCCTATAAAAATATTATGCACACCACCTGATGCATCAGGTTCAATCAATGAACATCTTCTTGTAGCAGCACGTTTATGTGGCATAGATACTATTTATACCCTTGGGGGGGCACAAGCAATCGCAGCTATGGCTTATGGTACAGAAACAGTTACAAAAGTAGACAAAATTTTTGGGCCAGGTAATCGTTATGTTACTGAAGCCAAAACTCTAGTTGCCTCAGATCCATATGGTGCCGCTATAGATATGCCCGCCGGACCATCCGAAGTCATGATTATTGCAGACAATCAAGCAAATCCAGCATTTATCGCTGCTGATTTGCTGGCGCAAGCAGAGCATGGTGTCGATTCCCAAGTCATTTTGGTTTGTGACACGCTTCAATGTGCAGAACAAGTGAACCAACAGCTGCAAGTTCAATTCAGTACTTTGTCAAGAGCGCAAATAATCCAGCAATCCATGGCGAATAGCATGATTATTGTCTGCGCAGAAAAAACAGAACAATTAAACATCATTAACTCCTATGCTCCAGAGCATTTGATTCTCAATCGAAAAGATGCCGAGTCTTGGATTGAGGAAATCAATTCTGTAGGCAGTATATTTCTAGGTCCCTGGGCTGCCGAAACCCTTGGGGATTACGTGACCGGATCAAACCATGTTCTTCCAACCTATGGTTTTGCCAGAAATCACAATGGTCTGAGTACCCTCGATTTTTTAACTTGTTTTAACGTGCAATCGATTAGCACCGAGGGAATTAGGGAGTTAGGGCCCTCGGCAATTGCACTGGCACAGATTGAAGGATTGGATGCCCATGCCAAAGCAGTGGAAATTAGACTTGCTTCATTGGAGAAATAAATGTCCGTACTCAACTTAATACGCTCTGAATTGTTAAACAAAGAACCCTATGTTCTTGGCAGTGCTCCAATTAAATACCGACTCCACGCAAACGAGCTTCCTTGGTCTGCATTAAGTACGGATATCGACTTAAATTTTTATCCAGAAAAAGCTTTACAAGACCAGCTGCAAGAGCAATTAGCAAAACGCTATCAAGTTAATATAAATCAAATGGTACTTACTCGAGGCTCAGATGATGGCATTGACTTAATCAGTCGTTTGTTTTTAAGTGCAGGCCAAGACGCTTGCATGCAATTTCCACCTACCTTTTCCATGTATTCCTTTTATGCATCATTACAAGATGCCCAGCTTATCGAGTGTCCGTTAGATCCTCTGTGTCAGTTTAAAATCTCACTGGAAGATATCGGCAAGAGTTGGCAAAAAAATTGTAAAATTATCTTTTTGTGTAACCCGAATAATCCAACTGCTCACCGAGTCGATCTGGATTTTATCGCACAGCTATGTGCGGAGTACAAAAATCGCTCCGTCATCGTGGTTGATGAGGCATATATCGAATTTACTCAGGCACCAAGTGCAACTCGTTTAATTCCTGAATATGACAACTTAATTGTTTTGCGTACTTTGTCGAAAGCCTATGGTCTTGCCAACCTTCGTTTGGGCATTGTATTAGCACAAGAACAGCTAATCCAACGCTTGAATAAAATTATGCCTCCCTTTCCCCTTTCAAGTGTTGTGATTGATTTAGCACTGCGCGCATTGGAAAATTCTGATTGGTTTTTAGAAGCAATTGATAGGATAAGTACTTCGCGAACAAAATTGATCCAGAAATTACAATTTTGCTCTGTGATTGAGAAAGTGTATCCAACAGAAACGAACTTTATTCTTATTAAAACAAAACATACAACCCAATTAGTCTCATGGCTTATCAAACAAGGCATGGTGATCAAAAGTTTTTCACCTCAATCCTCGTTGCACGATCATTTACGAATCACTGTAGGTGATGAGCCACAAAATCAGCTGTTGCTGAATGCTCTATCTTCTTTTCAAAATAATGGCTTAGGATATTAAAATGCAAAAAATCTTATTTATTGATCGTGATGGTACCTTAATCGAAGAACCTTTTGATTTTCAAGTAGACTCATTGGATAAAATTAAGCTCACTCCCTATGTTATTCCAGCATTACTGCGACTACAAAATCAAGGTTTTCGCTTGGTGATGGTGAGCAATCAAAATGGTCTAGGTACCCCTGCTTTTCCTGAAGATGATTTTATGATTTGTCATGAATTTACTCTGGATCTTTTCTCTTCACAGGGCATATTTTTTGATGAAATTTTTATTTGTCCTCACATGCCCGAAGACAATTGTTTCTGCCGGAAACCTAAAACAGGATTGCTGGATCAATTTTTTAAAGAAAAAACAATTGATCATTCATGTTCATGGGTTATTGGTGACAGAGAAACTGATCGACAACTGGCTGACAATCTAGGTATCAAATTTTTGCCAGTATCTAAAGAGCATGGATGGGATCAAATTACTCAAACAATTCTTAATCACAAAAAAACCGCAGTGATTCAAAGAAAGACAAAAGAAACCGAGATTAAATTGAACCTAACATTGGATGTCGATCAAAGTAGTCCAATCAATACACCATTGCCCTTTTTTAACCACATGCTGGAGCAGGTAGCCAAACATGGTGGATTTAATCTTGAATTATATGCCAATGGCGACATCGACGTGGATGATCACCATTTAATCGAAGATACA